>NZ_JBYSZP010000017.1:26723-168276 GCF_058787295.1 Pseudomonas sp. FW305-3-2-15-E-TSA4 | reverse complement strand
CAGGGTAAAGCCTTTTTGGTTACTTTTTCGGCGTCTGGAAAAAGTGACCCGCCGTAAGGGCGGAACCCTAAGCAGCCGTTACCGCAGCAACGGATATGTACTCAATAACCACCAGGGCCCGAGCCCGAAACCGCCCACAAAAAAAATGCCCCGATCTCTCAACCAGGGCATTTCACTCAAACCACGTAACCAGAACTTAGTGCGAAACCGCCCCGCTCGCCCCAAGGCCAGTCTGTGAACGCACAAACTGCGGGAAGAACAGCGCCCGCTCGTTCTCGGCTGCTGCGGACTTGTCGGCAATCGAGAAGAACCAGATCCCGATGAACGCGATCACCATCGAGAACAGCGCCGGGTACTCGTAAGGGAAGATCGCCTTCTCATGATGCAGAATCTGCACCCAGATGGTCGGACCAAGGATCATCAGCCCCACCGCACTCACCAGCCCCAGCCAGCCACCGACCATCGCACCGCGGGTGGTCAGCTTCTTCCAGTACATCGAAAGCAACAGCACCGGGAAGTTGCAGCTCGCCGCGATGGAGAACGCCAGGCCGACCATGAACGCGATGTTCTGGCTCTCGAACAGGATACCCAGACCGATCGCCAGCACGCCCAGGGCGATGGTGGTGATCTTCGACACGCGAATTTCATCCTTGTCGTTGGCCTTGCCCTTCTTGATCACGCTGGCATACAGGTCGTGGGACACCGCCGAGGCACCGGCCAGGGTCAGACCGGCCACCACCGCCAGAATGGTCGCGAACGCTACCGCCGAGATGAAGCCGAGGAAGATGCTGCCACCCACCGCGTCAGCCAGGTGCACCGCCGCCATGTTGTTGCCGCCGAGCAGAGCGCCCGCCGCATCCTTGAAAGCCGGGTTGGTGCTGACCAGCAGGATCGCGCCGAAGCCGATGATGAAGGTCAGGATGTAGAAGTAACCAATGAAGCCGGTGGCGTACAGCACACTCTTGCGCGCTTCTTTCGCATCACTCACGGTGAAGAAACGCATCAGGATGTGCGGCAGGCCGGCAGTACCGAACATCAGGGCCAGGCCGAGGGAAAACGCCGAAATCGGATCTTTCACCAAACCGCCCGGGCTCATGATCGCTTCACCTTTAGGGTGAACCTTGATCGCTTCGGAGAACAGCATGTTGAAGTCGAAGTTGACGTGCTTCATCACCATCAGCGCCATGAACGAGGCACCGGACAGCAACAGCACCGCCTTGATGATCTGCACCCAGGTGGTCGCCAGCATGCCGCCGAACAGCACGTACATGCACATCAGGATACCGACCAGAATCACCGCCACGTAGTAGTCGAGACCGAACAGCAGCTGGATCAGCTTGCCGGCACCAACCATTTGCGCGATCAGGTAGAACGCCACCACTACCAGCGAACCGCAGGCAGACAGGGTGCGGATCTGGGTTTGCCCGAGGCGGTAGGACGCCACGTCGGCAAAGGTGTATTTACCCAGGTTACGCAGGCGCTCGGCGATCAGGAACAGAATGATCGGCCAGCCCACCAGGAAGCCGATCGAATAGATCAGGCCATCGTAGCCGGAGGTGAACACCAGCGCGGAAATCCCCAGGAAGGACGCCGCCGACATGTAGTCACCGGCAATCGCCAGACCGTTCTGGAACCCGGTGATCTTGCCGCCCGCCGCATAGTAGTCGGCGGCCGACTTGTTGCGCTTGGACGCCCAGTAGGTGATGCACAAGGTGGCGCCGACGAACACCACGAACATGGCGATCGCGGAAACGTTGAGCGGTTGTTTGTGGACTTCGCCGGTCAAGGCGTCAGCGGCCCAGACGGCTGGAGCGAACGCTGCGATGCTCAAAAGAGCCAGTAGACGCCGGATCATTGCTGAGCCTCCTTGAGAATCGCATTGTTCAGGTCGTCAAACTCGCCATTGGCGCGTCGCACGTAGATACCGGTCAGGACGAAGGCCGAGACAATCAGACCGACACCAATCGGAATACCCCAGGTAATCGACGACCCGGGACTGAGTTTCGCCCCGAGCACTTGCGGCCCGTATGCGATCAGCAGGATGAATCCGGAGTACAGCCCGAGCATGATCGCCGAGAGTATCCAGGCGAACTTTTCTCTTTTTCGCACCAGCTCCTTGAAGCGCGGGCTGTTTTGAATCGAGAGGTAAATGCTGTCGTTCATTGTTTTTATCCTCGCAGCACAGATTATTGTTGGAACGTATCCACTGTATGCGGCTGCGGAACGGGTTCCAGACGACCTTAGTATTAGAACGACATGACGTTTTCGCCAATTTTTGGACGGTAATTAGCCGAAAGAGTTGGAAAGAGGCTTTGAAACAGCCGTAAACCCTGCAGGTGAGGGTTGCCCAGAAACAAATGTAGGAGTGAGCCTGCTCGCGATGGCGTTGTATCAGTCGACATTTGTATCAACTGAAAGGACGCTATCGCGAGCAGGCTCACTCCTACAGGGGAGCTGCGTTGAGCGGAGTTATTTGGTCCAGTCAGCCACGCGATCCGGGTGTTTGGCGACCCAATCCTTGGCCGCCGCTTCAGGCTTGGCGCCGTCCTGGATGGCCAGCATGACTTCGCCGATCTCGTCTTTCGACGCCCACTGGAAGTTTTTCAGGAACTTGGCGACTTCCGGAGCCTTGGTAGCGAGTTCTTTGCTGCCGATGCTGTTCACGGTTTCAGCCGCGCCATACACGCCTTTCGGGTCGTCGAGGAAGCGTAGTTTCCACTTGGCGAACATCCAGTGCGGCACCCAACCGGTGACGGCAATCGATTCGTTCTTCTTCTCGGCACGGGTCAGCTCGGCAATCATGCCGGCGCCGGAACTGGCCTTGAGCGTATATTTGTCGAGGCCGTAATCCTTGATCGCCTGATCGGTTTTGAGCATCACGCCTGAACCGGCGTCGATGCCGACGATGCGGTTCTTGAAGGTGTCGTCGGTCTTGAGGTCTTCGATCGATTTGGCCTTGACGTACTCCGGCACGATCAGGCCGATTTTCGCGTCCTTGAAGTTCGGGCCGTAATCGACGACCAGATCCTTGTTCTTCGTCCAGTAATCGCCGTGGGTCACCGGCAGCCATGCCGAGAGCATCGCGTCGAGTTTGCCGGTGGCCACGCCCTGCCACATGATCCCGGTGGCGACGGCTTGCAGCTTCACGTCGTAGCCGAGTTTCTGCTTGATCACCTCGGCCGCCACGTGGGTGGTCGCGACGCTGTCGGACCAGCCGTCAACGTAACCGATGTTCAGGGTCTGTTTTTCAGCGCTGGCGAATGTGGAACTCATCGCAAGCACCAGAGCGGCACCTGCGCCTAAAAGTCGTCGCATCTTCATCGTTTACTTCCCCGAAATGCTGCGCCCGACGGATGCCGGGCATCGTCAACGTATTGTTATGGTGCACAGCGCCCCCATCACGCCTGACCGCAAACTCGCTCGAATGCCAGTGGAGTACTGACGCTTTCGATCATCGGCCTGACGCCCGCAGCGACCTGCTCTGTCAGCGACCTCAATACACCGAGAAACGACATCAGAAGGCCATTAATCACCTCTGAATAATTGGCGCCAGACAATCCGCCCGAACTTTGCATGTGCAAATCATGCAGGCCACCAACCCGCGGATAAATGCAGGTAACATGCGTCGCTTTGCAGCCACTCGGCCTAACCATGTCCGCGACTTCCCGCTTCCCGTTTGTTCCTTATCTCTTCGCCTGCCTGCTCGGCCTGTTTGCCCTTGGCGGCTTCTGGTACGGCCTCGGCAAACCGGTGATCCTGCCGGACGCCGCGACCCCGACGCACAAGTTGCAATGCGCCTCCTACACGCCATTCGACAAGGACCAGTCGCCGTTCGACGTGCCGTTCAAGCTGCGCCCGGAGCGCATGGACGCCGACCTCGCCCTGCTGGCGACGCGCTTCGAATGCATCCGCACCTACTCGATGACCGGCCTCGAAGCCCTGCCGGATCTGGCGCGCAAGCACGGTTTGAAGTTGATGATCGGCGCCTGGGTCAACAGCAACCCGGTGGACACCGAGAAAGAAGTCGACCTGCTGATCGCCTCGGCCAACGCCAACCCGGACGTGGTCAGTGCGGTGATCGTCGGCAACGAAGCCTTGCTGCGCAAGGAAGTCACCGGCGCGCAACTGGCGAAGCTGATCAACAAGGTCAAAAGCCAGGTCAAACAACCGGTCACCTATGCCGATGTCTGGGAGTTCTGGCTCAAACACCCGGAAGTCGCGCCGGCGGTGGATTTCCTGACCATTCACTTGCTGCCGTACTGGGAAGATGACCCGTCAAACATCGACGTCGCTCTGCAACACGTGGCGGATGTGCGTCAGGTGTTCGGCAACAAATTCGCGCCCAAGGACGTGATGATCGGCGAGACCGGCTGGCCCAGTGAAGGCCGGCAGCGTGAGACCGCCCTGCCGAGCCGGGTCAACGAGGCCAAGTTCATTCGCGGTTTTGTCGCGATGGCCGAGAAGGAAGGCTGGCATTACAACCTGATCGAAGCGTTCGACCAGCCATGGAAACGGGGCAGCGAAGGTGCGGTCGGCGGTTACTGGGGCCTGTTCGACGCCGATCGCCAGGACAAGGGCGTGCTCGCCGGGCCAGTGACCAATGTGCCGTACTGGAAGGAATGGCTGGGCGTCGGTGGGCTGATTTTCCTCGGCACGCTGCTACTCGGCGGCCGGGTTCGCACCACGCAATCGGCGTTGGTTCTGCCCCTGCTTGCGGCAGTTGCAGCCTGCTCTATCGGCGCCTGGGGCGATCTGGCGCGAGTGACCACGCGGTTTGCCAGCGAATGGCTGTGGGTCGGCTTGCTGACAGCGTTGAATCTGTTGGTGCTGGCGCATGCCGCGCTGACCTTGAGCAACCGTCAGGGTTGGCGTGAACGCGCGTTCAATCTGCTGGAACGGCGTGCTGGATGGCTGGTTGCCGTGGCCGGTTTTGCGGCGGCGGTGATGATGCTGGAGATGGTGTTCGACGCGCGTTATCGCAGTTTCGCCAGCATGGCGTTCATTCTGCCGGCGCTGGTGTACGTATGCCGTCCGGTCAGCGTACCGCGCCGGGAAATTGCCCTGCTGACCTTTATCATCGGTGCCGGCATTGCGCCGCAGCTGTATGAAGAAGGACTGTTGAATCAGCAGGCGTGGGGCTGGGCGCTGGTCAGCGGGTTGATGGTGGCGGCGCTGTGGCGCTGCCTGCGGGTTCGCAAAGGCTGATCTCCCGAGGCCAGTCTGGCCCCTTCGCGAGCAAGCCCGCTCCCACATTTGATCTGTGGCGTTCACAAATCCCCTGTGGGAGCGGGCTTGCTCGCGAATGCTGACTGTCAGGCGCTGCGGGACGCCCGGACCAGGCGCAACCCGCCAATAACCACCGCAAACACCGCCAACGTCGTGTTGTACAACGCCAGCGCCGGCAACCCGAACACCAGCGCCAGCACCGCCAGCCACCACCCTGCCCGCCCGGGCAGCACAAAACCCAGCAGCGCCGCACCCAGCGCGGTCCAGCCCAACACCTTGAAGTGGATCATCAGCCCCAGGTTCGAACGCACCGAGCATTCCCAACGGCTCGCTTCATCGACGCAGATGCCGACCCACTGCCCATCTTCCATGAAGCCATAACGCACGCCATAACTGGCGGCCAGCCACATCGGCAACAGCACGAGCAACAGAATCACGGGCAAGCGGTGGGACATGAATCTCTCCAATCAACGAAATCGGCGGCCAGCTTAATCTGCCCGCACGCATTGGCAAGCACTAACAACTGTTAACTGGTCATCCGCGCCTTGCAAAGTGTATCGTCCAGCTACTATTACTCCGAATTCTGCCTGTTTGGTGCCGAGGCATGGCACTTTGGCGCGAGCCCGGTGGTCATAGCCTGCGAACTTCATTCGGCACCTTCCTTTAAGGGATCCAGTCATGCTCCGTTCCTTGCGCTTCGCCGCGCTGTTCAGCGGCCTTATTCTGAGTGCGTCCGCACTGGCGGTGGATATCGATGCCGCCAGTTATGGCTATCCCCTGACCAACCCGTTCGAGGCGACCATCGCCACCACGCCACCGGACCTGCGCCCGGAGTTGCCGTCGAACGACGAGATCAATCAGTCCGACCACAGCATCACCCTGCGCCCGGAACGGGCCTTCATCCTCCCGGACAATTTCTGGGCGGTGAAAAAACTCACCTACCGCATCGCCGAGCAGGACAAACCGGCGCCGCTGATCTTCCTGATCGCCGGTACCGGCGCGCGCTATGACAGCACGCTCAACGAGTACCTGAAGAAGCTCTACTACAAGGCCGGCTACCACGTCGTGCAGCTGTCGTCGCCCACCAGCTTCGACTTCATCAGCGCCGCTTCACGCTTCGCCACCCCGGGCATCACCAAGGAAGACGCCGAAGACATGTACCGGGTGATGCAGGCCGTGCGTGCGCAGCATCCGAAACTGCCGGTCACCGAGTACTACCTCAGCGGCTACAGCCTCGGCGCGCTGGATGCCGCGTTCGTCGCGCATCTGGACGAGACCCGACGCAGCTTCAACTTCAAGAAAGTCCTGCTGCTCAACCCGCCGGTCAACCTCTACACCTCGATCAGCAACCTCGACAAGCTGGTACAGACCGAGGTGAAGGGCATCAACAACAGCACCACCTTCTATGAACTGGTGCTGAACAAGCTGACCCGCTACTTCCAGCAGAAAGGCTACATCGACCTCAATGACGCCCTGCTCTACGACTTCCAGCAGTCGAAGCAGCACCTGACCAACGAACAGATGGCGATGCTGATCGGCACTTCGTTCCGTTTCTCGGCGGCAGACATTGCCTTCACCTCCGACCTGATCAACCGTCGTGGCCTGATCACCCCGCCGAAATTCCCGATCACCGAAGGCACCAGCCTCACGCCGTTCCTCAAGCGTGCGCTGCAATGCGACTTCGACTGCTACCTGACCGAACAAGTGATTCCGATGTGGCGCGCGCGCACTGACGGCGGCAGCCTGCTGCAACTGATCGATCAGGTCAGCCTGTACGCACTCAAGGATTACCTGCACGACAGCCCGAAAATCGCCGTCATGCACAATGCTGATGACGTGATCCTCGGCCCTGGCGACCTCGGCTTCCTGCGCAAGACCTTTGGCGATCGCCTGACCGTTTACCCACTGGGCGGCCATTGCGGCAACCTTAACTACCGCGTCAACAGCGACGCCATGCTGGAGTTTTTCCGTGGCTAAATATCTCCTGCTGATTGCAGCGCTCCTCAGTGCAGGCGTGGCCCAGGCCGACAACAGCAAAGCCAACGCGCCGGTGGTGGTCGACAGCGATGGCTTCAAGGAGCCGCTGTCCAAACTCAAGTTCAACCCGGGGCTTGACCAGCGTGAGTTCGAGCGCTCGACGCTCAACGCACTCAACGTCTATGACCCGCTGGAGTCGTGGAACCGCCGCGTCTACCACTTCAACTACCGCTTCGACCAATGGGTGTTCCTGCCGGTGGTCGACGGTTATCGCTACGTGACGCCAAGCTTCCTGCGCACCGGGGTGAGCAACTTCTTCAACAACCTTGGCGACGTGCCGAACCTGGTCAACAGCCTGCTGCAGTTCAAGGGCAAGCGCTCGATGGAAACCACCGCGCGGCTGCTGCTCAACACCACTATCGGCATTGCCGGTCTGTGGGATCCGGCCACCGCCATGGGCCTGCCGCGCCAGAGCGAAGACTTCGGCCAGACCCTGGGCTTCTACGGCGTACCGGGCGGTGCCTACTTCGTCTTGCCGATCCTCGGCCCGTCAAACATTCGCGATACCGCCGGCCTGGCCGTGGACTACACCGCCGAATCGGCGATCAACTACCTGAACGTGTCGGAAGTCAGCTCCAACCACCCGGAAATCTGGGCCCTGCGTGCGGTCGACAAGCGCTACCAGACCAACTTCCGCTACGGCCAGATGAACTCGCCGTTCGAATACGAGAAAGTGCGTTACGTCTACACCGAGTCGCGCAAGTTGCAGATTGCCGAGTAACCTCAGCGACAACAAAAAAGGGCCATTCGATGCGAGTCGAATGGCCCTTTTTCATGGATCACTGAAATCCAATGTGGGAGCGAGCCTGCTCGCGAATGCGGTGTCTCAGACCCGAAGGGGGTGGCTGACTCGACGCCTTCGCGAGCAGGCTCGCTCCCACAGGGTTATTGTGTTCAGCCTTTGATTGCGCGCCAGATTTTACCGACCACCGAAACCACCGCCAGCACTGCCGCGCCCGCGATGATCCCCGCCACGCCATTGAGCAGCACAGGGACTGCGAACCCGGCGCTACCGGCCGCCACACCGACACTTTCAATCCAGTGATGCAGCACAGGAACGCCGTGGGTGAGGATGCCGCCACCGACGAGGAACATTGCCGCCGTGCCGATCACCGACAGGCCTTTCATCATGTACGGGGCGGCGCGCAGGATTGCATTGCCGATGCTTTTGGCGGCTGCACCCGATTTCTGGGTCAGCCACAGGCCCAGATCGTCGAGTTTGACGATGCCGGCCACCAGGCCATAAACACCGACGGTCATGACGATAGCGATGCCGGACATGACGATCACTTGCTGGCTCAGCGATGCGTCGGCCACGGTACCAAGGGTAATGGCGATGATTTCCGCCGAGAGGATGAAGTCAGTGCGGATCGCGCCTTTGATCTTGTCCTTCTCGTAAGCCACCAGATCGGTGGTCGGCTCGGCCACCGCCGCGCTCAGTTGCGCGTGGTCGGCGTCATCTTCAGCCTTGCTGTGCAGGAACTTGTGCGCGAGCTTCTCGAAACCTTCGAAACACAGGTACGCGCCGCCGACCATCAACAGCGGCGTCACCAGCCACGGCACAAACGCACTGATCGCCAGGGCCGAGGGCACCAGGATCAGCTTGTTGAGGAACGAGCCCTTGGCGACCGCCCAGACCACCGGAATTTCCCGCTCGGCGCGCACGCCGGAGACTTGCTGGGCATTGAGCGCCAAGTCATCGCCGAGTACGCCGGCGGTCTTCTTCGCGGCCATTTTGCTCATCAACGCCACATCATCCAGAACGGTGGCAATATCGTCGATCAGCACCAGCAAACTGCTTCCTGCCATGAATCTTGTTTCCTTATGTGAATAATGCTGCGCAGCATACCGCGACTGCGGGCCACACGGGGCATTCTTGAGCCATGCGCGAGGCCGGTGCTACCATGCGCAACCGCCAGAACAGGCAAGGAACCACCGGGTTTATGAGCACAATCCGCGAGCGCAACAAAGAACTGATCCTGCGTGCCGCCAGTGAGGAATTTGCCGACAAGGGCTTCGCTGCGACCAAAACCAGCGACATCGCCGCCAAGGCAGGATTGCCCAAGCCCAACGTTTACTACTACTTCAAATCCAAGGAAAACCTCTACCGCGAGGTCCTGGAAAGCATCATCGTGCCGATCCTGCAGGCTTCGACCCCGTTCAACCCGGACGGCGTACCGAGCGAAGTGCTCAGCGGCTACATCCGCTCGAAGATCCGCATCTCCCGCGACCTGCCCTTCGCCTCCAAGGTGTTCGCCAGCGAAATCATGCACGGCGCCCCGCACCTGAGCGCCGACCTGGTCGAGCAGCTCAACAGCCAGGCCAAGCACAACATCGACTGCATCCAGAGCTGGATCGACCGCGGCCAGATCGCCCCGATCGACCCCAACCACCTTATGTTCAGCATCTGGGCCGCGACCCAGACCTACGCCGATTTCGACTGGCAGATCTCTGCGGTCACCGGCAAGGACAAACTCGACGAGGCGGATTACGAGGCGGCGGCACAGACGATTATTCGGCTGGTGTTGAAAGGGTGTGAGCCGGATCAGTGAGACCGCGCTGACGCCATCGCGAGCAGGCTCACTCCTACAGGGAAACGCATTCCAAATGTAGGAGTGAGCCTGCTCGCGATCGAGGCAACACAGTTTCGGCTCAAACCCAAATCGCATCCCACAGCGGATAATCCCCAAGCTTCTCCACCAGACCAGCCCGCAAAGGGTTGGCGACGACATACCTTGCCATCTTCACCAAATCCTCCTCCCGCCGCAGTGCCCGGTCATGAAACCCTCTTTGCCAGAGGCCAACATTTCTACCGGTAGCCTGATTCACCGCTTTGGTACTTAGCGACTTGGTCTTTTGCATCAGTTCGCTCAAAGACCCGCTCTGTAATTCGATTAACCAATGAAAATGATCTGGCATTACCACCCACGCCAGTGAGTTCGCCAAGCCGAGATCTTGTGCACGCCGAAATTGATGAACCACCAATCGGCCCAAAGCAAAATCGGCAAAGATCGGTTTGCGATCAAGAGTGTTGGTCGTCAGTAGGTAGATTCGATTGGGCTCGGCATAGCGACCGGCTCGCAATCGGTGTGCAGCGGGTAGATCAGGCATTCCTTTGCCTCCCATGATCAGCTCATGAGAAGACTAGTTCTGCGTGCTCAAGTTGATGGGACAGACTCTTGGCTGGATGTTTCTGGGAGAGAGCTATCGCGAGCAGGCTCACTCCTACAGGGGTTTGTGGTGTTCAGACATTTTGTGTCCAACCAAGATCCCTTGTAGGAGTGAGCCTGCTCGCGAAGGCGGTTAATCATCCGCTACAAAATCAAGCAGCCACCCCCGCATCCGCCCTCAAATCCAGCGCCTCCACCGCTTTGATCGCCACCTGCTCATCAATATCCGACAGATCGCCGCTAATCCCGATCGCCCCCAGCACATTCCCCGCCTGATCACGAATCAACACCCCGCCCGGAGCCGGGACGACGCTGCCCTGGCCCATGCTGTTGAGTGCGGCAATGAAGGCCGGGCGTTGTTGGGCGTCCAGCGCCAGCAGGCGTGAGCCCTTGCCCAGGGCGATGGCGCCCCAGGCTTTGCCGATGGCGATGTTCGGGCGCAGCAGGCTGGCGCCATCTTCGCGTTGCAGGGTGATCAGGTGGCCGCCGGTATCGAGTACCGCGATGGTCAGCGGCGCGGCGTTGATCCCGCGCCCGGTGCTGATGGCTTCGTTGACCAGGTTGACTGCGACTTTCAAGGTTAAAGCGCTCATGGTGCCGTCCTCATTTTGTTATTGGGAAAGTCGTGGGGCTGCGCTTAAGTGCCGCAGCCCGATGCCACAAATAGAACACAATGAATTATTTTTTTGTATACAATAATTCTCGAAAAGCGCCACATGCGACGAAAAGCCACAGTAGAACCGGGCTTTCGACGAATGAAACAGGCGCTTGAGAAAATGGATTGACCTGCGCCGTCCGCCGTGAATACACTCTGCGCAAAGCCACTTGTATACAATTACAAAACGTAAAGAGGCACAAAACCATGAGCAAAATGAGAGCAATCGAAGCCGCCGTTCTGGTGATGCGCCGTGAAGGGGTTGATACCGCTTTTGGCATTCCGGGTGCTGCGATCAACCCGCTGTACTCCGCCCTGCAGAAAGTCGGTGGCATCGATCACGTCCTCGCTCGCCACGTCGAAGGCGCGTCGCACATGGCCGAGGGTTACACCCGCACCAAGGCCGGCAACATCGGCGTGTGCATCGGCACGTCCGGCCCGGCCGGTACCGACATGGTCACCGGGCTCTACAGCGCCTCGGCCGACTCGATTCCGATCCTCTGCATTACCGGCCAGGCACCCCGCGCCCGTATGCACAAGGAAGACTTCCAGGCGGTCGACATCACCAGCATCGTCAAGCCCGTCACCAAGTGGGCGACCACGGTTCTGGAACCGGGCCAGGTGCCTTACGCGTTCCAGAAAGCCTTCTACGAAATGCGCTCCGGCCGTCCGGGCCCGGTGCTGATCGACCTGCCGTTCGACGTGCAGATGGCTGAAATCGAATTCGACATCGACGCCTACCAGCCGCTGCCACTGGCCAAGCCAACCGCGACCCGCATTCAGGTCGAGAAGGCTCTGGCCCTGCTTGATCAGGCCGAGCGTCCATTGCTGGTGGCCGGTGGCGGCATCATCAACGCCGACGCCAGCGATCTGCTGGTGGAGTTCGCCGAGCTGACCGGTATTCCGGTGATCCCGACCCTGATGGGCTGGGGCACCATTCCGGACGATCACCCGCTGATGGTCGGCATGGTCGGTCTGCAGACGTCGCACCGTTACGGCAACGCCACGCTGCTGAAATCCGACGTGGTACTGGGTATCGGTAACCGTTGGGCCAACCGCCACACCGGTTCGGTGGATGTCTACACCGAAGGCCGCAAGTTCATTCACGTTGACATCGAAGGCACGCAGATCGGCCGCGTGTTCACTCCGGATCTGGGCATCGTCTCCGACGCCGCTGCCGCGCTGACCGTGTTCATCGAAGTCGCCCGTGAATGGCAAGCCGCCGGCAAGCTGAAAAACCGTAGCGCCTGGCTGCAGGATTGCCAGCAGCGCAAGGCCAGCCTGCAGCGCAAGACCCACTTCGACAACGTGCCGGTCAAGCCGCAGCGCGTTTACGAAGAGATGAACCAGGTGTTCGGCAAGGACACCTGCTACGTCAGCACCATTGGTCTGTCGCAGATTGCCGGCGCGCAGTTCCTGCACGTCTACAAGCCGCGTCACTGGATCAACTGCGGTCAGGCCGGGCCGTTGGGCTGGACCATTCCGGCAGCGCTGGGCGTGGTCAAGGCCGATCCGAGCCGGAAAGTCGTGGCCCTGTCGGGGGACTATGACTTCCAGTTCATGATCGAGGAGCTGGCGGTCGGCGCTCAGTTCAAACTGCCTTACATCCACGTCGTGGTGAACAACTCGTACCTGGGGCTGATCCGTCAGGCCCAGCGCGGGTTCGAAATGGACTACTGCGTGCAGCTGTCCTTCGATAACCTGAACGCGCCGGAACTCAACGGTTACGGTGTCGACCACATCGCAGTCGCCGAAGGCCTTGGCTGTAAAGCGCTGCGGGTGTTCGAACCATCGGAAATCGCCCCTGCCCTGCGCAAGGCCGAACAAATGATCGAAGAGTTCAAGGTACCGGTGATTGTCGAGATCATCCTGGAGCGTGTGACCAACATCTCCATGGGGACCGAGATCAACGCCGTCAACGAATTCGAAGACCTGGCACTGGTCGGCAACGACGCGCCAACGGCGATTTCGTTGCTCGACTGAACGTAACTGGCTCCCTCTCCCTCCGGGAGAGGGCTGGGGTGAGGGAGCGATTTTGTGTCGTTCGGGGAATTTGGGGCCAACCCTGATTCCCCCCTCACCCTAACCCTCTCCCCCTGGAGAGGGGACTGATTGGTTTAGTCTGACCACCCGCGTCAAAACCGTTTTAGGAGACCACCATGCCGCGTTTCGCTGCCAACCTGTCCATGCTGTTCACCGAACAGGATTTCCTTGCCCGTTTCGACGCCGCCGCCAAGGCCGGTTTCAGTGGTGTGGAATACCTGTTCCCGTACGACTTCAGCTCTGCCGAAATCAAGGCCAGGCTCGATGCCAACGGTCTGACCCAAGTGCTGTTCAACCTGCCGGCCGGTGACTGGGCCAAGGGCGAGCGCGGAATCGCGTGTCTGCCGGATCGCGTTGAAGAGTTCCGCGCCGGGGTCGATCTGGCGATTGCCTACGCGCAAGTGCTGGGCAACACCCAGGTCAACTGCCTGGCCGGTATCCGTCCGCAAGGCGTGGACGATGCCACCGTGGAAAAAACCTTCGTCGCCAACCTCAAATATGCAGCCGACAAGCTGCAGGCGGCGGGTATCAAACTGGTGATGGAAGCGATCAACACCCGCGACATCCCGGGCTTCTACCTGAACAACACGGCGCAAGCCCTGTCGATTCGCGAGCAGGTCGGCAGCGCCAATCTGTTCCTGCAATACGACATCTATCACATGCAAATCATGGAAGGCGATCTGGCCCGCACCCTGCAATCGCACCTGGGCGAGATCAACCACGTGCAGCTCGCGGACAACCCGGGGCGCAACGAGCCGGGCACCGGTGAGATCAACTACCGCTTCCTGTTCGAACACCTGGATCGCATTGGTTATCAAGGTTGGGTGGGTTGCGAGTACAAGCCGCTGACCACCACTGAAGCAGGCCTCGGCTGGCTGAAAACCCACAACGCAATTTAAGAACACTGCAAAAAACCTGTGGGAGCGGGCTTTCTCGCGAATGCGGTGGTTCAGTCAACACGGATATTGAATGTTCCACCGCATTCGCGAGCAAGCCCGCTCCCACCCAAAGCAACACCCCCTATTTCGCTTGAGCAAGACAAAAACAAGAGGATTTTCTCATGGCTAAAATCGGATTTATCGGCACCGGCATCATGGGCCACCCAATGGCTTCGAACCTGCAGAAAGCCGGTCACAGCCTGTTCCTGTCGGCGCACCACGACGCCGCTCCAGCCGATCTGGTCGCCGCTGGCGCCGTCGCCTTGGCCAACCCGCGCGAAGTGGCGCAGGAAGCTGAATTCATCATCGTCATGGTGCCGGACACCCCGCAGGTCGATGACGTGCTGTTCCGCGCCGACGGCGTCGCTGCCGGCATCGGCAAAGGCAAAGTCGTGATCGACATGAGCTCGATCTCGCCGACCGCCACCAAAGCCTTCGCCAAGAAGATCAACGAGAAAGGCGCGCAATACCTCGACGCGCCAGTGTCCGGTGGGGAAGTCGGCGCCAAGGCTGCGACCCTGAGCATCATGGTCGGTGGCGATGCCGATGCCTTCGAACGCGCCTTGCCGCTGTTCCAGGCCATGGGCAAGAACATCACCCTGGTCGGTGGCAATGGCGACGGTCAGACCGCCAAAGTGGCGAACCAGATCATCGTCGCGCTGAACATTCAGGCCGTGGCTGAAGCCCTGCTGTTCGCTTCGAAAAACGGTGCTGATCCGGCCAAGGTGCGTGAAGCGCTGATGGGCGGTTTCGCTTCGTCGAAGATCCTCGAAGTGCACGGCGAGCGCATGATCAAAGGCACCTTCGATCCGGGCTTCCGTATCAGCCTGCACCAGAAGGACCTGAACCTGGCCCTGCAAGGTGCCAAGGAACTGAACATCAACCTGCCGAACACCGCCAACGCCCAGCAAGTGTTCAGCACCTGCGCGGCCATCGGTGGCAGCAACTGGGACCACTCGGCGCTGATCAAGGGTCTGGAACACATGGCCAACTTCTCGATTCGCGACAAAAAATAAAGCCTTCATCAAACCTGTAGGAGTGAGCCTGCTCGCGATGAATTCATCTCGGTGTACCTGATACACCGCGCCGCCTGAATCGCGAGCAGGCTCACTCCTACAGTGATCTGAGTTGCCCTTTCGAATAACAAGAATTCCGGGAGCCCGCCATGTCGGTCGATCCGCAACAACTGCTGCGCGAGCTGTTTGCCACAGCCATCGACGCGGCCCATCCGAACCAAGTCCTCGAAGCCCATCTGCCTGCCGATCGCACGGGTCGGGTGATCGTCATCGGCGCCGGCAAGGCCGCAGCCGCCATGGCCCAGGTGGTCGAGCGCTGCTGGCAGGGTGAAGTATCCGGTCTGGTGGTGACCCGTTACGGTCACGGCGCTCCGTGCGAAAAAATCGAAGTGGTCGAAGCCGCGCATCCGGTACCGGACGCTGCCGGCCTGGCCGTGGCCAATCGCGTGCTGGAACTGGTCAGCAATCTGACTGAAGACGACCGCGTGATCTTCCTGCTGTCCGGCGGCGGTTCTGCCCTGCTCGCGCTGCCAGCCGAAGGCATCACCCTGGCCGACAAGCAGTCGATCAACAAAGCCCTGCTTAAATCCGGCGCGACCATCGGCGAGATGAACTGCGTGCGCAAGCACCTCTCGGCGATCAAGGGCGGCCGCCTCGGCAAGGCTTGCTGGCCTGCCACCGTCTACACCTACGCAATTTCCGATGTGCCGGGCGACCTCGCCACGGTCATCGCCTCCGGCCCGACCGTGGCCGACCCGAGCACTTCGGCCGAAGCGCTGGCGATCCTCAAGCGCTACAACATTGAAGTCCCGGCGTCGGTGCGCAACTGGCTGCAAAGCCCGGAATCGGAAACGGTCAAACCCGGTGATCCGAGCCTCGCTCGCAGCCATTTCCAGTTGATCGCCCGCCCGCAGCAATCGCTGGATGCAGCGGCGGTGAAATGCCGTCAGGCCGGTTTCAGCACATTGATCCTTGGCGACCTGGAAGGTGAGTCACGTGAAGTGGCGAAGGTCCACGCCGGCATCGCTCGGCAGATCATCAACCATGGTCAGCCGTTGGCGGCGCCGTGCGTGATTCTTTCCGGCGGCGAAACCACGGTCACCGTGCGCGGCAATGGTCGCGGCGGGCGCAACGCCGAATTCCTCCTCAGCCTCACCGACAGCCTCAAGGGCCAGCCCGGCGTTTACGCGCTGGCCGGTGACACCGACGGCATCGACGGTTCAGAAGACAACGCCGGCGCGATCATGACCCCGGACAGCTACGCCCGCGCCGCCGCCCTCGGTTTGAGCGCCAGCGACGAGCTGGATAACAACAACGGTTACGGCTACTTCGAGGCGCTCGATGCGCTGATCGTCACCGAGCCGACCCGCACCAACGTCAACGACTTCCGCGCCATCCTGATCCTTGAGAACTGCAAATCATGACGCCTGATAAAAAGGTCAAAATCCTCGCCACCCTCGGGCCTGCCGTCGATGGCATCGAAGACATCCGTGAACTGGTCGAGGCCGGGGTCAACATCTTCCGCCTGAACTTCAGCCACGGCGATCACGCCGACCACGCCAAGCGCTATCAGTGGATCCGCGAAGTCGAGCGCCAGCTCAACTATCCGCTGGGGATCCTGATGGATTTGCAGGGGCCGAAACTGCGCGTCGGCAAGTTCGCCGACGGCAAGGTGCAACTGCATCGCGGTCAGGCGTTCCGCCTCGATCTGGACGCCACACCCGGCGATGAACGCCGGGTGAATCTGCCGCATCCGGAGATCATTGCCGCGCTGGAAGCCGGCATGGATCTGCTGCTGGATGACGGCAAACTGCGCCTGCGCGTGGTCAGCAAATACTCCGACGCGATCGACACCACCGTGCTCAACGGTGGCGAACTGTCGGACCGCAAAGGCGTGAACGTGCCGCAGGCGGTGCTCGATTTGAGCCCGCTGACCGCCAAGGATCGCCGCGACCTGAGCTTCGGTCTGGAGCTGGGCGTGGACTGGGTGGCGCTATCGTTCGTGCAACGTCCGCAAGACATTCTCGAGGCCCGCGAACTGATCGGCGACAAGGCCTTTCTGATGGCGAAAATCGAGAAGCCGTCAGCGGTTGAACAACTGCGCGAAATCGCCGAACTGAGCGACGCGATCATGGTGGCGCGCGGTGACCTCGGTGTCGAAGTGCCGGCGGAAAGCGTGCCGCAGATCCAGAAGAACATCATCAGCACCTGCCGCGAACTCGGCAAACCGGTGGTGGTGGCGACGCAGATGCTCGAATCGATGCGCTTCTCCCCGGCACCGACCCGTGCTGAAGTCACTGACGTGGCCAACGCTGTGGCTGAAGGCGCGGATGCAGTGATGCTCTCGGCCGAAACCGCGTCCGGCGAATACCCGCTGGAAGCGGTGCAGATGATGAGCAAGATCATTCGCCAAGTGGAAAACGGCCCGGATTATCAGACCCAACTCGATGTCAGCCGACCGAAAGCCGAGGCAACGGTGTCCGATGCCATCAGCTGCGCGATCCGCCGCATCAGCAATGTGCTGCCGGTGGCAGTGCTGGTCAACTACAGCGAGTCGGGCGCTTCGACGTTGCGTGCCGCGCGGGAACGGCCGAAAGCGCCGATCCTCAACCTGACGCCGAACCTGCAGACGGCACGACGTTTGAGCGTGGCGTGGGGTATTCATTCGGTGGTCAACGATCGCCTGCGTCAGGTCGATGAAGTGTGTTCGACCGCGCTGGAAATCGCTCAGGCGCAAGGCATGGCCGAGCGTGGCGATACGTTGCTGATCACCGCCGGTGTGCCGTTCGGGCAGCCGGGATCGACCAACTCGCTGCGGATCGAAACATTGATCTGACGATTGCGACTGAACCCTGTGGTGAGGGGATTTATCCCCGATTGACTGCGCAGCAGTCACCGCTTTCAAGAGAGTGACGGTTTTCACAGAAAAACCGCACTCCCCGATTGGGGGCCGCTTCGCAGCCCATCGGGGATAAATCCCCTCACCACAGGTAAGCAAGACCTTTTGATTTTCCAACTGCCCAGATTTTTTCAGCATGCCTGCCAATCATTTCAACACCCACTGCCCCGACTGGGCCGAGGCTTTGCTCAACGGTTTCAGTCAGATATTTCTTCAGCGCCACCCGCTATGCGGCCTGTTGTGCCTGCTGGCGATCCTGCTCACTGCGCCGGTGCTGTTTGCCGGCGCGCTGCTCGGGGCGGTCGCTGGATTGCTCACTGCACAGCGACGTAACTATGCCAAGGCTGATCGTCAGGCCGGTTTGTTCAGCTACAACGGCGTGCTGCTCGGCTTGTTGCTGAGTCTGTATTTCCCCTGGTCACCGCTGCTGCCGCCGCTGATTCTGGCGGCTGGCGGCGTCAGTGCGATGCTCACTCAGCAATGGCTCAAACACGTGTACCGCAATCGATCGATACCGGCTTACACCTCGCCGTTCGTGGCCATCGGCTGGATCTTGCTGCTGTTCGCCGAGCCATCCGCGCCGACAGCGCACATCGAGATGAACACGCTGAATTTGCTCGCCGCTGAGTTGCGTGGACTGGGTCAGGTGATGTTCCTTGATCATCCACTGGCCGGCGCATTGATCGCCATTGGCTTGTTGATCGCTGATCGCCGCGCCTTTTGCTGGGCATTGTTCGCGTCAGCCATCGGCCTTGCGTCCAGTCTGTTGCACCACGAAACCGGCGCGGCATTGCTGGGACTGGGCAGTTACAACGCGGTACTCGCCGCCCTCGCCTTCAGTGCGCAGCGCCAGCAACCGTGGTTGCCGCTGCTGGGCATCGTCCTTGCGCTGCTGGTCACCCCGCTGTTCGTCGCTCTCGGTCTGGCGACGCTGACCGCGCCGTTCATCCTCGCTTGCTGGCTGATCCGCGCCGGGATCCAGATGCTTGGCAAAGCGGCCGTCGACGTCACGCCTTGCGCACAGGGGGACAATCAACCTAGGCTGCGCTGATCTTCAATTCAGGCGTTATCCATGGACAGCAGCAACAGTTGGCGCGAACGGCTTTACGTGATGATTTTCCAGAGCGACACCCTCGCCGGGCGGCGCTTCGACGGCACCTTGCTGTTGATCATCCTTGCCAGCCTGGTGGTGGTGATGCTCGACAGCATCGACAGCATTCACCAGAACTACGCCAATGTGCTGGCCTACATCGAGTGGGGTTTCACCGTCATTTTTCTCGGTGAATACATCCTGCGCCTGTATTGCTCACCGAAACCGTTGCGCTACGCCTTCAGTTTCTACGGACTGGTGGATCTGCTGGCGATCGTGCCCGGAATTCTGGCGCTGTATTACAGCGATGCGCAGTACCTGCTGATCATCCGCATCATCCGGATGCTGCGGATCTTCCGGGTGCTCAAGCTCAGCCCGTACCTCAAGCAAGCCAACTACCTGATGTCGGCGCTACGTGGCAGCAAGCAGAAGATCGTGGTGTTTCTGGTCAGCGTCTGCACCCTGGTAACGGTGTTCGGCACCCTGATGTACGTGATCGAAGGCCCGGAACATGGCTTCACCAGCATCCCCAAAGGCATCTATTGGGCTATCGTGACGTTGACCACCGTCGGCTTCGGCGACATCGTGCCGAAGACCCCGCTGGGCCAGGTGATTTCGTCGCTGGTGATGATCACCGGTTACTCGATCATCGCCGTGCCCACCGGGATTTTCACTGCAGAACTGGCCAACGCCATGCGCGGCGAACAGCTGCAACATGACTGCCCGGTGTGCAAGAAAAACAGCCATGAACAGAACGCAGCGTTTTGCTCGCGGTGCGGCAGTCAGCTGTTTAAGAAAGTGGAATAAGCAAAGAGCTTTTTAATCTTTAAACGACTATGCCAGCCCGGCTATAGTCGCTGGCAAAACGGTATCACCCCCGACCGTTATCACCGACACAACAAGGAATGCGCAGTGAAAAAACTCTTTGGCGCCTCACTTCTCGCCGCCGGTCTTGCCTTTGGCAGCGTGGCTCAAGCCGCACCGACCCTGCTCAACGTCTCCTATGACGTGATGCGCGATTTCTACAAGGATTACAACACTGCGTTCCAGAAACACTGGCAGGCCGAGCACAACGAAAACATCACCGTGCAAATGTCCTTCGGCGGTTCGAGCAAGCAGGCGCGTTCGGTGATCGACGGCCTGCCGGCTGACGTCATCACCATGAACATGGCGACCGACATCAACGCCCTCGCCGACAACGGCAAACTGGTGCCAGAAAACTGGGTGACCCGCCTGCCGAACAACAGCGCGCCGTTCACCTCGGCCACCGTGTTCATCGTCCGCAAAGGCAACCCGAAAGCCCTGAAAGACTGGCCGGACCTGCTCAAGGACGGCGTGCAAGTGATCGTGCCGAACCCGAAAACTTCGGGCAACGGCCGCTACACCTACCTCTCGGCCTGGGGCTACGTGCTGAAAAATGGCGGTGACGAGAACAAGGCCAAGGACTTCGTCGGCAAACTGTTCAAGCAAGCGCCAGTGCTCGATACCGGTGGCCGCGCCGCGACCACCACGTTCATGACCAACCAGATCGGCGACGTGCTGGTCACCTTCGAGAACGAAGCCGAGATGATCGCTCGCGAGTTCGGTCGCGATCAGTTCGAGGTGATCTACCCAAGCGTCTCCGCCGAGGCCGAACCACCGGTGTCGGTGGTCGACAAAGTGGTCGACAAGAAAGGCACCCGCGCCGCTGCCGACGAATACCTGAAATATCTGTGGTCGCCGGAAGGTCAGGAAATCGCCGCCGCCAACTACCTGCGTCCACGGGACCCGGCAGTGCTGGCGAAGTACACCGACCGTTTCCCGAAAGTCGACTTCCTGTCGGTGGAGAAAACCTTCGGCGACTGGCGTTCGGTGCAGAAGACCCACTTCAATGATGGCGGGATCTTTGATCAGATTTATACCGGCCAGTAAGGCTTAGGCCGTAACGAAAAAGGCGACCTCAACAGGTCGCCTTTTTTGTGGGCATTGGAAATCACCACACTTCCCCCTGTGGGAGCGGGCTTGCTCGCGAAGGCGGTGTGTCAGATACATGTATTTGACTGACACACCGCCTTCGCGAGCAAGCCCGCTCCCACAGGGGATTGTTTGTCAGCCAGTTACATCGGTGGGATCACGCCATCCTTGCCGGCGGAAATCGATTGCGCCGTCAACGTGCCGTCTGCGTCCTGGGTCACGAAGCTGACAATCTTCACCCCGACCTTGAGCAAGCTGCGATCCCCCGGCATCAGGTTGACGATCGGCACGTCCTCCGGCACCAGTATCTTCTGCTGCCCGCCCTTGTAGTTGACGGTCAGCACCCGGCCATTGCTGACCACCAGATCACCGACACTGCCATTGGTCATGCTGCTGCCCTTGGCCAGATCGAACGGCCGATGGCCGTCACCGCTGCCAGTCAGTTCCGGCGGAAATACGTGCACTTCCAGCGCCTTGAGCGTGCCATCCTCCTGCGGCATGGCGGCCGAGCCAATGTAGCTGCCGGGTTTGATGTCTTCGATATTCGCCAGCGTGACGGCACGCACCTTGGTGTCCGCAGTCAACCGGATCACCACAGTCTCGCCGCTGTTGACGTGGACTTTCAGCGAGTCGGCGCTGACCCCGGTGATCTCGCCGCGCACGCCGAGACGCATACCCGGGGCATCGGCGGCCTGCACCGCAGTGGCACTGAGCAGGCCGATCAAAGCAATCGTGGTGGTGTGACGCAGCAGCTGGCGCAACATGGCAATCCTCCGGTGATGAGCAGTAAAAGCGCAGTGGTAAACATAAGCACGCTATCGAAGAAGATGTAAGTGAATGTATCATCAGCCCTCCCCGGCCGGACGCAAGGTTCGCCGATGGACGACACCGCCGTTGAAGCCAATCATTCCGCAACGGAATAACTGATATCGATACAAGGCTTCTACCGCCGCTTCGGTGCGTCCCTTAGCCTCACCGCATTCCCTTTCGCTGGATCGAGAAACCTTATGAACGCCACAACTCACGCAATGACCCGAGGCATGGTGCTGCTGTTCGCCTTCTGCTGCGGCGCGATCGTCGCCAACATTTACTACGCGCAACCCATCATCGGGCTGATCGCGCCGGACATTGGTCTTTCCGACACCATGGCCAGCTTCATCGTCTCGCTGACGCAGATCGGTTATGCGCTGGGCCTGTTCTTCCTGGTGCCGCTGGGCGACCTGCTGGAAAACCGCCGACTGATGATCATCACCACTGTAGTGGCGATTGCCAGCCTGCTCGGTGCAGCGTTCACCAGCCAGCCGAATGTGTTTTTGCTGATCTCGTTGCTGGTGGGCTTCAGTTCGGTGTCGGTGCAAATCCTGATTCCGCTGGCCGCGCATCTGGCGCCGGAAGAATCCCGGGGCCGGGTGGTCGGCGGGATCATGGGCGGCTTGTTGCTGGGCATTCTGCTGGCGCGACCGGTGTCGAGCGTGGTGGCTGACCATTTCGGCTGGCGTGCGATGTTCATGATTGCTGCGGCGTTGATGGCAGCGATCAGCGTGGTGCTGGCGCTGACCGTGCCCAAGCGCCAACCGGATCACAGCGCGTCCTACGGCCAGTTGCTCGGCTCACTGTGGACGCTGCTGCGCCAACAACCGGTGCTGCGTCAGCGGGCGTTTTATCAAGGCTGCATGTTCGCCACCTTCAGCCTGTTCTGGACAGCGGTGCCGCTGGAACTGGCGCGCAACCATGGCCTGTCGCAAAGCGAGATCGCGATCTTCGCGCTGGTCGGCGCCATCGGTGCAATCGCCGCGCCGATCAGCGGACGCCTGGCTGACGCCGGCCACACCCGCATCGCTTCGCTGCTGGCCATGCTGTTCGCCAGCCTGAGCTTCCTGCCGGCCTTCATTCACCCGGCCTACAGCGTCATCGGCCTCGCGGTGACCGGCGTGGTACTGGACTTCTGCGTGCAGATGAACATGGTTCTCGGCCAGCGCGCGGTCTACTCGCTGGACGCCAAAAGCCGTGGTCGCCTCAACGCGCTGTACATGACCAGCATCTTCATCGGCGGCGCTTTCGGCTCGTCGGTCGCCAGTGCGGTGTATGAGCATGGCGGCTGGTTGTGGATCGTGATTGTCGGTAGCGCGTTCCCGCTGCTGGCGTTGTTGCGGTTCCTGAGTGCGTCGCAGCGTGGTGCTTTGGCAACGGCGTAAGATGTCGAGCAAGCTCGCTCCCACAGGTTGCTCACTGGGCCTGTGAGAGCGATGACGCTTAATACCGAACCAGCTTCTCCATCGCCGCATCTGCCAGAAACGAAGAGCGGCTTTTGACATTGTGTTCACGCACATAGCGATCGATGCGCTGGATCACATAGCCTGGCAACGTCACGTTGACCTTCTCGGTCTTGCCCATGTACGGCGAGATATCCAGCTCGAGCATCCCCCAGCCCATGTCGGCAAACTCCGGATTATTGCGATGCGCCGCTGCCGACGTCGGCATCGGAATCGATTCCCCGTCCGCCGCCATCTCCTGCAACATGAGATGGGCGACTTCAACGGCTGCGTTATAGGCGTCCTCGAAAGTGTCCCCGGCCGTGACGGCGCCGGGAATGTCAGGTATCTGAATACCGATGGCGGTGTTGTCGTCACCCCATTCGATGCAGATCGGATATTGCATTATGGATCTCCCTTGTAGCTGGCTGGCGGGTGGTACAACCCGGCACGCCTCCTGATGCTTTTGACCGTCCCCAGCGGCAAATCCTTTTTAGGGTGAGGAACGGGAATGGTGTACGGGTTGTAACGATGCGTGAAGATGTGATGACTGCCGGTGACTCGATCCAGCGTCCAGCCTGCCTCCTCCAGCTCCTTGATCAATAGCCTGCTTTGCACCTGGCGCCTCCTTGCTCCGGCCGAATAAAAGTAACTCTAGAGTTATCTTTACTCAAGCACATAAATCTGCAGGACGACGTTTGGTTGTTTTACCGCATGTGATTGAATGGACGCGGATTACACTCAGCACCCTATTCCCAGTGGGAGCGGGCTTGCTCGCGAAGGCGTCGGATCAGCCAATACATGTGCTGAATGTCAGACCGCTTTCGCGAGCAAGCCCGCTCCCACAAGGGGACTACGACAACTTTCAGATTTGCAGGAAGACCGATGGACCGCCTCGCCGCCATGGAAACCTTCGTCTACGTGGTCGAAACCGGCTCCTTTTCCGCCGCCGCCCGACGCTTGAATATCGGCCAGCCCGCCGTGTCGAAAACCATCGCTCAGCTGGAAAAACGCCTGGCGGTCAGCCTGTTGCTGCGCTCGACCCGCGGCCTGACCCCGACCGAAGCCGGACTCGCGTTTTTCGAACGGGCCAGACGCGCCATCGACGAAGCCAACGAAGCCGATAACGCCGCCCGTGGCAGCGCCAGCGGTTTAAGCGGCAACCTGCGGATCAGCGCTGCGGTGACTTTCGGCCGCCTGCACGTCGTGCCGCAGCTGGGGCCGTTTCTCGAGCAGCATCCACAGCTGAACATCGACCTGATGCTCGATGACCGCAATATCAATCTGGTCGAAGAAGGTATCGACGTCGCCCTGCGCATGGGCCCGCTCAGCGACTCCAGCCTCACCGTGCGTAAAATCGCCGACTGTCGCCGCGTAGTGCTCGGCACCCCGGCCTACTTCGCCCGCCACGGCGAGCCGAGCTGCCCTGCCGATTTGGATAAGCACCAAGGCATCGTCTACAACCTCAGCGGCGGCGCCACCTGGACCTTCACTCAGGGCAGCGAACAACAGACGCAAACCCTCACCGGCCGCCTGCGGGTCAGCGCCGCCGAGGGTTTGCGTGCAGCCGTGCTGGCCGACCAGGGCCTGACCATCGCCTCGCAATGGATGTTCGCCCCGGAGCTGGCAAGCGGTGCGGTCAGGGCGGTGATGAGTGACTGGCGTTTGCCGGATCAGGACTTGTGGGCGGTGTTTCCCACGGGGCGGATGGTCAGTACGAAGGCGCGGGCGTTTGTGGAGTACATGGAAAATTTGCTGAAACACCTGACCTGACAGGCCGCGTTTCGTTTATTGCGATTTTCGTTTAATTCGAATAACGTTTCAGCATCCTCTATTCAGAATGCTGGAATCCATTATGTCGATCGTCCTTCACCCCTCTATCAACTTCCCGGTGGAGCGCGAAGTCAAAGCCGCAATTGAAGGCAAACGCGCGCTTGCCGCCTACCTCGCGACCCAATTCGAAACCCAGCACATCCAGATTTTCGACGAACAGAACCAGGCGCATCAGGTCGAGCTGCCGACCTCGGCATTACAACTGCTGATGGATATTCTGGCGGCGCTGGCCGAGGGTAACGCGGTCAAAGTCGTACCGGTGCACGCCGAGCTGACCACTCAGGAAGCCGCCGACCTGCTCAACGTCTCACGCCCGCACCTGATAAAACTGCTGGAAAGTGGCGAGTTGTCCTACCACAAAACCGGCAAGCACCGACGTGTGCGTTTCGCCGATTTGATGGACTATAAAACCCGGCGCGACACCGCCGGCGAGCAGGCAATGGCGCTTCTCGCGGAGCAGGCACAGGCGTTAAGGACAGGATACGAGTGAGGCATTCACCTTTCACCGCTGTATACGATGCATGTGTTTTGTACCCCGCCCCATTGAGAGACTTCCTGATGTGGCTCGCGCTTTCGGGGAGATTTCGAGCCCGATGGACCAAGGAGATCCGGCAGCAGTTATCGCTGCAGTGCAACGGCAGCGCCAACAACTTAAATTGCCGCCGATAGCCGTTGAGCCGTTTCTGGATCTTTTGCAGCAACAGGGATTGGTTGAGTCAGTTCGGGCGCTAAGCGCCTATCGTGCGATTCTCTGAATAATCATTTTGTGAACACCAGACAAAAAAACGGCGATCCAGAGATCGCCGTTTTTCATTACTGCCCGAACTGTTTGCCCAACCCCGGCGGCACGCCGTGGATGTTGGTGTCTTCCCAAGGGCCGTTGGGGCTGACGGAGCGAGTCCAGCCGTTGTTCCAGCGGAAGTAGGTGCGCTGGCGGTAGAAGGTGTTGGGCTGGTCGTCGAGGACGTAGACGCCGAGCTTCTGGTCCCAGTGGCTGTTGCCGCCCGGTGGTGGGGCGAAGCTGGCTGAGGTGCGTGGGACTGGCTTGGACGGTTTGGCCGGGATGCTTTTGCCCGGTGTCGGCGAGGTCGACGGGGTCGGGCTCGGTTGTGACGGCGGGATCGGCGGTAGGTTGGTGGTCGGTTCCGGCCGGTGCACCGCACATGCGCTCATGCTCAAGGCCAATGTGATGACGGAGATGCGGGCGAGGCTGTGCATGGCGGTGCTTTCCTGTGGGTTCCGGGGTTATTTGTCCGGGCTGTCGATGGTCAGTGTTTGCGGCGCGGTGGTGCTGCTGGCCAGCGGGCCGCTGCGACCTACCCACTCCCCGGCGGTTGGCTGACCGGCGCGAGAGATGCGTGCAACCAGTTGGACTTCAGGAAAGTTCGACAGTTTCAACTGCGGCATCATGGCGTCGGCATCGCCCAGTTCGACAGTGACCGGCAGATCGGCCACGGTCAGGCGCTTGGCCGCCAACGGTGCCGGTGGGCCAGAAACGGCGCGGGCGAAGATGAACACGCTGTCGCCCGGTTGCACCTTGCCTTTGAGTTCACTGGCCAGATCGACACGCACCTTGAGCAGCGCGGCAACCTTGGCGGCCGGCGCTGCGGCGACCTTGCCGCCACTGGCTTCAAGCCGTTCGGTGGCGCGGTTGATACCGCCCTGCAGGGCTTCGCGGGATTTGTCGCCCTCTGGCAATTGCGCCAGCAAACGGTTCCAGTAATCGATGGCTTGCTGGTAACGCTCGCCTTCGAACGCCGCAATACCAAGCAGACCGAGGCTGGTGACTTCTTTCGGATCGGCTTTCAGCGCTTCGTCGGTCAGGGCCTGGATCTTGTCCGACCACTTTTTACCGTCGGCAAAATACTGCGCCTGTGCCCACTGGCCGAGCAGCTCCGGCTGGCGACCGACAAGGTTGGCGGCGCGTTCGAACATCTTGGCCGCATCTGCCGGACGATCCTGGGCCATGTAGGTGCGCCCGAGGAAGTACAGGCCTTCCGCCGAATCCGGTTGCGCGGCGACGGCACGCTCCAGACGCCGGGTCATCTCTTCCATCGACTGCGGCGCCTGGGCGAATTCGCGGGTCAGTTCGACTTTATCGGCAGCACCGAAATGCAGGTACAGACCCAGGCCCAACACCGGCACCAGCACCGCCGCCAGCAGCGGCAACGGCTTGCCCAGTTTCGACACACGCGGTGCGGCAACGCCTTCGGTATCGGCGAGCAGCTCACGCGCAGCTTCCGCGCGCCCGCTGTCCATTTGCGCCACATCGAGTACACCTTCAGCCTGCTGCGCTTGCAGCTCGGCCACGCGCTCCTGATACAGCGCCACGTTCAGGGCAGTTCGATCCTCTTCACGCTGGGCGCGACGGCCACGCAAAACCGGGATCAGCAGAAAACTCAGGGCGACCAGAAGCAACAGCCCTGCGGCAAGCCAGAAATCAATCATTCTTGGTTTTTATCCAACAGTTGGTCGAGGCGCTGACGCTCTTCGGTGGACAGCGATGGCGGGGTCTCGGTGCGCTGTGCGCGACGCCGGCGAACGATCACTGCGATCACCACCAGACCGCCGAACAACAGGCCGGCCGGGCCGAACCACAGCAGTGCTGTCTTGGCATTGAGCGCCGGTTTGTAGCGGACGAAATCACCGTAGCGATCGACCATGAAATCGATGATCTGCTGATTGTCCTTGCCCTCGCCGAGCATGCGAAAAATCTCTTTGCGCAGGTCAGCGGCGATCGGTGCGTTGGAGTCGGCGATGTCCTGGTTCTGGCACTTGGGGCAGCGCAGTTCCTTGGTCAACTCGCGGAAACGCTCGCGATCGCCTTCCTTGGCGAACTCGTAAGTGTCGATCGCGGCATGCGCCACGCCGGCCAGACTCAGGCCCAAGACCACGGCAGCGATAAAGCGCTTCATGGCTTGGCCTCATCGACCAGCGCCTGATATTTGGCTGCAAGTTTTTCGCGCCAGACCTGCTCGTCGATCACCCCGACGTACTTGTCGCGGATGATGCCCTTGGCGTCGATGAAGAAGGTTTCCGGCGCGCCGTACACGCCGAGGTTCAGGCCCAGCGAACCTTCGTCGTCACGAATATCCAGTAGGTACGGGTTGTGGAATTCGGCCAGCCACTTCAACGCATCGGCGTTGGTGTCCTTGTAGTTGATGCCGTAGATCACCACACCGCGCTCGGCCAGTTTGTTCAGCACCGGGTGCTCGACCCGGCAGGAAATGCACCAGGTGCCCCAGACGTTGACCAGCGCCGGTTTGCCGAGAATGTCAGCCTTGGTCAGGGTCTTGTCGCCCTGCACATTCGGCAGGCTGAATTCCGGGAAGGGCTTGTTGATCATCGCCGACGGCAGTTCCGCCGGATCGAGGTACAGACCGCGATAAAGAAACACCGCCACCAGCAGGAAAATCGCCAGGGGTACCAGCATCAACCAACGTCTCATGCAGCCGCTCCTTGCAGGCCGAGGGCTTCACGCACCTTGGCTTTGACCTTGACTCGATAACGCCGATCCAGCGCCGCCAGCAATCCGCCCAGACCGGTCAGCAGACCGCCGAACCAGATCCAGCGCACGAACGGTTTGACGTGAACCCGTACCGCCCACGCGCCGTTTTCCAGCGGCTCGCCCAATGCGACGTAGAGATCGCGGGTGAAACCGGCGTCGATCCCGGCCTCGGTCATCATCGAACTCTGCACGGTGTACAGGCGTTTTTCCGGGTGCAGTACGCTGATTTCCTTGCCGTCGCGGATCACCCGAACGGTGCCCTTGTCGGAGGTGAAGTTCGGCCCTTCGAAGTGCTTGGCACCTTCGAACACAAACTGATAACCGGCCAGGGACATCGATTCGCCCGGCGCCAGACGCAGGTCGCGCTCGGCACTGTTCTGACTCGACAGCACCACGCCGAGGGCGCACACGGCGATGCCCAAGTGCGCGATCTGCATGCCCCAGTAGCTGCGGGTCAGGGTTGGCAGACCTTTGATCAGGCCCTTGTGGCGAGTCTTGTCGAAGATGTCGCGCACCCCGGCGAGCAACACCCACGCGGCGAGCAGGAACGTCGCGATCACCGCCCAGTTGAAATCGCCGTAAGCGACACCAGCCACCACGGCCAATGCGACACTGCCGAGCAACACCGGGGTCAGCATGTTCGCCAGCCACTTCACCGGGGTGTCCTTCCAACGCACGATCACGCCGACCGCCATCACCACCATCAGCAACGCCATCAACGGGATGAACAACGCGTTGAAGTACGGTGGGCCAACCGACAGTTTGGCGCCGCTCAAGGCATCGAGAATCAGCGGATACAGGGTGCCGAGCAGAATCATCGACGCCGCCACCACCAGCACCAGGTTGTTGCCCAGCAGCAGGGTTTCCCGCGACCACAGATTGAAGCCGACCTGACTCTTGACCACCGGAGCGCGCAACGCAAACAGCGTCAGCGAACCGCCGACCACAAACAGCAGGAAGATCAGAATGAACACGCCGCGCTCAGGGTCCGAGGCAAACGCATGTACCGAAGTCAGCACGCCGGAGCGCACGAGGAACGTACCGAGCAGGCTCAACGAAAATGCGGCAATCGCCAGCAACACCGTCCAGCTCTTGAACACCCCACGTTTTTCCGTGACTGCCAGCGAGTGAATCAGCGCGGTGCCGACCAGCCATGGCATGAACGAGGCGTTTTCCACCGGGTCCCAGAACCACCAGCCGCCCCAGCCGAGTTCGTAGTAAGCCCACCACGAACCGAGGGTGATGCCGATGCCGAGGAAGGCCCAGGCGACAATCGTCCAAGGGCGCGACCAGCGTGCCCACGCGGCGTCGAGACGACCACCGAGCAAAGCGGCGATGGCGAAGGCGAAGGCCACCGAGAACCCGACATAACCCATATAGAGCATCGGCGGATGGACGATCAGGCCGATGTCTTGCAGCAGCGGATTGAGGTCACGCCCGTCGGCCGGAATCTGCGGCAGGATCCGCGAGAACGGGTTGGAGGTGAGGATCAGGAACAACAGGAAACCGGTGCTGATCATGCCCATCACCGCCAGCACACGGGCGAGCATGACTTGCGGCAACTGCCGGGAGAACACCGACACGGCGAAGGTCCAGCCACCGAGGATCAACGCCCACAGCAGCAGCGAACCTTCGTGGGCGCCCCACACCGCGCTGAACTTGTAGTACCACGGCAAGGCGCTGTTGGAGTTCATCGCAACGTAGCCGACCGAGAAGTCGTCGGTCATGAACGCGTAGGTCAGGCAACCGAAGGCAAACAGCAGGAACGCAAACTGGCCCCACGCTGCCGGCTGAGCCAGGCCCATCCACATACGATCGCCGCGCCACGCACCGAACAGCGGCACCACGGCCTGCACCAGCGCAAAACACAGCGCCAGAATCATCGCCAGATGGCCGAGCTCGGGAATAAACAGTGCAGAAGTCATCGATCAACCCTCCTTCGCTTGGGTCGGTGCCGATTGACCACTGTCTTTCAGCGCTTTGGTCACTTCCGGCGGCATGTACTTCTCGTCGTGCTTGGCCAGCACTTCATCGGCCACCACCACGCCGTCGGCGTTGAGTTTGCCCAATGCGACGATGCCCTGCCCTTCGCGGAACAGATCCGGGAGGATCCCGCGGTAGGTGATGGTCACGGCTTTGTTGAAGTCGGTGACAACGAATTTGACGTCCAGCGAGTCCGGCGAACGCTGCAGCGAGCCCTTCTCGACCATGCCGCCGGCGCGGATGCGCGTGTCGTGCGGCGCTTCACCGTTGGCGATCTGGGTCGGCGTGTAAAACAGGTTGATGTTTTCCTGCAGGGCGCTGAGGGCCAGGCCGACGGCAGCGCCGACCCCGACCAGGATCGCCAGAATGATGGTCAGACGTTTTTTGCGCAGCGGATTCACTTGCCGTTCTCCCGGCGCAGACGACGCGCCTCTTGTTGCAGATAGCGCTTGCGGGCCGCGATCGGTGCGACCACGTTGAGGATCAGCACCGCCAGACAGATGCCGTAGGCCGACCAGACATACAGGCCATGGTGGCCCATGGCGAGGAAGTCGCCGAATGAAGCAAAACTCATCGCGCGGCCTCCAGGCTGTTCTGCACTTCTTCTTTCACCCAACTGGCGCGGGCTTCGCGCTTGAGCACTTCAAGACGCATGCGCAACAACAGCACGGCGCCGAAGAAACAGTAGAAACCCAGCACCGTCAGCAACAGCGGCAGCCACATTTCAGCGGGCATCGCCGGTTTCTCAGTGAGGGTGAAGGTCGCGCCCTGGTGCAGAGTGTTCCACCACTCCACCGAGTATTTGATGATCGGGATGTTGATCACCCCGACGATCGCCAGCACCGCGCAGGCCTTGGCGGCGCTGTCGCGATTGCTGATGGCGTTGCCCAGCGCGATCACCCCGAAATACAGGAACAGCAGAATCAGCATCGACGTCAGCCGCGCATCCCAGACCCACCACGAGCCCCAGGTCGGCTTGCCCCAGATCGCTCCGGTGACCAGCGCCACGGCAGTCATCCACGCGCCGATCGGTGCCGCGCATTGCAGGGCGACGTCAGCCAGTTTCATTTTCCACACCAGCCCGACCACGCCGCACACCGCCAGCATCACGTAGATCGACTGCGCGAGCATCGCCGCAGGCACGTGGATGTAGATGATGCGGAAGCTGTTGCCCTGCTGATAATCCGGCGGCGCGAAGGCCAGGCCCCAGACGACGCCAATGCTGATCAGCAGCAACGCGGCAATGCTCAGCCACGGCAGAAACCTGCTGCTGATGCCGTAGAACCACTTGGGCGAGCCGAGCTTGTGAAACCAGGTCCAGTTCATACTGTTTCCATCACGGGTGCCGCTCATCGGTGTGAGCAGTCTCAGGGTCTTTGCTGGTTAAATTTTAACCAGACCTCATTATTCGCCGACGCTGATCTTCAGGCCAGCCGCTATTGCAAAAGGTGTCAGGGTGATCGCCAGGGCGGTCAGGCTACCCAGCCACAGCAGATACCCGGTCGCCGGCATCCCTTGCAGGGCGGCCTGCAAAGCGCCACTGCCCAGGATCAACACCGGGATGTACAACGGCAGAATCAGCAGCGCCAGCAACAGGCCGCCGCGTTTCAAACCAACCGTCAGCGCCGCGCCCACCGCACCGAGCAGGCTCAGCACCGGTGTACCCAGCAGCAACGACAACAGCAACACCGGCAGGCAGGCGACCGGCAAACCGAGCATCAACGCCAGCAACGGCGAGAGCAGAACCAGTGCCAGTCCCGAGAACAGCCAGTGTGCCAGTACCTTGGCCAGCACCAGTAGGGGCAGCGGGTGCGGCGAAAGGACCCACTGTTCCAGGGAGCCATCTTCGAAATCACTGCGAAACAATCCGTCCAGCGAAAGCAGGACCGACAACAACGCGGCCACCCAGACTAACCCCGGGGACAGGTTTTGCAAGACTTGAGTTTCCGGGCCGACGGCCAGCGGGAACAAGGCGATGACGATGGCGAAGAAAATCAGCGGATTGGCCAGTTCCGCCGGGCGACGAAACAGCAAACGGGACTCACGGGCAACCAGCAGGCCGAACACACTCATACTGCCCAGTTCCCCAGATCGATATCGCGATAACCGGCCGGCATCCGGCTCAGTGTGTGGTGCGTGGTCAGCACCACCAGACCGCCGCGCTCGCAGTGCCCGGCCAGGTGTTCTTCAAGCTGCGCCACGCCCTGTTTGTCGAGCGCGGTGAACGGCTCGTCGAGAATCCACAACGGCGGGCTGTCCAGATACAGCCGCGCCAGCGCCACGCGGCGTTGCTGACCGGCGGACAGGGTGTGGCAGGGAACATCTTCGAATCCGCGCAATCCTACGGCTGCCAGCGCCTGCCAGATCGCCTCGCGCCCGGCCGGCCGATGCAGGGCGCAGAGCCAGGACAGGTTCTCTTCCGGGGTCAGCAGGTCCTTGATCCCGGCAGCGTGGCCGATCCACAACAGGTTGCGCGCCAGTTCACTCGGCTGGGCGGTCAAGGGCTGGCCGTTGAGCAGCACCTGACCGCTGGTCGGCTGCATCAACCCGGACAACAGACGCAGCAGACTGGTCTTGCCGCTGCCGTTGGGGCCGCTGATCTGCACCATATCGCCACTGGCCAGTCTTAATTCGAGATTTTCGAAGAGCAGGCGCAGGTCTCGCTCACAGGCAAGGGCAACGGTTTGCAGGACAGGACTGGTCAAGGGATCACGGGCCTTATACGGTTCAAGTCGGCTCTGGCGCGGCCGTTAAAGAGATGCAGGATAAATGCAATGACGGTGCGAAGCAGAGAGCTGGATCAAACAATTGCTATGTTTTCTGAACGAAGCGCAAGACGCGCGGCATTATACATGCCGTGCCTTACTCCCAAGAGCGCAATTTCCTCAGGTTGTGTCCGCGTATGACAGGCGAAATGAATATCCTCCCGCTCCCGCCCACCACCCCGGCGAACGCGCGTCCGCTGGTGATGAGCGGTGAGTTGCTCAAGCTGCTGACCCCGGTCGAAGGCCTGATCGGCGCCGGGCAAAGCGCCCAGGCCGAGGTGTTGTCACTCAAGCAGGCGGATCAGACCTTTCAACTGCTGCTCAAGGTCACCGTCGACGGCGGCCGGCAGACCACCGTGCAAGCCAGCAGCAACCTGCCGTTGCCGACCGGCACCAACCTGGCCGTCACTCAGCCGTCGGCGGGCAATCTGGCGATCACCGTGCAACAGGCGATTGCCAGCAGCGTCGCCGCCCTCACCCGCATCGATACGGCGCAGTTGCCGGTTGGCACGCTGCTGCAAGGCAAGGTGCTGACCTCGCAGACACTGCCGCAAGTGCCGGGACAGCCGACGGTGTACCGCTCGCTGGTGAGCCTGCTCAACACCGCGCAAAGTGGCGCCACACTGGACATCGACAGCCCGACGCCACTGCGCATCGGCACCCTGCTCTCGGCACTGGTCGAAGATTCGCAAACCCTCAAGTTCGTGCCACTGAGCAGCCGTCAGGAGCAATTGGCGGTGAGCCAGCAACTGCTCGGCCAGCAGACTCGCCAAGGTTCGCTGGACGGTTTGCTCAATGCTTTGCAAAACCTGCCGAGCGACGACGATCAGACCTCGCAGGATCTGCGCGCTGCCGTCACGCGCCTGCTCGCCAACCTGCCCGATGTGCAGCAAATGAGCACCGCCAAAGGCGTGGCGCTGGCCCTGGCCAACAGCGGCGCCTTCCTCGAAGCCAAATTGCTGACCGGACAGAATCCGGCGCTGGCCCCGGACATGAAAGCCGATCTGCTCAAACTGATCGCGCAGCTGTCGCCGGGTGCGCCGGGGAACGCCAGTTTCAACGCGATCATCGCCGCCAACACCCTGGCGCAAGCGCTGCCGAGTTTCGTGCGCAACGCCCTCGGCACCCTCGGTCAGGTCAGCGCCAAACCGCTGCCCAGCAGTTTCCCGCTGCCCGACCGCCTGCTGCAAAGCCTCGAAGGTGAAGGCGATCTGGAACATCTGCTGCGCCTCGCTGCAGCCGCCGTGTCGCGCCTGCAAAGCCATCAGCTGTCGAGCCTGGAACAGACCGGTGTCACCGATGACGGCCGTCTGCTCAGCACCTGGCAGCTGGAAATCCCCATGCGCAACCTGCAGGACATCGTGCCGTTGCAGGTCAAGTTTCAGCGCGAAGAAGCGCCGGAAAGAGAACCGCAACCCAACGAACGCCGTGACGAACGCGAACCCAGACAGCAGCTGTGGCGCGTCGACCTGGCGTTCGACATGGAGCCGTTGGGGCCGATGCAGATTCAGGCGCAGTTGATTGCCGGCAGCCTGTCGAGCCAGCTCTGGGCCGAACGCCCATACACCGCCGACCTGATCGGCAATAATCTGTTCGCGCTGCGTCAGCGCCTGCTCGATCGCGGGCTGAATGTCGGCGATCTCGACTGCCACCTCGGCACCCCGCCGCAAGGCAATCAAACCCGCCTCGAGCACCGCTGGGTCGATGAAACCGCATGAACGATTCCACTGCTCCACGCCAGGCCATCGCCCTCAAATACGACGGCAACCACGCCCCGACCCTCACCGCCAAGGGCGACGAGGAACTGGCCGAAGAAATCCTGCGCATTGCCCGCGACTGTGAAGTGCCGATCTATGAAAACGCCGAGCTGGTGCGGCTGTTGGCGCGGATGGAACTGGGTGACAGCATTCCCGAGGAGCTGTACCGCACGATCGCCGAGATCATCGCGTTCGCGTGGAACCTGAAGGGGAAATTCCCCGAGGGACAGGACCCGGATGCGCCGATGGTCGAGAAGGACGTTACCGAACGCGGGGCTGATTACTAGGCCGCGCCGGATACAAGCTCAAGTGCACGCGTCCCCGCTCGACATTCAGTTCAAGCGCGCTCGCCACTGCAGGTTCGCCCATTCAAACCGTGGTGAACGTCCATAATCCCTGATCCCGAGGGGCCTACCTTGCTCGGACAGATTCAGTGCCTTGAAGCCGATTTTCCCGATTCGCCAGTAATACTCATGCACAGGATCGTTGACGCGATAGGGAAGCAGGATCTGCCTGCCCGTCCCCAGCCCATAAGGCCGCACGTCGGCCCAATTAAGCACGCTCGTCTCGAAAGCCGGAGACGAAGGCTCTTCGAACTCTCCGCCGCCAGGATTTGCGACTTTCCAGAAATTGATATCACTACCGTCTGATCGAGCGTGCAGCACCCATACATCGGTCAGTTTGGTAATCGGCGAATCCAGCACTGCGGTCTTTGAACGCGCAGAATAGAAGCCCCGCAACTCCAAGGCTTTCTCAAAATCCAGAGAACGGCCGCTGCTCCTGTAGGTGAGCAGCTTCAAGAACTGTGCACTTGAATCAACAGCGAGCACATCATCTTTGCCATCGCTGTCCAGCCTGGCGCTGTAGAAATGGACCGGCAATGGGTTTTTTCGAGCATCTCCCCAGTGAGCAGGAACGCCCAGACTCGCCCCTTTATTCTCCATCAGCCAAAAATCGGACACTGTGTTATTCAGGGTTTGCACGATCAACACATCTTGCTTGCCGACGCCTCTGAAGTCGCCAGCCAGATATTGCTGAGCTTGCCGGTAGGCATGTCCTTGCGGAACCGAACGCCAGATAACCGGATCAGCAAAATGCCCGCCTTCATTCTTCAATAGCCTGAAAATGGTTTCGTCAGCTTTTCCGGGCGATATCGCCATCAGATCAGCCTTGCCGTCACCTGTGAAATCCGCCAGCAGATAGCGCGTAGTGTCGTAGCAAAGGGCTGTAGCACACCCGGAATCAAAAGAGTCTGGATCAAATGGAAGTCTGTCCTCATACCATTTCTCGGATGCAATCGCGTCTGCGTCCAGCGACGTGACCCAAATATCGACACCTGGACCATCCTGCCGGCGCTGCACTTGTACCGTCCGGTTCGTCCCGTCACCGATGACATCCCCCGTCAGCGCCACTTCCATCGAATCATTGCTGTCGATGTTATCGATGCTGCGCACCCACAACGTAGAACCCGCAAACTCCCTGCAATCCGCTATCAAGCTCGGCTGTACTCCGTCCAGGCATTGCCCCTGCGCTCCGGGAACATAGATTTTCCCGAAATCCCACGGAGTCCAGTGTTGAGAGGGCTCATTGCTTTCACATGCGCGTTCGACCAATTGGCCATTCTGACGCGCTATGCAATGGCCAGAGGCTGTTTTCAGCAGTGCAACTCCCCTGCTCGCGCCGACTGCAATGTCGGAGGGCACAAACGCCCAGCGCTGGTCAGCGTCTGGCTCACATCCATCCAGTGTCACCTGCTGCCCCAATCCATTGGCAACCAGGCACTGTTGCGTCTGGAAATTGACTAGCGGTCTGAAAGGGATATTGACCAGTGGCCCGGCAGCGTGAGCATGGCTGAGCGTGAAATTGAGTCGCGCCACCCAATTGCCATTCCAGGTGGCTTCACTGTACGCACTGCTGACTGGCTCAGCCCCTTCAAAATGAAAGTAACTGGCGACAACATGCCGTTTCGCCTGCACCGCTGCCGGGTCCACGTCAGGAGCGACGGCCGCCGAGGGATAGGTCTCGTGATAAACCACCGGGATATCTGCACTGATCCCGCGCAAGGCCAGGCGCGTCAAACGTGCCGAATAAATATGGTCAGGATGCTCCGTGTACGGGACGGTGTCCGGATTGAGTGCATACACCCGGGTGGCTCCTTCATTGACGATCAGCTCAGTCAAGAGCTGCACAAAAGATGTTCGACTGTAGAGGTTTACCGGACCTGAAGCCGAGTCCAGATAGGGCCAACTCCGAACAGTTTTATCGAGGTCGAGCAAATCGGCCAGCGGCACATCTCCACCACGAACGTCCCCTCCCGGCACACGCAAAAATATGAGCTTCAATCCAGGTCGCTCATTGGCCTTGACGCTCATCACAATGGCTGAATCAGTGAATATCAGGTAAGGCGTCCATCCGGTCGCAAAACCCAGCATTTTCTCATAGGCTTTTGTCGATGCGCTTTCGCGCTTCAGTACATAGTCGAAGCCGGCGCCAGAACTGCCACCGTTCATGAAGATACTGGTCACACAGCCGCCGGCAGCCAGAACTTGCGAAATCCGCGGATCAATAAACAGCAGATCGTCGTCCATATGCGCAACGACATTGACCAGGTGGACACCGTGACAATTTTGCCGGTCGGCCATATTGGCTTCTGGAGCAAGCCTGCTGACCTGAGCCTGACAAGCCGTCAGGAGCAGCACGACTGCCAGCCACAGGGCGGCAACACCGGGTGACTGCACTTTTCTCGCGCGCTCGATTCTGGCTGGCAAATGCATACCCACTCCACGATTGGCTGGATCGGTGAATTGGCGATCAGACGCGTCTGCCTGAAAAGCCGACGGGACTATCGCGAGTCACGAGCAGTGTGAGGAGCGATGAGCGAAATTCTCTACTGTCAGAAATAACAGTTCAGACAGACGGCCATGGGCGAATCAGGCAACAAAATCGAGCGCAAAAAAAATCGCCGGCATGACCGGCGATTCTTATTCAAATGACATGCCTCAACGCATATCAACTTCTGTGCAGCTTGCGCATCAACTCCGCCTCAGCCTGGGTCAAGCCGCAGGACTGGGTCAGCTCATCGACGCTCGCGCCCATGCCCACCAGTTTCGCCGCCTGGGCGAACGACAGGCTCGACGGGTCGCGTTGTTCCAGCGCGACAATCTTGTCCGGCAACGGACCGACTACCGAGCGCAGCTCGTGCAGGGCTTCGCCCATGCGCACGTTGCCGTTCTGATAGTCGTCGACACGCTTGGCCAGGTCCTTGATGCGCTGATCACGCAGCGCATCGCCCTGAGCCTGTTGCGCAGCGATTACCCGCTGCGCCTTGATGTACGCCAGAAACATTGCCAGCGTGCCTGCCCAGAAAAGGAACAGGACAATGACCGCAACCTCGAGAATCAATCAGATGCTCTCCAGTTCCGACCATTCTTCTTCGCTCATCATCTTGTCCAGTTCGACCAGGATCAGCAACTCGTTGTTCTTGTTGCACACGCCCTGGATGAACTTGGCCGACTCTTCGTTGCCGACGTTCGGCGCAGTCTCGATTTCCGACTGACGCAGGTAAACCACTTCGGCCACGCTGTCGACCATGATCCCGACCACTTGCTTGTCGGCTTCGATGATGACGATACGGGTGTTGTCGCTGATCTCGCCGCTGTTCAGGCCGAAGCGCTGACGGGTGTCGATCACGGTGACCACGTTACCGCGCAGGTTAATGATGCCCAGCACGTAGCTTGGCGCACCCGGTACCGGCGCGATTTCGGTGTAACGCAGGACTTCCTGAACGCGCATCACGTTGATGCCGTAGGTTTCGTTGTCCAGCTTGAAGGTCACCCATTGCAGGATCGGATCTTCAGAACCTTTTGCATTCGTCGCCTGACTACTCATACCCTGACCCCTCGAAAAAACCGCACTGGGCGGTGTGTGTTCTGTGTGGAGGCATTGAAAAATGCCTTCGCCTGACTGTTATGTCGGCTGCTATGTCGATTTATGTAGCGGCTTGTGGCCGCCCAAGTGCTTTGCCCCGCCGCTGGCGATCAACTCGGCCAGCGCGGCTACATCAAGTAATGCACACATGTGCTCGATCACCGTGCCGGCAAGCCATGGCCGCTGACCCCGGTGACTTCTCCATTTGATTTCATTCGGGTCCAGACGCAACGAACGGCTGACCTGATGCACCGCCAGGCCCCATTCGTAACCTTGTACCGAAATCACGTACTGCAGGCCCTGACGGAAGTCATCGCGATAGCGATCCGGCATGACCCAACGCGCCGTGTCCAACACTTTCAGATTGCCGGCCTGGCTCGGCAGAATCCCGAGGAACCATTCCGGCTGCCCGAACAGCGGCGTCAATTCGTGGCCAGCCAGCGAATAGATCGAACCGAGGCACACCAGCGGCACCGCCAGCGTCAGCCCGGCAACATCGAACAACAGGCATTCGAAGGCTTCCGAAGCCCAGGCCGGACGGCCATCGGTTTCCACCGGTGGCGGCGTGTTGCTCGGTGGCAGGTGCACTTCCACCACTGGCGGCACCAGCGTCTGTTCGACGGGTGCCGGTGCCACCGGCGCCGGTTCGGCCACGACCGGTTCCGGCGCGGTTTTCAGCAATTGGGTTTGCAGCAGCGGTGCGAGTGTCGATACCGGCGCGCGTGGCGGCTCGGCTTCTTCGATCAACGCCACTGGCGCCTTGGCGATCGGTGCGGCGGCAGGCGCGGCAACCGGGGCAGCAGGCTTGGCGGCTTTCTGCGCATCACGCGCCTGCTCTTCCAGTACCGCAGCCTGGAATTCATCCAGCGCCGCAGCGCTTTCGACCACCTCGACCGGCGCCTCGACCTGCACTTCCACTGGCGGCAACTCGTCAGGGATTTCCTGCAGCAAGCTGTCCAGATAGGACTGCAACGCCAGTTGCGGACGCGATGTCAGTTTGATCGGCCGATTCATGCTCAAGCCACCTGCGGAACAAGTTGTTGCGCCAACAGATGCTTGAGCAGCGCGCGGTAAGCCAGCACGCCACGACTCTTGCCGTCGAACTGCGAAGGCGTGACCCCGGCCCGGCTGGCGTCGCGCAGACGCGTGTCGACCGGGATGTAACCCTGCCAGATCTCTTCCGGGAATTTGTCACGCAGCACGCGCAAGGTGCCCAGCGATGCCTGGGTGCGGCGGTCGAACAGGGTCGGCACGATGCTGAACGGCAGCGCCTGTTTGCGCGAGCGGTTGATCATCGCCAGGGTGTTGACCATGCGCTCCAGACCTTTGACGGCCAGGTGCTCGGTCTGCACCGGGATCACCAGTTGCTGGCTCGTGGCCAGGGCGTTGACCATCAGCACACCGAGCAACGGCGGGCTGTCGATGATCGCGTAATCGAAATCCTGCCACAGCTGCGCCAGACTCTTGGCGATCACCAGGCCCAAACCACTCTGCCCCGGCGACTGGCGCTCAAGGGTCGCGAGTGCGGTACTCGACGGCAACAGGGAAATGCGTTCGTCGCTGGTCGACAGCAGCAGCTGCCCGGGCAAGCCTTGCGGCACGCTGCCCTTGTGCAGAAACAGGTCGTAGTTGCTGTGTTCCAGGCTGTCGGGGTCGTAGCCGAAATAGCTGGTCATCGAGCCGTGCGGGTCGAGATCGACCACAACCACGCGCTTGCCCGCCTCCGCCAGCAATCCGGCTAAAGCGATGGAAGATGTGGTTTTACCGACACCACCCTTTTGATTGGCGACTGCCCAGACTCTCATTCGGTTCGTTCCTCCCGGCCGAGATGCTCGACCGAGACATAGCTCAGCGTATTAATGCGGGCGACGGAGAATTGACGGCACTCTCGCGTCCCGGCGTCTTGACCGGGGACGGTGCAGTTTGTGTGCCAGCGCGCTTCAATGCCGCGTCCGGTTGTGCATTGGCAGTACCGGTACCGGTCAGACTGCGGCGCACATCGAGGTTGCGCGACACCACCAGCACCACACGACGGTTTTTCGCCCGGCCTTCGGCGGTGGCGTTGTTGGCCACCGGCTGAAACTCACCGTAGCCCACCGAGGCCAGACGCCCGGGGTTGACGCCCTGCATCGCCAGCATCCGCACGATACTCGCCGAACGCGCCGAGGACAGTTCCCAGTTGGTCGGGTACTGCGCGGTACGGATCGGCTGATCGTCGGTGAAGCCTTCGACGTGGATCGGGTTGTCGAACGGTTTGAGGATCGCCGCCACCTTGTCGATGATGTTGAACGCGATATCACTCGGCATTGCGTCGCCACTGCCGAACAACAAGCTGGAATTCAGTTCGATCTCGACCCACAACTCGTTGCCGCGCACGGTCATCTGGTTGGAAGCGATCAAGTCGCCGAACGCGGCACTGATGTCATCGGCAATACTTTTCAGCGGATCGCTGGCCCCGGCGATACCGGCATCGACCTGCTCGCTGTCCTTGACCAACGGCTTGGCCGGGGTCACGGTCTTTGGCCGTTCCTCACCGATCGGGATCGGCTTGAGCGAGCGATCGGAGTCAGTGAAAACCCCGATCAGCGCCTCGGAAATGACCTTGTACTTGCCTTCGTTGATCGACGAGATCGAGTACATCACCACAAAGAACGCGAACAACAGCGTGATGAAATCCGCGTAGGACACGAGCCAGCGCTCGTGATTAACGTGTTCTTCCTGATGCCTGCGGCGAGCCATAGTCCATTACCCCCATCAATCCATGAAGCCCTGAAGCTTCAGCTCGATAGAGCGAGGGTTTTCACCTTCGGCGATCGACAAAATACCTTCCAACAACATTTCGCGATAACGCGACTGCCGCAACGCGATTGACTTGAGCTTGGCCGCCACCGGCAGCAACACCAGGTTGGCACTGGCCACGCCGTAGATGGTCGCGACGAATGCCACGGCAATGCCGCTGCCCAATTGGGTCGGATCAGCGAGGTTGCCCATCACATGAATCAGGCCCATCACCGCACCGATGATGCCGATGGTCGGCGCGTAGCCGCCCATGCTTTCGAAAACTTTGGCCGCTTCGATGTCGCGGGCTTCCTGGGTGTAGAAGTCCACTTCGAGGATGCTGCGGATCGCTTCCGGTTCGGCGCCATCGACCAGCAGTTGCAGGCCCTTGCGTGAGTAGTTGTCCGGTTCGGCATCGGCGACGCCTTCCAGGCCGAGCAGGCCTTCCTTGCGTGCGGTGAGGCTCCAGTTGACCACGCGGTCGATGCCACCGGCCAGATCCACACGTGGCGGAAACAGGATCCAGGCGAGAATCTGCATGGCGCGCTTGAAGGCGCTCATCGGCGATTGCAACAGCGCGGCACCGATGGTGCCCCCGAGCACGATCAGCGCCGCCGGGCCGTTGGCCAGCGCGCCGAGGTGTCCGCCCTCAAGGAAGTTGCCGCCGATGATGGCGACGAACGCCAGGATAATCCCGATAAGGCTTAAAACATCCATCAGATACACGCCTCGACGATGTGCTTGCCGATGTCGTCCAGGCCGTAGACCGCGTCAGCCAGATCGGCTTTGACGATGGCCATCGGCATGCCGTAGATCACGCAGCTTGCTTCGTCTTGTGCCCATACCGAGCTGCCGCCCTGTTTGAGCAGACGCGCGCCTTCACGACCGTCGGCGCCCATGCCGGTGAGCACCACCGCCAGAACTTTGTCACCGTAGGACTTGGCTGCGGAACCGAAGGTGATGTCCACGCACGGCTTGTAGTTCAGACGCTCGTCGCCCGGCAGGATTTTCACCGCGCCACGGCCGTCGATCATCATCTGCTTGCCACCCGGAGCCAGCAGCGCCAGGCCCGGACGCAGGATGTCGCCATCCTCGGCTTCCTTGACGCTGATGCGGCACAGCTTGTCCAGACGCTCGGCAAACGCCTTGGTGAACGCCGCCGGCATGTGCTGGATCAGCACGATCGGCGCCGGGAAGTTCGCCGGCAATTGGGTCAGCACCCGTTGCAGGGCCACCGGGCCACCGGTCGAAGTCCCGATGGCAACCAGTTTGTAGGCTTTGCGTTTCGGTGCCGGCGACGACGCGCTGGCGGCTGGCGCACGCGCAGGTGCTGGAGCAGGCGCCGGACGCGTCGGTGCAGCAGCGCTGTGGCTGATGAAGCTCGAAGCCGCCGGGGCTGGCGCAGGCGTCGGTGCAGCGGCCGGAGCCGGCGCACTGTAGGCACTGAAACGACGATTACTGCGCGAGATGCTGTGAACCTTCTCGCACAGCAGTTGCTTGACCTTCTCGGGGTTGCACGAGATGTCTTCGAAATTCTTCGGCAGGAAATCCACCGCACCGGCGTCCAGCGCATCCAGGGTGACCCGGGCGCCTTCGTGCGTCAGCGAGGAGAACATCAACACCGGGGTCGGGCAGCGCTGCATGATGTGCCGCACCGCCGTGATGCCATCCATCATCGGCATCTCGTAGTCCATGGTGATCACGTCCGGCTTGAGGGCCAGGGCCTGATCGATCGCCTCTTTACCGTTGGTGGCCGTGCCGACCACCTGGATGCTCGGATCCGCTGAAAGAATTTCCGAGACGCGGCGGCGGAAAAAACCCGAATCGTCCACCACCAGGACTTTGACTGCCATAAACACTCCATTAGGTGCGGCGGGACGTCGTCGCCCCGCTGCCCCGGATTCAAATACGCTTCGTCGCGTAACGCTTGAGCATGCTTGGAACATCGAGAATCAGCGCGATGCGGCCGTCACCGGTGATGGTGGCGCCGGACATGCCCGGAGTGCCCTGCAGCATTTTGCCCAATGGCTTGATGACCACTTCTTCCTGGCCGACCAGTTGATCGACGACGAAGCCGATCCGCTGGGTGCCCACCGAAAGAATCACCACATGGCCTTCGCGCTGCTCTTCGTGAGCGGCGGAGCTGACCAGCCAGCGCTTGAGGTAGAACAATGGCAGCGCCTTGTCCCGCACGATCACCACTTCCTGGCCGTCCACCACGTTGGTGGTCGACAGGTCGAGGTGGAAGATTTCGTTGACGTTGACCAACGGGAACGCAAACGCCTGATTGCCGAGCATCACCATCAGGGTCGGCATGATCGCGAGGGTCAGCGGCACCTTGATGACGATCTTCGAGCCCTGGCCCTTGGTCGAGTAGATGTTGATCGAACCGTTGAGCTGGGAAATCTTGGTCTTCACCACGTCCATGCCGACACCGCGGCCGGACACGTCGGAGATCTCGGTCTTGGTCGAGAAACCCGGGGCGAAGATCAGGTTGTAGCACTCGGTATCGCTCAGGCGATCGGCCGCGTCCTTGTCCATCACACCGCGTTTTACCGCGATCGAACGCAGGACGTTCGGGTCCATGCCCTTGCCGTCGTCGGAGATCGACAACAGGATGTGGTCGCCTTCCTGCTCGGCTGCCAGCACCACGCGACCGCCACGGGCCTTGCCCGAAGCTTCGCGTTCTTCCGGCGATTCGATGCCGTGGTCGACCGCGTTACGCACCAAGTGGACCAACGGGTCGGCCAGGGCCTCGACCAGGTTTTTGTCGAGGTCGGTTTCTTCACCCACCAGTTCCAGATTGATCTCTTTCTTCAGCTGACGCGCGAGGTCGCGAACCAGACGCGGGAAGCGCCCGAAGACCTTCTTGATTGGCTGCATCCGGGTCTTCATCACCGCGGTCTGCAAGTCAGCCGTGACCACGTCGAGGTTCGACACGGCCTTGGACATGGCTTCGTCGCCGCTGTTGAGACCCAGGCGCACCAGACGGTTACGCACCAGCACCAGCTCGCCGACCATGTTCATGATTTCGTCGAGACGCGCGGTATCGACCCGCACGGTGGTCTCGGCTTCGCTGGCCGGTTTTTCCGGTGGCGGAGCAGCGGCGGCACGAGCCGGCGCCGGTGCAGCAGCGGCGGCCGGTTTTGGCGCTTCGGCTTTCGGCTCAGGCTTGGGTGCAGCTTTCGGTGCAGCAGCCGGAGCGGCGGCGGCCTTGGCAGCTGGCGCGGCCACGGTCGACGCGGTGCCCGCAGCAGCGGCGCCAACGTCGGTGAACTTGCCTTTGCCGTGCAGCTCGTCAAGCAGCGATTCGAATTCGTGATCGCTGATCAGATCGCTGCCGGCAGCGGCAGCCGCCGGTGCGGCAGGCGCAACCGGTGCCGAAGCGATAGCCGATTCCAGCGCTTCCACGGCAAAGTTGCCCTTGCCATGCAACTGATCGAGCAGTGCTTCGAATTCGTCGTCGGTGATGTCCGAGCTGTCGCCCGCCGCCGGTGCCGCTGGAGCGGTCGCGGTCGGTGCCACGGCGTCTGGCGCGAACTGGCCTTTGCCGTGCAGTTGATCGAGCAACGACTCGAATTCGGCGTCGGTGATTTCATCGCTGGCGGTCGCATCGGCAGCCGGCGCAGGTGCAGCAGCAGCCGGGGCTTCGGCTTCGGCCTTGACGGCGTTCAGCGAATCCAGCAGCTGTTCAAATTCGTTATCGGTGATGTCGCCCGAATCGCTCGAATCGCCTTCGACGACCAGTTCTTCGATCATCTCGGCCACTGGCGAAGCCGGGGCTTCGTCGGCCGTTTGCGGCTCGGCCAGACGCGCCAGGGCGGCCAGCAGTTCCGGGGTGGCCGCCGTGATCGGTGCACGTTCACGGACTTCGCTGAACATGCTGTTCACCGCGTCCAGCGCTTCAAGCACCACGTCCATCAGTTCTGCATCAACGCGCCGCTCACCCTTGCGCAGGATGTCGAACACGTTTTCGGCGATGTGACAGCACTCCACCAGCTCGTTGAGCTGAAGGAAGCCGGCGCCCCCTTTTACAGTGTGGAAACCGCGAAAAATTGCGTTGAGCAGATCTGCGTCATCCGGGCGGCTTTCCAGCTCGACCAGTTGTTCGGACAGTTGCTCAAGAATCTCGCCGGCCTCAACCAGGAAATCCTGAAGGATCTCTTCATCGGCGCCGAAGCTCATTAATGGGGTGCTCCTACAGGTCTAAAAACCCAAAAAACCTAAAATTCCAAAACTCTAGAATCCGAGGCTGGATAACAAATCGTCCACATCGTCCTGACCGGACACAACGTCTTCTCGTTTATCGGCATGAATCTGCGGACCTTCACCCTGCGAGAGATGTTTTTGTGGATCTTTTTCTGCAAGCATCGCGGCACGGTCGTGTTCGATGCCCGCAAAGCGGTCAACCTGACTGGCCATGAGGACGAGTTTGAGCAAATTGCTTTCGACTTCGGTGACCAGTTGGGTCACACGCTTGATCACCTGACCTGTGAGGTCCTGGTAATCCTGAGCCAGCAGGATGTCGTTGAGGTTGCTCGACACCGCACGGTTGTCCGTGCTGCTGCGTGACAGAAAACCGTCGACCCGGCGCGCCAGTTCGCGGAACTCTTCAGCTCCGACCTCACGACGCATGAAGCGGCCCCAATCGGTGCTCAGGGCCTGGGCTTCTTCAGCCAGGCCATTGACTACCGGGGTGGCGCTTTCCACCAGATCCATGGTGCGGTTGGCCGCGGCTTCGGTCAGCTTGACCACATAGCCCAGGCGTTCGGTGGCGTCGGTGATTTGCGACACTTCCTCGGCCTGCGGCATGTGCGGATCGATCTGGAAATTGACGATCGCACTGTGCAGTTCGCGTGTGAGCTTGCCCACTTCCTGATACAGGCCGCGGTCACGGGTCTGATTGAGCTCATGGATCAGTTGCACAGCGTCGCCGAACCTGCCTTTTTCAAGGCTCTCGACCAGTTCGACCGCGTGTTTTTTCAGGGTCGACTCGAAATCGCCCTGTGAAGATTCGTTATGCTCCATAGCTCCCCCGCGCGTCATCAGCCGATGCGTTCGAAAATCTTCTCGATTTTGTCTTTCAACGCCTGAGCCGTGAAAGGTTTGACCACGTAGCCGTTCACACCGGCCTGAGCGGCTTCGATGATTTGCTCGCGCTTGGCTTCAGCGGTCACCATCAGCACCGGCAGATGCTTGAGTTTTTCATCGGCACGCACGTGGCGCAGCAAGTCGATACCGGTCATGCCCGGCATGTTCCAGTCCGTTACCAGAAAGTCGATGCTGCCGCTGTTGAGTACCGGAATGGCGGTAGTGCCATCGTCGGCCTCGACGGTGTTGGTGAACCCGAGATCGCGCAGCAGGTTCTTGATGATCCGCCGCATCGTTGAGAAGTCATCAACGATGAGGATTTTCATGTCTTTGTTCAATTCGACCTCCAAGCAGTCTTAAACGCGCCCAGCACCTGGACGCGCCACTTCAATCAATCGGCGCAGCACTCGAAGACTGTCTGGAGCACAACAGAGCAAGACCGGTGCCGTTCTCACCGCACCAGCCTCGTTCGCAGTGTCCCCACACTGCCTTCAGCGCGCTCGCCACTCCCCCAAACGCCCCCGCAAACGGGCCGCGCACTGGCTGTGTAACTGGCTGACCCGCGATTCACTGACGCCAAGGACTTCACCGATCTCCTTGAGGTTCAGCTCTTCGTCGTAGTACAGCGCCAACACCAGTCGCTCACGCTCCGGCAAATTGGCAATCGCGTCCGCCAGCGCCGCCTGGAAGCGTTCATCTTCCAGATCGCGTGACGGCTCAAGATGAGCACTGGCGCCATCCTCGTGCAGCCCTTCGTGTTCGCCGTCCTGCAACAGGTCGTCGAAACTGAACAGCCGGCTGCCCAGGGTGTCATTCAAAATCCCGTAGTAATCGTCGAGACTCAATTGGAGTTCGGCCGCAACCTCGTGATCTTTAGCGTCACGGCCGGTTTTAGCTTCAATTGAGCGAATGGCATCGCTGACCATACGGGTATTGCGGTGAACCGAGCGCGGTGCCCAATCCCCTTTGCGCACTTCATCGAGCATCGCGCCGCGGATCCGGATGCCCGCGTACGTTTCGAAACTGGCGCCTTTGCTGGCGTCATATTTGGTCGAGACTTCGAGCAGGCCGATCATCCCGGCCTGAATCAGGTCTTCAACCTGCACACTCGCCGGCAAGCGCGCCAGCAAGTGATAGGCAATGCGCTTGACCAGTGGCGCGTAACGCTCGATCAACTCGTACTGCGCGTCACGTGCCGACTTCTTGTAGTAGTTCATACCGCTCGCGGTCATAACACAGGCCCTGCTGTTTGCTGCACGAGGCGCTCGACGAAAAACTCAAGGTGGCCACGCGGGTTGGCAGGCAGCGGCCAGGTATCGACCTTCTGCGCGATCGCCTTGAACGCCAGCGCGCACTTGGAACGCGGAAAGGCTTCATAGACCGCTCGCTGCTTCTGCACTGCCTTGCGCACGCTTTCGTCGTACGGCACGGCGCCGACGTATTGTAAGGCGACGTCGAGGAAGCGATCCGTGACCTTGGTCAACTTGGCGAACAGGTTGCGCCCTTCCTGCGGGCTCTGCGCCATGTTGGCCAGCACGCGGAAGCGGTTCATGCCGTAGTCGCGGTTGAGCAGTTTGATCAGCGCGTAGGCGTCGGTGATCGAGGTCGGCTCGTCGCAGACCACCAGCAACACTTCCTGCGCGGCGCGGACAAAACTGACTACCGAGTCACCAATACCCGCAGCGGTGTCGATCACCAGCACATCGAGGTTGTCGCCGATGTCGCTGAAAGCCTGAATCAGACCGGCATGTTGCGCCGGGCTCAGGTGCACCATGCTTTGGGTGCCGGAAGCGGCCGGCACGATGCGGATCCCGCCGGGGCCCTGCAACAGCACGTCGCGCAGCTCACAGCGGCCTTCGATCACATCGGCCAGAGTACGTTTGGGGGTCAGTCCCAGCAGAACGTCGACGTTCGCCAGCCCCAGATCGGCGTCCAGCAGCATGACCCGACGGCCAAGCTCTGCCAGCGCCAGAGACAAGTTCACTGACACGTTAGTCTTGCCGACGCCACCTTTGCCGCCGGTCACCGCGATCACCTGTACGGGATGCATGCTGCCCATGTTATTTCTTTACCTTGTCTTGCATAGACGGAGGCCACATTACTGGCTGCGCGTTCTCAACCGGAACAATGCATGGCAGACCATCGATGTAGGTACAAAAACGGTTCATTACCTCAGCCAACCTGCTTGGTCGGGCTGTGGTAGATATCAGCGAACATGTCAGCCATGGCTTCTTCGCTGGGTTCTTCCTGCATTTGCACGCTGACGGCGCGGCTGACCAGTTGATGACGGCGCGGCAGATGCAGATCATCCGGAATCCGTGGGCCATCGGTCAGGTACGCGACCGGCAGTTCATGACTGATCGCCAGGCTCAACACTTCGCCAAGGCTGGCCGTCTCATCCAGTTTAGTCAGGATGCAGCCGGCTAGCCCGCAACGCTTGTAACTGTGGTACGCGGCGGTTAGAACCTGTTTCTGGCTGGTGGTTGCCAGCACCAGATAATTTTTTGAACGGATGCCACGCCCGGCCAGACTTTCCAGCTGCATGCGCAAGGCCGGATCGCTGGCCTGCAAGCCGGCGGTATCGATCAGCACCACGCGCTTGCGCAGCAGCGGGTCGAGCGCCTGAACCAGCGACTGGCCCGGATCGACGTGGGTCACCGGCACATTGAGAATCCGCCCCAGCGTCTTCAGTTGTTCCTGCGCGCCGATGCGGAAGCTGTCCATGCTGACCAGCGCGACATTCTGCGCGCCGTACTTGAGCACGTAGCGCGCAGCGAGTTTGGCCAGGGTGGTGGTCTTGCCCATGCCGGCCGGACCGACCATGGCAATCACCCCGCCCTCTTCCAGCGGCTCGACTTCCGGTACGGCAATCATTCGCGCCAGGTGCGCGAGCAGCATGCGCCAAGCCTGACGTGGTTCTTCAATATCGGTGATCATCGCCAGCAGATCGCGCGACAACGGCCCGGACAGACCGATGCGTTGCAGACGACGATACAGATTGGCTTGTGCCGGACGGCTGCCTTGCAGCTGATTCCAGGCCAGCGTGCCGAGCTGCACTTCCATCAGCTCACGCAAACTGTTCAGTTCGAAACGCATCGAATCCAGCGCACGCGGATCGATGCCGGCGGACGACTGGGCAGGCGCGGGCGCCGGACGCGCCGGGGCGGCGTAAGTCGGTTCGCTCAACGGCTCGGCAGCGGTCAGCGGCAGGCCGGCCGTCAACGGCAGCCCGGCGAACAACTGGCGATTGGTGTTGCCGTCGGCTTCGCCACGCAGGCTCAGTTCGGCCTGGGCGGTCACGATGCGCGACTGGGTCTTGCGCAGCTCGTCCTCGAGTTCCATGTTCGGAACCCGTGGCGCCAGCGCCGACAATTTGTAATCCAGCGCCGCCGTCAGCTCGACGCCGCCGGCAATGCGGCGGTTGCCAATAATGGCGGCATCAGCGCCCAGCTCATCACGAACCAGCTTCATGGCCTGACGCATATCGGCGGCGAAAAAACGCTTAACTTGCATAAACCACTACCTCAGCCGTTGGGCCCTACTGTCGCAACGATGGTCACTTGCTTGTTGTCCGGAATTTCCTGGTAGGCCAGCACGTGCAGCCCTGGAACTGCGAGGCGACCGAAACGCGAGAGCATCGCGCGGATCGGGCCTGCTACCAACAGGATCACCGGTTGACCTTGCATTTCCTGGCGCTGCGCCGCTTCGATAAGCGAACGCTGCAGCTTCTCGGCCATGCTTGGCTCCAGCAGAACGCCCTCTTCAGAGCCTTGTCCTGCCTTCTGCAGACTATTGAGCAATATTTGTTCCAACCTTGGTTCCAGGGTGATCACAGGCAGCTCGGAGTCAGTGCCTACAATGCTTTGGACGATGGCGCGGGATACGCCGACGCGCACTGCGGCGACCAAGGCGGCGGTATCTTGACTCTTGGCGGCATTGTTGGCGATAGCCTCGGCAATGCTGCGGATATCGCGTACCGGCACGTGTTCGGCGAGCAACGCCTGCAGCACTTTGAGCAACTGCGACAGCGAAACCACACCCGGCACCAGCTCTTCAGCCAGTTTCGGCGAGCTTTTGGCCAGCAATTGCATGAGTTGCTGCACTTCCTCGTGGCCGATCAGCTCGCTGGAGTGCTTGTACAGAATCTGATTCAAGTGCGTCGCGACTACGGTACTGGCGTCGACCACGGTGTAACCGAGCGATTGCGCCTGCGCACGCTGGCTGACTTCGATCCACACCGCCTCCAGGCCAAAAGCCGGATCTTTGGCGGTAATGCCGTTGAGCGTGCCGTAGACCTGCCCCGGGTTGATCGCCAGCTCGCGATCCGGGTAGATCTCGGCTTCGGCCAGAATCACCCCCATCAGAGTCAGGCGATAGGCGCTCGGCGCCAGATCGAGGTTGTCGCGGATGTGCACGGTCGGCATCAGGAAGCCCAGATCCTGCGAGAGCTTCTTGCGCACGCCCTTGATCCGCGCCAGCAACTGCCCGCCCTGATTGCGATCCACCAACGGGATCAGGCGGTAACCGACTTCCAGGCCGATCATGTCGATCGGCGTCACGTCATCCCAGCCCAGCTCCTTGGTTTCCATGGCGCGGGCCGGCGACGGCAACAGTTCCTGCTGACGCTGAACTTCCTGCAGTGCCTGAACCTTGGCGACGTTCTGCTTCTTCCAGAACAGGTACGCGCCACCGGCGGCCAGCGCAGCCATGCTCAGGAACGAGAAGTGCGGCATGCCCGGCACCAGGCCCATGACCGCCATCAAACCGGCCGCCACCGCCAACGCTTTGGGCGAAGCGAACATCTGCCGATTGATCTGCTTGCCCATGTCTTCCGAACCGGAAGCACGGGTCACCATGATCGCGGCCGCTGTCGATAACAACAGTGATGGCAATTGCGCCACCAAACCGTCACCGATGGTCAGCAAGGCGTAAACCTTGCCCGCGTCGGCGAAGGTCATGTTGTGCTGGAAGATACCGACGGCCATGCCGCCGATCAGGTTGATGAACAGAATCAGCAGGCCGGCGATGGCGTCACCACGGACGAACTTGCTGGCACCGTCCATCGAACCGTAGAACTCGGCCTCTTGGGCGACTTCCTGACGGCGCGCCTTGGCCTGGTTCTGGTCGATCAGACCGGCGTTGAGGTCGGCGTCGATCGCCATTTGCTTGCCGGGCATCGCATCAAGGGTAAAGCGTGCGCTCACCTCGGAAATCCGCCCGGCACCCTTGGTCACCACGACGAAGTTGATGATCATCAGGATCGCGAACACCACGATACCGACCACGTAGTTACCGCCGATCACCACCTCACCGAAGGCCTGAATCACCTTACCGGCAGCGGCGTGGCCGTCCTGACCGTGGAGCATCACCACCCGCGTCGAGGCCACGTTCAACGCCAGCCGCAGCAGCGTCGCCACCAGCAGAATGGTCGGGAACACCGCGAAATCCAGCGGCCGCAGCGCATACACGCAGACCAGCAGGACGACGATCGACAGGGCGATGTTGAAGGTGAAAAAAACGTCCAGCAGGAACGGCGGCACCGGCAACATCATCATCGCCAGCATGACCAGCAGCAACAACGGCACGCCTAGATTGCCTCGACTGAGGTCGGCAACATTCGAGCGAGCAGTGTTGAATAACTGAGAGCGATCCACCGGTTTTCCCCGTTCCTTTAAAGCAAACTTTTGACGCCCAACGCAGGCGCACGGCGGCTACTGCAAGAAGCCTTCCAACTTTTGCCGGGGATTGAAATTGAGGTTTGCCTCAGGGGAAGTATCTTGAGAGAAGCTGGGCGCCATGGAGCCGACCGCAAAACAGACGCAGGACGGCTATCACCCTTAGCCCAGGTGAAAAAAATCAGAAAACCCGCGCACTCACGGATACCCGGCAGTCAAAATTTGCTCTGGATTTATCGCACCAAGACGCAAATCGCGGCCCACCAGGTAGCGCGTACCCTTACGGATCGGCTTCCCTCCCACGTCGACAAGCGCCTCCTCAGAATCGCCCAAAGTCACGATTTCCTCAGGCTGATGAAAAGGATTGTCGGGATCTGCCTTCAACACAATCAGTGCCCAGACAAAGTAAATGTCCGGCACATCCTGCGGCTCGATCTTCCGCTCGACCTGCGGCTCGACCTCCCATCGAAAGTCCTGCCCACCCGTGACCTGTAACTGATCACCGACCATGTGAAATTGTGGTTTGTGATAACGCATCAGTAGGCCGGTGCCATTGCTCCCCCATGTATCGGAGTAGTTATTGGGCGAAGAGAAAACCCTGACCAACTCTTCAACAGTGCCAATGTTGCCAGCGGCACTATTGAATCGGTTGTAGAGACTATGGTGGGCTACCCCGTCCAACCTTGGCTTGATCGCATTGATATACGAATCGAGATAGCCCGGCACATACGCATTGCTCATGTGCACGAAATGCGTGAAGTCCAACATCGCCATAAAAGTGAACGTGCAAGCGATATGATCAGACTCTTTCACCACCGACCCGGAAACGAACTCGAACCTCATTCCTTCAAGCTTTCTGTAATTCTCTGGCATGTCCTTCTCCTTGGCGAATGTTAAAGACAGGTCAGAAGGCGACTTGCCCGAGAAACCTGCCAGGGAACATGGAATAGCTGAATGCCCTGTGTGTCCACTGTCAGAACTAACAGGTAGAGGTCTTTTTCAGATAAACGGAAGGCCGCGGTCTTTTGATTTATCAGGAATCGCGCCGCAATGAACACAGATTGGCGGTATCACACAGATCCCCTGTGGGAGCGGGCTTGCTCGCGAAGAGGCCATCTGCGACACCACAGAATCATGCGCAGCACCTTTAAACGCTGGCGTTTAAAAGACACCTCCAGACACGCCTTGCGGGCTACACATCCTTGCGCCATTGCCTACAGCTACGCCAGAATCCGCCGGCTTGTGCGCCTTGGGGGCGGGTTCTATTGTGGATCAGTCGCTGACGAATCAGCGATCGGGTCTCGCAGCCCGCTGATTTCTAGACGCACAACTTCCGTCCTCGTTTTATGGCGGCTGTACGTGGGAGACCTTTGGGTCTGCCGGTTCTAGAGTCCCGGTCTGCGACCCGCGTATAGCTGCCACCTCCCTTTCGTATCGCAGCGAAATGTGGCAGCTCCGTCGACTCTAGGAGCTTCACCATGATCAAACCAACACCCAACCCACCCGAAACCGACGCCACCTCCCCCTACGAATCCCTCGATTCAAAAAAGCTCCACGAAGCGGCCGACCGCGCCCTCGACCACTACCTCTGCTCGCCCGGCGCCACGCCCATTCAACGTAAAACCCGTTCGATGTACGCCGTGACCGCAGACTTCAAAAACGAAGAACTGCTGGCCGATGCCTGCGAAACACTCGCTTCAGCCAGAACCATCGCCAATGACTTCGCCCATCTGATATCGGCGTCGCAGCGCAGGACGCTGCTGGGGATCGCGCAACTGATCATGCTCGGCGAGTTGGCGGTGAATCGGGCGCTGGATAATCTGCAGTTGCCGCAGTAGCAGGGATCTGTGACAAGCCCTGAGTGAGGCGTTGTGGCTGCTGACGTCTTCGCGGGCAAGCCCGCTCCCACAGGGATTGGTGTCGATCACAAACCTGTGCCTGCACGCCGAACCGGTGGGAGCGGGCTTGCTCGCGAAAGCGGCCTCACAGCCGACACATGTCTCCAGGCATAAAAAACCGCCACCTCATTTAACCGGGCTGCGGTTTGTCGGCTCTTTTCTTCAGCCCACATGACCACTTGTCGGAAACCCGCCAGCACCTGTTAGATCTGACAGGTGCCTAATTCCTCCAACGCGCGCTCAATAACTCCGTCACCCAGCCCCCCGACCGGAGTTCGCCAGATGTCCAGCAAGCAAACCCCTCAAGCCCTCAGACCTCCGTATCTTCCGGCACTGGTCAACCTCAGCCCTGCCGAACACTATGACGGCGGCATACCCATCAGAGCCGTGGAAGGCGATCTGCAAGGCATCATCCCCGCCTGGCTGACCATGTCCATTGGCGATCTGGCCGAGGTGTTCTGGGACAATGACAGCGCCGCGGTCTGGAGCAAGACCTTAGAGCACGATGCCGAGCTCAACCAGGACCTGGTTTTCACCATTGCCAAGGGCCAGGTACTTGAGGGGGATGCCACGCCAGTGTTCTACCGGATCACGCGCAAGAACCAGGGCGCCCCGGAGGACTCGAAACCGGTCATGACCCTGCTGGTCAAACTCACACGTCCCGGGGGTACGATGACATTCCCGGCGATGACGGCCACTCCGATCTCAAGTTCTCCCTCTCTCATGACGAGGTCGATGAAAACCTGCCGCCCAGCGGGGTGACGATGCACATCGTGCCTTACCGCAACCTCACCCGATACGACCGCATTCTCGCCCGCTGGGGTAGCCAGCAAGAGGTGCATATCGTTACGCCGGAACAGGCCCAGGACCCGATCAGAAACTCGATCGAGGTTGTCTTCAGCCGCGCCGTTATCGACGCCGCCGGGGACGGTGATCGTGTCGCGGTGGCTTATCAGGTCATTGACCGCTGCGGTAATTACCCGGACGAACGTGCGCCGTGGTCAGCGACGCGTGAATTGCTGGTGGACCTGGGGGGCAATCGGCTGGACGAACCGCAGGTGCTGGTCAACGGCATTCCAACCGACAGCATCGACCTCGACCAGCTCGGGGATGACGATGTGATCGCCCGCGTTTACATCACCAAGGACGATTTTGCGGTGGGCGACAAGGTGCTCCTGACCTGGATCGGCACCCCGGCGCAAGGCTCGCAGATCATCGTCGGGCCGCTGGAAAAAGAGGTGTCGTACGTGCCCTTCCAGCTCGATTTCCCCATCCCCAACGCCGCCGTCAAAGCCATCGCCAAAGGCGCAGCCTCGGTCGGCTATGTGCGCCGTCGCAGCGATGAAAGCGACCGCCGCTCAAAAAATGCCAGCGTCACCGTGATTGGCGACATCAGCCAGTTAGTCGCCCCTACCGTCGACGAGGCACCGGGCGGAACGTTGCCACCCGAAACGCGCTGGGCAACCGTGCAGATCCCTTGGTATCCCGGTCGCAACAGCAGCGACCTGATCAACCTGATCTGGTCGGCCCAGGCGCCCGGTAACGACACCGTTTATTACGAAGATCCCCGCCCGGTCGGCAACGTAGAGGACAATCAGCCCGTCCTGCGCAGCGTGAGCAATGCCGAAATCCAGCGCTTCAACGGCCTGAACGTCAAGGTCTATTACGTCGTCACCAACAGCGAAACGGGGCTGTTGAGCGTTCGCGATTCGCTGCCATTCATGATGCAGGTCGGCGTCGCCCTGCCGACGTTCGACCGGCCGGAAGTCGAGGGCGCAGATGCCAACGACGTGCTCGATCCGGACAACGTGCCACCCACCGGTGCCACGCTGGTGGTGCCGTACCTCGGCACCCGCGACAAGGATCGCGTGAATTACCGTTGGCGCGGCTCCGCCAGCGGCGGCAGCATCAGTAGTCATGTCGACCTGATCCCCGCCACCGCCGGCAGGCCTGTGCGGATTACCGTTGAGAAAAAATACGTGACCACCAACCTGAACGGTACGGTGGTCGCCGATTACAGCATTCAGCGGGCGGGCGAGACGCTGGGGCATTCTCATGAGTTGACGTTGCGCATCGGGACGGCGCTGGGGGAGCTGCCGCCACCGTTCCTTGTAGCACCGGCCACAGATCCGATTGATGTCCTGGCCTACCCGGACGGGGTGACGGTGCGCATCGAATACCCAGAAGCATTGAGCGGCGACCAGGCATGCCTGGAGGAAGACAATCCACCGGCAGGTTGGCCGCCGTTTCCGTTGGTGGAATTCAACAGCAACAAGCGAGTGAACACACTGTTGAGCCCCGCATTCCTGGCGGCGCGACATGGAACGGTGATCGAGCTGCGCGGGAACTTGTATCGCAACGGTGGCCACGCTGGCCAATCAGACGCGATCAAGGTGAGACTGCTGAAAATTATCGATGAAGACCCGCGTCTTCCAACACCTAATATCGACGGCAACACCAGTAAAGAGTTGAGCGTTCAAGACCTCACAACAGACGCACGGATTCTCGCGGAAAGATGGCCGTTGTTCGAACCAGGACAACCGATCTGGGCAACCTGTAGAGGCTTTGACAAGAACGGCGAGCCGATAACCAACGACGTCAGGTCGGGAGAGCCCAATGACTCGCCGGATGGATTGTCCCTGGCGGCGCCGATCGAGTGGTTGAAAGAACTCAAAGAAGGGACTGAGCTGAAGATAGCGTGCGCGGCTAACCTAGATGGGTCCGCTATCAAAGCTAACGCGGTAACCTTTCCGCTACGCTCCTATAGCATAAAAAACATTTCACCCCCTCTACATGAGGACTTTGATAACACGCGTACTCGACTCATCACAGTTGGCCAGCTCATCGAACTCCCGAGCATGACCATTACCTTTATTTCAGGTAGCGGACAAATGGGAATTGATGGCTCTCTAGACTATCCGCCACTCCCCGGCAAACGTAGCGGGCAATTACTGCATCTTGGCTATAAGGATACGTATCCACAGCGGTGCAGAATTGATCTCAAATCAACCTATTCAAAAGTCAGTTTTTGGCACACCTGGACAAACACTGGAATCACCGCTTTTTTTTACAACACAGCGGGTCAACTGTTGGGAAAAAGAACATTTACTAGTTCGCAAGATGACGCCCATCTCGTCGAATTCAGCGCAAACGGAATAACCAGGATTGAAATACTGATCAATACACACGATTGGATCGGGCTGGATCACTTTTCATTCTTCCCCTGATCTGCGCAAAGACAGGGTATCAATGCAGGAAGCCCAGCATCAGGAATCGCGCCGCAGATCCGGCGGGATCGGCAGATCGTCTTTCAGCGGATCCGGGCGTTTGCCCTTGCCGGCGCGGTACTGGCGGATCTGGTAGACGTAGGCCAGCACCTGGGCGACCGCCAGGTACAGGCCGCCGGGGATTTCCTGCTCGAGTTCGGTGGAGTAGTAGATCGAGCGCGCCAGCCCCGGCGATTCGAGGAGCATGACGTTGTTGGCGACGGCGATTTCGCGGATCTTCAGCGCGAGGAAGTCGCTGCCCTTGGCCAGCAGCACTGGCGCCCCGCCCTTCTCCGAGTCGTACTTGAGCGCGACGGCGTAGTGGGTCGGGTTGGTGATGACCACGTCGGCGTCGGGAATCGCCGCCATCATCCGCCGCTGCGACATCTCGCGCTGGGTCTGGCGGATGCGCTGCTTGACCTCCGGCCGGCCTTCCTGATCCTTGTGCTCGTCGCGCACTTCCTGCTTGGTCATCAGCAGTTTCTTGTGGGCTTCCCAGAGCTGCACCGGCACGTCGACGGCGGCAATGATGATCAGGCCGCAGGCCAGCCACAACGTACTCCAGCCGACCAGCGTGACACTGTGAATGATCGCCATTTCGAGCGGCTCGTGGGCGATCCGCAAGAAATCATCGACGTCCGCCGACAACACCACCAACGCCACCCCCAGGGTGATCAGAAACTTGGCCAGCGCCTTGAGCAGTTCGACCACCGCCTTGAACGAGAACATCCGCTTCAGGCCCGCGGCCGGGTTCATCCGGCTGAATTTGGGTGCCATGGAGCCGGCCGCAAACAGCCAGCCACCGAGGGAGATCGGCCCGATCAGCGCCGCCAGCAACAGGGTGATCATGATCGGCTGGATCGCCAACAGCGCCATCTGGCCCGACTGCAACAGGAACCTGCCCATGGCCCCCTGGTCCATGATCACTTCGCGCGAGAGGGTGAAGTTCAGGCGCATCAGCTCCATCAGGTCTTCGGCCAGCATGCCGCCGAACACCAGCAGCGCACCGGCACCGGCCATCATCACGGCGAGGGTGTTGAGCTCTTTGGAACGGGCAATCTCACCCTTCTCACGGGAGTCCTTTTTTCGTTTGTCCGTGGGGTCTTCTGTTTTGTCCTGACCGCTTTCGCTCTCTGCCATGGCTCAGCGCGCCCGTGCCAGTTCGCGTAACAACTGCAAGGCCTCGGAGGCCAGCGGTTGATACTGATTGAGGATGTCCGCCAGACCGACCCAGACGATGAACAGGCCCAGCACCAGAGTCAGCGGGAAACCGATGGAGAAAATGTTCAGTTGCGGCGCGGCGCGGGTCATCACGCCGAAGGCGATGTTGACCACCAGCAGCGCGGTGACCGCCGGCAGCACCAGCAACAACGCCGCCCCGAGAACCCAGCCAAGCTTGCCGGCCAGCTCCCAGTATTGCGCCGTCATCAAGCCGCCGCCGACCGGCAGCGTGGTGAAGCTTTCGGTGAGTACTTCGAAGACCACCAGATGGCCGTTCATCGACAGGAACAGCAAGGTCACCAGCATCGTGAAGAACTGCCCGATCACTGCCACCGAGACACCGTTGGCCGGGTCAACCATCGAGGCGAAGCCCATGCCCATCTGGATCGCGACAATCTGCCCGGCCACGGCAAATGCCTGGAAAAACAGTTGCAGGGAAAACCCCAGCACCGCACCCACCAGAATCTGCTCGGCAATCAGCAACCAGCCGCTGAGAGCAAGCGGACTGACGTCCGGCATCGGCGGCAGCCCCGGGGCAATGCATACGGTGATGGCCACGGCGAAATACAGGCGTATCCGCCGCGACACCAGCGTGGTGCCGAACACCGGCATGACCATCAGCATCGAGGCGACGCGAAACAGTGGCAACATGAACGACGCCACCCAGGTACTGATCTGGGTGTCGGTCAACTGAAGCAGCGATTGCATGGCTTAGCCGATGACCATCGGAATGTTTTTGTACAACTGAATGATGTATTCCATGAACGTCTGCACGATCCACGGGCCGGCGACGATCAGGGTCACCAGCATCACCAGCAGACGCGGCAGGAAGCTCAGGGTCTGTTCGTTGATCTGCGTCGCCGCCTGAAACATCGCCACCAGCAAACCGACCAACAGGCTCGGCACTACCAGAATCGCGACCATCAGAGTGGTCAGCCACAGCGCTTCACGAAAGATATCGACCGCAACTTCCGGCGTCATGGCGAGACACCTCCGAAACTGCTGGCCAGAGTGCCAATAATCAGCGCCCAGCCATCCACCAGCACGAACAGCATGATCTTGAACGGCAGTGAAATGATCAGCGGCGAGAGCATCATCATACCCATCGCCATCAGCACACTGGCCACGACCAGGTCGATGATCAGGAACGGGATGAAGATCATGAAGCCGATCTGGAAGGCGGTTTTAAGCTCGGAGGTGACAAACGCCGGCACCAGAATGGTCAGCGGCGCCTGATCCGGGGTGGCAATGTCAGTGCGCTTGGACAGACGCATGAACAGCTCCAGATCGCTGGTGCGGGTCTGGGCGAGCATGAAGTCCTTGATCGGTACCTGAGCCTTTTCCACCGCTTGCTGGGCGGTGAGTTTTTCCGCCAGATACGGCTGCAGCGCATCGTTGTTCACCCGGTCGAACACCGGGGCCATGATGAACATGGTGAGGAACAGCGCCATGCCGGTGAGAATCTGGTTCGATGGCGTCTGCTGCAGGCCGAGGGCCTGACGCAGGATCGAGAAGACGATGATGATCCGGGTGAAACTGGTCATCAGGATCACGGCCGCCGGAATGAAGCTCAGCGCCGTCATGATCAGCAGGATCTGCAGGCTGACCGAATACTCCTGCGCGCCATCGGCGTTGGTGCCCAGCGTGATCGCCGGGATCGACAACGGATCGGCGGCGAACGCCAGCGGCGCGGCCAGCATCAAGGCCAGCGTCAAGACGATGCGTAGCGCACCCATTACTTCTTATCCTTCTGATCCTTGCCGAGAATCTTCAGCAGATGCTGGGCAAATTCCGGGGTCGCTTTTTCGCTGCTGCTCGGCACTTGCACCGGCTCCTTGAGCACATGCAGCGCGGTGATGGTGCCAGGGCTCAAGCCGAGCAGAATCTGCTCGTTGCCGACCTGCACCAGCATCAACCGGTCACGCGGACCGAGTGCGCGGGAGCCGATCAGCTCGATCACCTGGCCCTTGCCTGCTGGCCCCGATTGCTGCACCCGGCGCAGCAGCCAGGCGAGGAAGAAGATCAAGCCCAGCACCAGCAACAGACCGAACACCAGTTGCGTCAGTTGCCCGGCCACGCCGCTGCTGACCATCGGCGCGGTGGCAGCAGGCACGGTCGTCGCCGTCGACGGCTCGGCGGCCAGCACGCTCAATGGCAGTGCCAGCAAAGCCCAGAGAAACCGTTTCACTCAGCGCAGCTTCTTGATGCGTTCGCTTGGGCTGATCACGTCGGTCAGGCGGATGCCGAACTTCTCGTTGACCACCACCACTTCACCGTGCGCGATCAGCGTGCCGTTGACCAGTACGTCCAGCGGCTCGCCGGCCAGACGATCGAGCTCGATCACCGAACCCTGGTTCAGTTGCAGCAGGTTGCGGATGTTGATGTCGGTGCTGCCCACTTCCATCGAGATCGACACCGGGATGTCGAGGATCACGTCCAGGTTCGGACCGTCCAGCGTCACCGGATCGTTGTTCTTCGGCACGCTACCGAACTCTTCCATCGGCAGACGGTTGGAGCTTGCAGCGCCAGCGTCGGCGGCCAGCAGTGCGTCGATGTCAGCCTGGCTGCCATCACCGGTCTCTTCCAGGGCCGCAGCCCATTCGTCGGCCAGTGCCTGATCGTCCTGGGCGTTCATTTCGTCGTTCATCATGTGTCCTCGGCGGGCAACAATTCAGTTAAATGCGTGGGGGAAAAGCGCCGCTTCAGCGACGCTCGATCGGCTCGATAACCTGCAACGCGAGGTTGCCTTTGTGCGAGCCCATCTTGACCTTGAAGGCCGGTACGCCGTTGGCGCGCATGATCATGTCTTCCGGCATCTCGACCGGGATCACGTCCCCCGGCTGCATGTGCAGGATGTCGCGCAGCTTCAACTGGCGGCGGGCCACGGTGGCGCCGATCGGCACGTCGACATCGAGCACGTCCTGACGCAGGGCGTTGACCCAGCGCTCGTCCTGATCGTCGAGGTCCGACTGGAAACCGGCGTCGAGCATCTCGCGCACCGGCTCGATCATCGAGTACGGCATGGTCACGTGCAGGTCGCCGCCACCGCCATCGAGTTCGATGTGGAAGGTGGAGACCACGATCGCTTCGCTCGGGCCAACGATGTTGGCCATGGCCGGGTTCACTTCCGAGTTGATGTACTCGAAATTGACTTCCATGATCGCCTGCCAGGCTTCCTTCAGATCGACGAAGGCCTGCTCCAGCACCATGCGCACCACACGCAGTTCGGTCGGGGTGAATTCACGCCCCTCGATCTTGGCGTGACGGCCGTCGCCGCCGAAGAAGTTGTCCACCAGTTTGAACACCAGTTTGGCGTCAAGGATGAACAGCGCGGTGCCGCGCAGCGGTTTGATCTTGACCAGGTTGAGGCTGGTCGGCACGTACAGCGAGTGCACGTATTCGCCGAACTTCATCACCTGGACGCCACCGACGGCAACGTCCGCCGAGCGGCGCAGCATGTTGAACATGCTGATGCGGGTGTAACGGGCAAAACGCTCGTTGATCATCTCCAGAGTCGGCATGCGTCCACGGACGATGCGATCCTGGCTGGTCAGGTCGTAGCTTTTGACACTGCCGGGTTCGGCAGCGTTATCGGTCTGTACCAGACCATCGTCGACGCCATGCAACAGCGCGTCGATTTCATCCTGGGACAGCAGATCCTGCACGGCCATGTCGTGTTCCTACTGCAGTACGAAATTAGTGAAAAGCAACTGTTCGATCACCACTTTGCCCAGCTCTTTCTGCGCCACTTCCTGGACGCTGGCGGTAGCCTTCTGGCGCAACATCTCCTGGCCGACCGGGGTCGCCAGCGTGGCGAAATCCTGACCGGAGAAGAGCATCACCAGGTTGTTGCGGATCACCGGCATGTGCACTTTGAGCGCTTCCAGATCGGCCTGGTTACGCGCCAGCATGGTGATGCTCACCTGCATGTAGCGCTGACGGCCGTTCTGGTTGTAGTTGGCGACAAACGCCGGCGCCATCGGCTCGAAGATCGCCGGTTGCTTGCCGACCGGCGCAGCCTCGGCCGCTGCGGCAGGCTTGCTCTGAGCGCTGTGCATGAAGTACCAGGTCGCGCCCACGGACACACCGATCGCCAGCAGCAAAGCCACCACGATCAGGATGATCATCTTGAGTTTGCCTTTGGTCGCGGGGTCTTTTACAGCTGCTGCTTCGCTCTTCGCCATGCCAATAATCCGTCACTAATCGGGTTTTCACAGTCGCACGGCAAGGCAAGAGCAAGTGTTATGCCAGAAGTGTCGGAGGATTGATCTGGAGAGCACCACAAAACAAATGTGGGAGCGGGCTTGCTCGCGAAAGCGGTTTAACATTCAACAGTTATGTTGGCTGTCATACCGCTTTCGCGAGCAAGCCCGCTCCCACAGGGGGATACAGCGTTGTATCAGGCGTAATAGTCGACGGCGCTGCTGCCGATCACGCTGGTGGTTTGCGCAGCAGCTTCCGCCACGGCCGCCGGCGTCAGCTCCTCTTCCGCCGAATCCAGTCGACCACCCGCAGCACTGGTGCGACCACTCTGGCCCTGCTGCGCCTGTTCCTGACCCTGCTGACCCTGCCAGCCACGGCTCTGGTCGGAGACATTGACGTCGACCTGGCCCATGCCCTGCTGGGTGAACATGTCACGCAAGCGATGCATCTGACCGTCGAGCGCTTCGCGCACACTTGGGTGCGCGCTCATGAAGGTCACCTGGGTCTGCTGATCCGGCACCATGTTGACCCGAATATCCAGACGCCCCAGTTCCGCCGGCTGCAATTGAATATCCGCCGCCTTCAGGTTGGCGCTGGACAGGTACATGACGCGGTTGACGATTTCTTCGGTCCAGCCGCTCTGATGCATGGCGATCGGTTGATTCACCGGCACCGCGTTCGCGGTTTTCGGAGTGGCCGCCTGAGTCAGCGCCGCCAGACGGTTGGCGAAATCATCGACACGGGTGTCGCTGGTAGCAGCCTTCAGATCTTTCAGGCCATCGTCGATCAGGCCGCTGAAGGCCTTTTCACCATTCTGACTGGTGCTGTCCTTGTCGGCCTGCACGTCGAGCATGCTCGCCATGCCGGCAGCGAAGTTCTGCGCCGCAGTCAATTCACCGTCGGCCTGAGCCTGGGCCGGTGTAGCTTTGGGTTGGGCCTGGCTGCTGGCGGAAATGTGCCCGCCCTGCTCCATCGCCATACGCAGCGCCGGCAACGAGTCGAGTGGATCGGCCGCCGGGTCGAACGCGCTATCGGTTGATGCCGCCGGATCTTTGACCACGGCTGGCGCCAAGGTGGCGGCCACGACCGGCGTTTCGGTTTTGGCCGGTTCCGGTGTTGCAGCGACTGGCGCTGCCACCACCGGCGTGGTCACCAGCGGCTGCACGGTTTGCGCCAGTGCCGGATCCAGCGCCGGATCCACCGGGGTGGTGTCGGCCACTGGCATCTGCGCGCTGTCAGCGGCCGCATCGGCGGCGGCCTTGTCAGTGGCGGCCTGATCATCGGTGGTGGTCGACGCGGTCTTGTCGGCTGGCAAGGCATTGCCGCTATCGGCAACAGTCTGTTGCGTGGCGGCAGACTTATCCTTGGCGAAATCTTTCTTGTCGCTGTTGTCGGCAACCTTGTCGCGCGCCGGTTTCAACGAACTGTCAGAGTTCGCAAGAGTCTTTTTCGGGCCTTGATCGGCGAACACCTGAGCGAAGCTTGAGGCCTTGTCCCCGGTGTCTGCGGCCATGACCGGCGTTTTCGCGGCGGCGGCTTGCGCCTTGGCCTGGGCGGCAGATTGAAGAAGAACATTGGGGGTCGCAGGCATGACACGGTCTCCGCTGCACTGGGATCGTAGGTACAGTTGACGAGGAATATTGCAAGTGTCGGGCCAGATTTGTCCGGCGCTTGCGAAAAGCGCCGGACGGCAGGGTTCAATGGGTCAGGGCGTGCTGGCGTTCGTCTTCGTAGATCGGGCGGACATCGGCGAACTCGCCACTGATGTCAGCCACCAGCCTGGCAATATCCGAGGGGCTTTTATTTTTGGCTTCCGATTCCAGCTCCTGGCAGAGCGCCGCCAACCGGACAGCTCCCATGTTGCTGGCGCTGCCCTTGAAGCTGTGGGCAACTTCAGACAAAGCCTTGGCATCCGCCGTGTTCTGCAGCTCAGCCAAGCGACTTTCGGAATCGGCCAGAAAGGTATCCAGAAGCTCCGGATAACCCTCCTCCATGACTTCGCGCAGTACGCTCAGCGCCTCGCGATCAATATGTGTGTCAGTCACTTGTTCACTCCTTGATCAAGAATCGGCGAATTATGCCTCAACCCTCCCAGAAAAACTCCACGCAAGCACTGCGACCTTCGTCCGACCAACTGGCGTTATGCCCCAACTGCCGGATCAGGCTGACCCCGCGCCCCGACAGACGGACACCGTCCAGCGGCCGCTCCATCACCCGCGCCACGTCAAAACCCTTGCCGCTGTCCTCGACGCGGATCACCAGACAACCACCGGCACCTTGCGGCTTGACCTGCAGATGCACGCGCACGTAACCGTCCTGCAGGGCTTCGAGCCGCTCGTTGCGCTGTTCATAGTAACGAGCGAAGCCACTGGCATCACGCTTCAGGCTGGAATCCAGACCAAGAACACCGTGCTCCAGCGCGTTGGAGTACAGCTCGGCGAGCACGCTGTAGATCGCCCCGCCCTGGGTGCGCAAACCGTGCACTTCCTGCAACAACTGCAGCAGATACGGCAAAGGATTGAAGCGTTTGAGCGTCGCCCCGCGAAACTCGAAGCTTACCGACCAGTCCAGCGGGCTCGACTGGCCGCTGTCGGAATACACCGGCGCCGACGGCACGACATGCGCCGCTTCAAGCAAGCTGATCTCGACCATGCTCACATCGTCGCGGGGCTCGCCGCGAAAGGCGTGCAAGGCCTGCTCGATCTCGGCGAACAGGTTGTCCGGCTCACGATTGGCGGCGAACAGCTGCTGCAAACGCTCGACACCGAACAAGCGATCGTCGGCGTCAGTGGTATCGATCACCCCGTCCGAAAGCAGGAACACCCGGTCACCCACGGCCATGGCCTGTACTTCGGTGCGATCATCAAACGCTTGCGGACTGAGCACCCCCAGCGGCAAATGGCGCGCCGCCAGCGGCACCCGTTCGCCGGTGGCGATCCGGTGCAGATAACCGTCAGGCATGCCGCCGTTCCACACCTCTACCGAACGCCGCTGAAAACTCAGACAAAGCATGGTCGCGCAGCAGAACATGTCCACCGGCAGGATGCGCTTGAGCTTGGCGTTCATCTCGCGCAGGGTTTCGGCCAGGCCGTAGCCCTTGGCAGTCATGCCGTAGAACACTTCGGCCAGCGGCATCGCCCCCACCGCCGCCGGCAATCCGTGACCGGTGAAATCACCGAGCAGCACATGCATGTCGCCGGCCGGGGTGTAGGCCGCCAGCAGCAGGTCGCCGTTGAACAACGCATAGGGCGATTGCAGGTAGCGGATGTTCGGCGCGCTCAGGCAACCGGAATGCGCGACCTTGTCGAAAACAGCTTTGGCCACGCGCTGTTCATTGAGCAGGTAATCGTGATGTCTGGCGATCAGGTCGCGCTGCTGCAGCACCGTGGCCTGCAAACGGCGCAAGCGATCCATCGCCTTGATTTTGGCGGCGAGGATCACCTGGTTGTAAGGCTTCGCCAGAAAGTCGTCGCCACCCGCCTCCAGACAACGAGCAAGCGCTTCACTTTCGGTCAGCGAAGTCAGAAAGATGATCGGCACCAGGGTTTCCCCCGCCAGCGCCTTGATCTGCCGCGCCGCTTCGAAGCCGTCCATCACCGGCATCATCGCGTCCATCAGCACCAGATGCGGTGGCTGACGCTTGAACACCTCGAGCGCTTCGGCGCCATTGGCGGCGGTCAGCACTTCGTGCCCCTGGCGGCGGACGATGGTCGACAACAGTAACCGGTCGGCGGCGCTGTCTTCGGCGATCAGGATCGTCAGCGGCTCTTGCGCCTGCATGGCCGTCAACTGATGTCGAACAGTTTGTCGAAGTTGGAGATGGCGAGAATCTTGCGCACGTCGGAGTTGCTGTTGATCACGCGCACGTCCGACTCGTCGCCGCCGGCATGATCGCGCAGCAGGAGCAGCATGCCCAGCGCGGAGCTGTCGAGGTAGGTGGCATCTTTCAGATCAACCACGATGGAGTCGGGTTTCTGGTCAAGCCGCTCATAGGACTCGCGAAACTCCTGATGGCGCCCAAAATCGAACCGCCCCTTGACCGAAATCGTCAGTTTTTGACCATCCGGAGAGACTTCTGTAACGACTGACATTGACTGGCTTCCTTGTCATTGACGAACGTGTACAAGGTTTAGCACCTGGACAGGGTTGGGGCAAGGCTCAGCGCAGAAGCAAATGTGGGAGCGGGCTTGCTCGCGAAGGCAATCGGTCAGTTGACTGAGGTGTTGACTGACACGACGCCTTCGCGAGCAAGCCCGCTCCCACAGGGAGTTTTTGGGCAATTTGAAAAGGGTTGTATCGCGGGGGGCGCTGCGACAACTGATCCAGCAGCTTCTGCTCGCGCTTGTCTTCGAGGCCTTGCGCCTCTTCGCGGTAGCGCTGCGCCCGTTTGCGCAGGAGCACCGAGGCCCTGCAGCCACTCCGCGACTGCCGCTTGTCGCCACTGTCAGATCTGACAGTAGACCGAGAAAATATGAATAGCCCTTAATCAAGCGGCAGCAATTTCGCTGCGCTCAGGTCAAAGGACTGCATCATGAAATCGCCTAATGCACTTTTCGAAGCACCGTCCCTGCGTAACACCGCGTCACCAAGCATCATCACTCATGATGAATACCTAAAGGGTAAATCCGCCTTGCTGGCAAAATACACTGGTAAAGAAGGCGAACTAATCACGTTTTACCTGGTGTGCGACGCCGTCTATCCCACATTGCATACTGATACAACCATTGCTGATCATGAGACATACGGTGCTTATATCGATTCTGCCAATCATTGGGATATTGTGGGCAAACAGATACTCGCTTTCTACACCGTAGTAAGTGACTCAAAGCTTCTAGGTTTCTCCGCAATGTTCAGTTTCACAATATTGGACAAATGACTCAGACCATCCTCTAGCACCACTGCTGCGGCACGTTAATACGGATCGTGCCGCGGCAGGCGCTGCGACAATTCATCCAGCAGCTTCTGCTCGCGCTTGTCTTCGAGGCGTTGCGCCTCTTCGCGGTAGCGCTGCACCAGTTTGCGCAAGCCTTCGACCTTGGCGAATGCCTGCTGCCAGGCATCGCGCGCCTTGATCAGGTTGTTCTGGTGCCAGACCAGGCTCTGGCGCTGCTGGTCGATCGCGGTGTCCAGTTGCGCGAGGAAGCCGTGATAACCCAGCAGCCATTGCCCGGAAACTCCGTCGCTGCCGCGCACGATCCACTGTTCCTGATAATCCAGACGAAAGGCGTCGAGGTCGGCGAGTTTGCTTTCAGCGACTTTGACCTGACCCTGAAAGTAACCCAGGCGTTGCACGGCGGTTTTCTCGGCCTGTTCGGCCATTTCCACCACCGGTGCCAGACGCGCAGCTCGGCTCACGGCCATGGCCGGTTACCCGCCCGCCGCAGGCGCGAACAGGGTTTCGAGGTAAGCCTGGCTCTCGCCCATGTTGATCTTGTCGTTCAGGCCCTGTCGCTGGTAGCGGGTCAATTGCGGTTGCAGCGAGATCGCCAGATCGGTCTCGCGGTCGCCACCGGCGACGTAAGCGCCGACGCTGATCAGATCGCGGCTCTGCTGATAGCGCGACCACAGCTGCTTGAAGTACTGCGCGCGCTGCATGTGCTCCGCCGAGACCACGGCCGGCATCACCCGGCTGATCGACGCTTCGATGTCGATGGCCGGGTAGTGCCCTTCCTCGGCCAGACGCCGGGACAACACGATGTGGCCGTCGAGCACGCCCCGCGCCGAGTCGGCTATCGGGTCCTGCTGGTCATCGCCTTCGGACAACACTGTGTAGAACGCAGTAATCGAACCCCCGCCCTTTTCCGCGTTACCGGCGCGCTCCACCAGTTTCGGCAGTTTGGCGAACACCGAGGGCGGATAACCCTTGGTCGCTGGCGGCTCGCCGATGGCCAGGGCGATTTCCCGCTGGGCCTGAGCGAAACGGGTCAGCGAATCCATCAGCAACAGGACGTTCTTGCCTTTGTCGCGGAAATACTCGGCGATGCGCGTGCAGTACATCGCCGCGCGCAGACGCATCAGCGGTGCATCGTCCGCCGGCGAGGCGACGACCACCGAACGCTTGAGGCCTTCTTCACCGAGGATGTGCTCGATGAACTCTTTAACTTCTCGGCCCCGCTCACCGATCAGGCCGACGACGATGATGTCGGCCTCGGTGAAGCGGGTCATCATGCCCAGCAGCACCGATTTACCGACACCGGTACCGGCGAACAGACCCAGACGCTGACCACGCCCGACCGTCAGCAAACCGTTGATGCAACGAATGCCGACATCCAGTGGTTCGTGGATCGGGTCACGGTTGAGCGGGTTGATCGTCGGGCCGTCCATCGGCACCCAGTCTTCAGCCTTCATCCCGCCCTTGCCGTCCAGCGCGCGTCCGGCGCCATCGAGTACGCGACCGAGCATGCTCATGCCCATCGGCAGGCGACCGGTTTCGGCCAGCGGCACCACGCGGGCGCCCGGGGCAATGCCGGCGACGCTGCCGACCGGCATCAGAAAGACTTTGCTGCCAGAGAAGCCCATGACTTCCGCTTCCACCTGGGACGGGTGATAACTGTCGTCATTGATGACCAGGCAGCGCGTGCCCATGGCGGCGCGCAGGCCTTCGGCTTCGAGGGTGAGGCCGACCATACGCAGCAGGCGGCCTTCGAGAATCGGCGCGCCGGCGATTTCAGTGGCGTCGGCATAGGTGCTGAGGCGCTTGGCGAAACTGGTGCGTTCAAGGCGCATCGGGGGTGTCCGCGAGCGGCTCTTGCGGCGCAGCCGCCAGTTGGCTTTCTTCAGGAATGTCCAGGCTCAGGTCCGGCGCGGCCGGGTGCAGAGCCTGTTCGTGCAACTGGTCAAACAGCTTGCCCATGACCTGGGTCACGCGGGTCTCGATGCTGGCGTCGATGCGGCTGTGTTCGGTTTCAACCCGGCACCCGCCCGGCAGCAGCGAGTCGTCTTCGACAATGCGCCAGGATTCCTCATGACGCTCGCGCAAGGCCTTGGCCTGCTCGAAGTCCTGCGGATTGACGTACAGACGCACGTTGTCCACGCCCAACGGCAGCAGCTTGAGCGCGTCGCGCATGACGTGTTCGATCTGGCTGGAATCGATGGCCAATTCGCGCTTGATCACCTGTCTGGTGATGTGTTGCACGAGGTCGACCAGCGACTTTTCGATCTGCGTGTCTTGCTCGGCAATCGGCTCGAACAGATGGGTCATCAGTTGCTCGAGGCTGGCGAGTTTCGCCGCCAGCGCCACTTCGGCTTCCTGACGCACCTTGAGGGTGGCGCTGTGAAAACCTTCCTTCTCGCCGATGCCAAAGCCCTCGTTGTAAGCCTCCTGACGGATGCTTTCGAGTTCTTCCAGGGTCAGTGGCTGGACTTCTTCCAGCGGCACTTCTTCCATTTCCGGCGGTTCGGGCTCCGGTTCCGGCTCGGGTTCCGGTTTCGGCGGATCGAAGCTGGGCAGTGCCCAGGATTCGAAACCACGGACATCGCGGGCGCGGATCAGATCCGTCACTGACTCGTCATGCTTGTCCATGGGCTTAGATCATTTCCTCGCCGCCCTTGCCACCGAGCACGATTTCGCCGGCTTCGGCCATGCGACGGGCAATGGTGAGGATTTCTTTCTGCGCGGTTTCCACGTCGCTGACGCGCACTGGGCCTTTGGCCTCGAGGTCGTCGCGCAACAGTTCGGCCGCACGCTTGGACATGTTCTTGAAGATCTTTTCTTTGACGCCTTCGTCCGAACCCTTGAGGGCCAGCACCAGCACGTCGGAGGACACTTCGCGCAACAGCGCCTGGATGCCGCGGTCGTCGACGTCGGCGAGGTTGTTGAACACGAACATGAGGTCTTCGATCTGACCGGACAGGTCTTCGTCGACTTCGCGGATCGAGTCCATGAGCTGACCTTCGATCGAGCTGTCGAGGAAGTTCATGATGTCCGCCGCACGCTTGATGCCACCCAGGGTGGTGCGCGAGGCATTCGAGTTGCCGGAGAACTGCTTCTCGAGAATCTGGTTCAGCTCTTTCAGCGCCGCCGGTTGCACGGTATTCAACGACGAGACGCGCAGGATGATGTCCAGACGCACCTTGTGGTCAAAGTTGCCCAGTACTTCACCGGCCTGATCCGGATCGAGGTACGCCACCACGATCGCCTGGATCTGCGGGTGTTCGTAACGGATCACGTCGGCAACCGCGCGCGGCTCCATCCATTTCAGGCTGTCGAGGCCGCTGGTGTTGCCACCGAGCAGGATGCGGTCGATCAGGCCGTTGGCCTTGTCTTCACCCAGCGCCTGGGTAAGCATTTTGCGCACGTAGTCGTCGGAGCCGACGCCGAGGCTGGTCTGGTCGCCGACGATGTCGACGAACTCGCTCATGACCTGCTCGACCTGCTCGCGATGGACGTTGCCCATCTGGGCCATGGCCACACCGACCCGCTGAACCTCTTTCGGGCCCATGTGGCGCAGCACTTGCGCGGCATCGGTGGAACCCAGGGACAGCAGCAGAATCGCGGCTTTGTCGACCTTGTTCAGTTTGACGGTTGCGGCTCGGTTATCACTCATCTGCGTTAATCCACTCTTTCACGACCTGAGCCACGCGACCCGGATCCTCGGCCACCAAGCTCTTGATTGCATTCAGTTGTGCGTCGTAACCCTCACTCGGGCTCGGCAACAGAATGCTCTGCGGACCACCGAGGCTCACGCGGTCGTTGGCCAGGTCGCCGTCCAGGCCGCCCATGCCACCGAGTTCCACGTCGCTGCCCAGACCGGCCAGCTCCTTGCCTTTGCCGCCGCCGGTGATGTTGTTCAACACCGGACGCAGCACACCAAACACCAGCACCAGGATGAACAACACACCCAGCACTTGTTTGACGATGTCCCAGAACCATGGCTGGGAGTAGAACGGAATATCGGCAACCACTTCACCGCGTTCGGCGGAGAACGGCATGTTGATCACGCTGACGCTGTCGCCACGGCTGGCGTCGAAACCGACCGCGTCCTGCACCAGACGGGTGAAGCGCGCCAGCTCATCGGCGCTCCACGGCGCGCGGGTGGTTTCGCCGTTGGCCGCATTGACCTTGACCTGATCGTCGACCACCACCGACACCGACAGACGATTCAGGCGACCCTGCTGCTGTTTGGTGTGGCTGATGGAACGGTCGAGCTCGAAGTTCTTGGTGGATTGTTGACGCTTGTCCGCCGGGTACGGCGCGAGCATCGGCTGGCCAGTGGCCGGGTCCATGATCTGCTGACCGTTGGCATCGACCAGTGGCTGACCTGGCTGAATCATCCCGGTAGAGCCTTGCGCACCACCGGTGGTTTGCGGGGCCGAGGCCGGCGCCGGCGGCTGGTTGCTCAGGGCACCCGGTACACCTTGCGGGCCATTGCTGGCGGTGCGTTGTTCGTTGACCGACTGCTCGCTGCGCAACGCCGGTTGGTCCGGGTTGAACTGCTCGGCGGTCGATTCGACGGCACTGAAATCGATGTCGGCCGAGACTTCAGCCTTGTAGCGATCGTTGCCCAGTACCGGTTGCAGAATGTTGTGCACGCGCTGAGTGAGCATGCTTTCCATGCGGCGGCTGTAATCGAACTGCTTGCCGGCCATGGTCATTTCGGAGTTTTCCGCCTGATCGGAGAGCAGGTTGCCCTTCTGATCGACGACGGTGATCTGCGATTTGCTCAATTCAGGCACGGAGGTCGCCACCAGGTTGATGATCGCCACCACCTGACCCGGCTCCAGCGAACGCCCGGAGTACAGCTCGACCAATACCGAAGCGCTTGGCTTGCGTTCATCACGCACGAACACCGAACTTTTCGGAATCGCCAGGTGCACGCGGGCGCCCTTGACGTTGTTCAGGCTGGAGATGGTGCGCGCCAGTTCGCCCTCGAGGCCGCGACGGTAACGCGTCGCTTCCATGAACTGGCTGGTGCCCAGACCCTGTTCCTTGTCGAGGATTTCGAAACCGATGTTGCCGTCGCTGGGAGTGACACCAGCGGCCGCGAGTTTCATCCGCGCACGGGACAGGTCGTCAGCCTTGACCAGCAAGGCGCCGGAGTTCGGCTCGACGGTGTAAGGGATGTCGGCGGAGGCCAGGGTGTCCATGACCTGCTTGGCGTCCATGCCGGCAAGGCTGCCGTACAACGGACGGTAATCCGGCTGCTGCGACCACAGCACCACGGCAAAGCCAATCGCCACGCTCGCAGCCAGGCCGACCAACAGGCCCACCTGACGCAGCATGGTCATCTCGGAGAGGTTTTCCAGGAAGGACAGGCCGAACAGCGGCGGTTTGCCGTCTATCGGGGTGGCCTTGGCCGGAACGTTATCGGCGACTGCTTCTGCCATGACTCAATCTCGTCCTTAAACCGGCATCTGCATGATGTCTTGATAAGCCTGAACCAGTTTGTTGCGCACCTGGGTCAGAGCCTGGAACGACACGCTGGCTTTCTGCGAGGCGATCATCACGTCCGTCAGATCGACGCCGCTCTTGCCGATTTCAAATGCGTTGGCCAACTGAGTCGACGCCTGTTGGGTATCGCTGACTTTGTTGATGGCCTGACCGAGCATGTCGGAAAAGCTGCTGCCTGCCAGTTCAGGGACGGCGGCAGTCGATTTCGGCGTGGCCATGGCGTCCATTTTCATGGCCTTCATGTCCATCATCAACCGATTGAATTCAATACCTTGGCTCATGGTCTACTCTCTTGGGCGGCCCGCAATTTTTTGACACTCACTCGGCGGGTACACAGGTGTTAGCAACAAGGGTGCCAGCTCGGCTGGTCTTGTTTCATAAATGCCGTTGTGGTCTGTGCGCTATGTCGGGATCACCGCAAAACAACTGTGGGAGGGGGCTTGCTCCCGAAGGCGGCGTGTCATTCAACAATGATGTGACAGACCTGACCTCTTCGGGAGCAAGCCCCCTCCCACCGTTATTCGCGTCAACTTTCAGGTGGCGAACAGATAACCTTCGACGTCCATCCCGGCATCACGCATCTGCGCCAGTTTGTAACGCAGGGTACGCGGGCTGATACCGAGCTTTTCCGCAGCCTCCTTGCGCCGGCCACGCTCGGTGCGCAGGGTGTCGATGATCATCTGAAACTCCCGGCGCCGCAGGTCATCGCCCAGCGCCCCGGCGGATTCGGCCTCGACTTCGATCTCGCGTACCAACGGCTGCAGCGGCGCAACGACCGGCGCTGCGCTGAACGTCACCGCGCCCGTCAGACAAAAATCCTGCGGCTGGATCAAACCACCCTGCTGCAGAATCAGCGCCCGTTGAATCGCGTTATCCAGCTCACGCACATTGCCCGGCCATGGGTAACCGGTCAGGCAAGCCTGGGCTTCCGGCGAAAGTTTCGCCGCCGCATGCTTCATTTTATTGACGTGTTTGTTCAGCAACCGCTCGGCCAGCGGCAGGATATCGGCAGTGCGCTCGCGAAGTGGACGCCAGGCCAGGGGAAAAACCGACAGACGGTAAAAAAGGTCTTCACGGAAACGCCCCGCCGCCACTTCGCCGGCCAGATCACGGTTGGTGGTGGCGACCACGCGAATGTCCAGGGTGATCGGCTTGCGCGCACCGACACGCTCGACTTCACGCTCCTGCAGCACCCGCAGCAACTTGGCTTGCAGGCCCAAGGGCATTTCGGAAATTTCGTCGAGCAGAATGGTGCCGCCATCGGCCTGCTCGAATTTGCCGGCCTGAGCCGCAATGGCGCCGGTGAACGAGCCTTTCTCGTGACCAAACAGCGTGGCTTCAAGCATGTTGTCAGGAATCGCCGCGCAGTTGATCGCGATGAACGGCTGATTGGCACGATGGGAATGCTGGTGGATGTAACGCGCCAACACTTCCTTGCCGGTGCCGGACTCGCCGGAGATCAGCACCGTGGAATCACTGCGTGCCACCCGCGCCGCCAGTTCGAGCAACTGCGCACTGGCCGGCTCGACCGCCACCGGACCTTCACTCTCCGTCACACTGATGCAGCCCAGAGCATGCCGCGACACCAGATCCAGCAACGCCTTGGGTTCAAATGGCTTGACCAGGTAATCCGCCGCGCCCTGACGCATCGCATCCACCGCACGCTCGACCGCGCCGTGCGCAGTCATCAGCAACACCGGCAATTGCGGCTGCCGGGCACGCAGCAAACCGAGCAGTTGATGGCCATCCATGCCGGGCATGTTGACGTCGCTGACCACCAGACTGAACGCTTCGCGCTCGACCGCCTGCAACGCCTCTTCGGCGCTGCCGACTGCATGGTAGTCGTGGCCCGCCAGCAACAGCGTATCGGCCAGCGCTTCGCGCAACGAGCGGTCATCCTCGACCAGCAAAACCTTGATGCCCATGACGTTTACTCAGCTCCGTGTACAGCGGAAAACAGCGGCAGGATCACCTGCGCGCACGTGCCGCGCCCGACTCGCGAGCGCAGCTGCAATTCTCCCTGATGTGCCCGCGCCACAGCCTTGACCACGGTCAGGCCAAGCCCGGTGCCGGTGACTTTGGTAGTAAAAAATGGCTCGCCGAGACGCTCCAGCACCAGCGGCTCGATGCCGCTGCCGCTGTCGCTGACGCACAGGCGCAGGCTGTTGTCGCGGGTGTAGCAGTGCACCTTCAGGCGCACGTTGCCATCGCTGGCCTGAATCGCGTTTTCGATCAGATTGAGAATCGCCCCGACCAGGGTGTCGCGGTTGCACAGCAGTTCGCCGGCATGGCTGTCGCACTGCCAGCGGATTGGCAGATCCTGCACATGGGTCAGCGCCGCCGCTTGCAGCGCCTGCATCAGAGTATTCGGGGTGATGCGGTCGGTCAGTGGCAGCTCGCCACGGGCGAACACCAGCATGTCGCGCACCTGATGCTCCAGCTCATGCAGGCGCTCCTTGAGGCGGCCGGCGAAGCGCTGCTGGGTGGCGACGGGCAATTCCTGCTCAGTCAAATGACTGGCGTAGAGCAACGCAGCGGACAACGGCGTGCGGATCTGATGGGCCAGCGAGGCGACCATCCGTCCCAGCGACGACAGGCGCTCGTGGCGCGCCAGTTGATCTTGAAGGTGGCGGGTTTCTGTCAGGTCGTTGAGCAGCACCAACTGCCCCGGCTCGGCATCCAGCGAGCGGGTGGCAATCGACAGGCGTCGACCGTTTTTCAGAGAAATTTCATGACCGTCGTCTTCACGCGGGGCGAAGCAACGGGCGATGACGTGGCGCCACAACTCGCCTTCCAGCGGCAGCCCCAACAAATCGATCGCCGCCGGGTTGGCTTCGCGCACCATGCCGTGGCCGTCGATCACGATGACGCCACCGGGCAACAGATCGAGGAGGTTTTGCAGACGGTTGGCCAAGCGTTCTTTTTCGGCCAGCTCCTGCATGCGCTGGGCACTGACCACCGCCAGCTCGCCCTTGAGCTCGGTAACCCGGGCTTCAAGCATGCTGTAGGAATCGGTCAGTTGACTGGACATCTGATTGAACAGCGCGAACGCGTGCTCAAGACCCTGACGGCTCGCCTGCTCTACGGACGACGGTTGCCCCTCGGCATGGGAGGCAGATGACATCTGGGCGTGGGGCATTGTGTTCTCTCGCTTGGCTGACCGTCAGTTAAACGGAACGTTGCGAGGGATGTAGCAATACCCGTGCCTAAAAAAAACTGCTTATAAATGAAGGCGTTGAAAAACAGGCGTCAATCATCCGCCTGTTCGTCTCCTTCGCGCCGGCTCATGCCGTACTTGCGCATCTTCTCCACCAACGTGGTGCGACGAATACGCAGGCGTTCGGCGGCACGCGCCACGATGCCATTGGCGTCGTCCAGCGCCTGCTGGATCAGGCCCTGTTCCAGACCACCGAGGTAGTCCTTGAGGTCCAGGCCTTCCGGCGGCAGCATCGCGTTGGCGGTGAAGTCCGGCGTATGACCGTTGATCGCCACGCGCTCTTCGAGATCGCTGCGCAGGCTGTCGACCATCTGCTCGTCTTCGTCGTCGACGTAGCGGAATTTCTTCGGCAACTCGACCACGCCGATCACCCCGTATGGATGCATGATCGCCATGCGCTCCACCAGGTTGGCCAGCTCGCGGACGTTGCCCGGCCAGCCGTGACGGCACAGCGACATGATCGCCGCCGAGTTGAAACGGATCGAACCGCGCTTTTCGTGTTCCATGCGCGAGATCAGTTCGTTCATCAACAGCGGGATGTCTTCGACGCGCTCACGCAGCGGCGCCATCTCGATCGGGAACACGTTCAGGCGATAGTAGAGGTCTTCGCGGAAGGTGCCGATCTCGATCATGCTTTCGAGATTCTTGTGGGTCGCGGCAATGATGCGCACGTCGACGCTCTGGGTCTTGTTGCTGCCCACGCGTTCGAAAGTGCGTTCCTGCAGCACGCGCAGCAGCTTGACCTGCATCGGCAGCGGCATATCGCCGATTTCGTCGAGGAACAGCGTACCGCCGTTGGCCAGCTCGAAACGCCCGGCACGGCTGGTGATCGCACCGGTGAAGGCGCCCTTCTCGTGGCCAAACAGTTCGCTTTCCAGCAGCTCTGCCGGGATCGCCCCGCAGTTGACCGGCACGAAAGGCGCGTCGCGACGCTTGGAGTGGTAATGCAGGTTGCGCGCAACCACTTCCTTGCCGGTGCCGGACTCGCCGAGGATCAGCACGCTGGCGTCGGTATCAGCCACTTGCTGCATCATCTGCCGGACGTGCTGAATCGCCCGGCTGGTGCCGACAAGGCTGCGGAACAGGTTGGGCTCGCGATGACGACCGCGCTCGCGGGCCTGGTCGTACATCTCGCGATAGACCTGGGCACGGTGCAGGGAGTCGAGCAGTTTGCTGTAGCTGGGCGGCATTTCCAGGGTCGAAAGCACCCGGCGGCGCTGGTCTTCCGGCAGGTCGACGGAAGAATTATCGCCCATCAGCAAAACCGGAAGGAACTCATCCCACGTCGAGAGTGTCTTTAACAAGCCCAAAAGTGCACCCGGAGCATTTACCGTCCCGATCAGTACACAGATGACTTCACGACTCGATGACAAAGAGCCGACAGCCTGCTGCCAGTCATGGCTGCCGCAGGGTAAATTTTCTTCGCCGAGAAAATTTAAAATCACCGCCAGGTCGCGGCGGCGGACGCTATCGTCATCGATCAGCAGAATTTTGGTTTCACGCCACATGCAATAGCAACTTCCCTAGTCAACTCAATGCCCGAAAAATGGGGCAAGCGAGACGCTTGCAGGACACCTTGTGCCTGTAGACGCCTGAAATCTGAAAACAGCCACTAGTTAAGTCAAAAAACCGTGCACAGTCAAATTTATGGCGCACATGTCTGGATTAACTGGGGGTTAATTAACCAAACAGATGGTAAACCTTTGCCGCCTTTTGCGCTTGGGTGATCTGCGACATCTCATTGGCTATCGCCTGCCGCTCACCCATCGCCGCCTCCAGAAGCTCCTTGTAGACATGGAGCAATTCCTCAAGGTTACTGCGCAAGGCCTCCTCATCCAGCGAGGCCTCGGCCATGACGTCTTCCATGCAGGAACGGCAAGCCAGATCCAGCTCGCCAATGGCTTCCCAGTTGCGTTCGGCCAGCGCACTGACCAGCGCTTCACGGGTGTCGGCGATTCGCTGCAATACAAGACTCATGGTGCTCTCCTTTAAAACTGCGGAGCAGGCTCGGGGGCGATGGCATCCCAGCCTTCTTTGACCGTGCTCAGCAAGCCCGCGACCTCATCGAGAATGCGCGGATCGCTGTTGATGTTGGCCTCGGCGAGTCGCTTCATCATGTAGATGTACAGCCCGTCCAGATCGGCCAGTTCATCGGCACACTTTTCCAGATCCAGACCTTCGCGCAGCCCGCTGACAATGCCAATGGCCTTGCTGATCGAGGTGCATTTGCCAGGAATGTCCTTGCGCTCGATGGCACCCTTGGCCTGAGCGATGCGGGCCAGCCCGCCTTCCATCAGCATTTGCACCAGACGGTGCGGACTCGCCTCGGAGGTCTGGGCGTGCGCGCCGACTTTCTGATATTGCCGAAGGGCTAACATTGGGTTCATGTTCTACCTCATTGCCACAATGACTCGTATAACCAGTGTATCGCCAACGAATCACAGAACTTTAGATCAAAAGACAAAAACCCGGCGCACGCCGATAAAGCGTAGCCGGGTTTTTGTCGTTATTGCCTGTTACTTCGCGGATTGCTGAGCGTTCAGCGAGCTGAAGAACGACGTGATATTGCTCGCCGTCGCCTTCATCTGCCCTACCAGCAAGTCCATGGCGTTGTACTTGGCAGTCAACGTCTTGGTCAGGTTGGCAACACGCAGATCCAGCGCCAATTGCTGGCTGGTCAGGCTCTTGGTGTTGTTGTTCAGGATGGACATGCGCTGATCAAGCAGGCCTACGGCAGTAGGGGCGCTACCGGCAGGCGCCTTCAGATACGGATCCACTGCCTTGTTCATGCGCGCCAGCAGACCGTTGGTGTCGTCGGTCCCGGTGAACATCTGCTGCACCTGGCCAGCCTTGCCGGGCTGAGCCATGGTTTTGGTGAACGCAGCAGTATCAAATGTCAGGTTGCCGGTGTTGCGGTCGGTCATCACACCGATCTCCGACAGATAGGACAAAGAACCCTTTGCACCAGCACCAGGAGCAGTCAACTGGCCACGGATGTCGGCGATCAGCGAACGCGGCAACGAGTCACCGGTAAACGCCGCCTGCACTGTCAGTTTGCCGTCTTCATCAGGCGTAGCCTTGGAAAGCGTGTCGATGGTGGTCTTCAGGGTGTTGTAGGCGTCAACAAACGCCTGAACCGAGGCCTGCAGCCCCTTGGTGTTGGTATCGACGCTGACAACGGTCGGCGTGGCAACGCCACCAACGAGAGGACTGACAGTGGTCAGATTCAGGGTCAGGCCGCTGATTGCACCACTGACCGTATTGCTCTTGCTGGAAACCTGCAGGCCGTCGATGGTCACCTTGGCATCTTGTGCAGGGCCATTGACGTTGCCAGAGGCGCCTGCCGCCGGATTGGTACCCATCGGCTGAGTACCGTCGATCTCCAGACCGGCAATCCCGCTGACAGAGAGGTCGGTACCTGCGCCCGTCTTGTTCGAGCTGATCACCAGGCGTGAAGCACCGCTGCTGTCGGTCACGATGTTGGCAGAAATACCATTTGAGCCCTGAGCCGTGTTGATTGCGTCACGGGTGCTCTGCAAGGTCGCATTGGCCGGGATCGTGACATTGTAATCAGTGCCATTCTGACTGATTTTCAGGGTACCACTCGGAATGGCACTGGCAGCACCGCCGGCGAAAGAAGCGCTGGCAACTTTCGAGCCAGTGGCCAATTGATTGACAACAACGTTGTAAGTCCCCGACACCGCGGTGTTATCGGAGGTGGCGCCGAGAATCGCTGTGTTGCTCGAGGTTGCCGTGAAACCGGCAAACGCCGGGTTGGTCTTGCTGCCCAGGTTGGTCATCGCCGTCTGGTACGCGGTCAGCGCACTCTTCAACGTGCCGACACCGGAAATCTTCAGGGTATTGGTCTTGGTCGCGGAATCGATCTGCGTCTGCTTCGGCGACTTGTCGGCGTTGACCAGCGCGGTCACGATCGCGCCGATGTCCAGGCCGGAACCCAGTCCGGAACCCGGTAGAATTGGACTTGCCATGTGCATCTCCCTTCAGATTGTTGCCAGACTTTTGACCCATCCAGGCGTCATTCAAGAAAGACAAACACTATTCATGCCAGCTATCAGACTTTGGCGTCGAACAACACATGGCTTGCGTTGGCGAGGCTGTCTGCGAGCTTGAGTGCTTCTGCGGAGGGGATCTGGCGTACCACCTCGCCCGTCTCGCTTGCGATCACCTTGACGATGACCTTGCCAGAGTGCTCGTCGATCGAGAACTCCAGGTTACGCTTGATCGATTGAACGAACTTCTCGATCTCTTGCACGGCCAGTTTCAACTTGGCGTCATCCGTTTGCTGACTTTTCCTGTCAGCGACCGGAGCGTCGACCGGTGCAACTTTTGGCGTCTCCGACGGCTTATCAGCAACAGGCGTCGCTGGCTTGGGAGCCGGATAAGACACGTTAAGCTTTACGCTCATGTCCATGCTCATCACCTCCTAACGTAAAAAAGCGAGAGAGCGCGACCAGCGCACCCTCCCGCCCAAACTCATTCCGAAATTACTGAAGCAGCTTCAGTACAGCGGAAGGCAGTTGGTTGGCTTGAGCCAGAACAGAGGTCGAAGCCTGTTGCAGGGTTTGCTGCTTGGTCAGGTTAGCAGTCTCTGCGGCGAAGTCGGTATCTTGTACGCGACCTTGTGCAGCAGTGGTGTTCTCGGTGATGTTCTGCAAGTTCTGGATGGTGCTGGTCAGACGGTTTTGCGAAGCACCCAGGCTGGCACGAGTTGCACCGATTGCAGCGATAGCGGCGTCGATTGCAGTGATCGCGTTGTCGATGTTCTGCGAAGCAGAACCAGCGCCAGTACCGGTGGTACCAGTCAGAACTACAGTACCGCTACCTACGGACAGGCTGACGGCGTCGAACTTGGAGCTCAGTACCAGGTCGATGTGGTTAGCCGAACCGGTGTTTGCGCCAACTTGCAGGGTTACAGTACCAGCCGAACCGTCCAGCAGGTTTTTGCCGTTCAGGTTGGTAGCAGCCGAGATACGGGTGATTTCGTCAGACATCTGAGCGAATTCAGCGTTGGTTGCGGTCTGGTCAGCAGTGCCGTTGGTGCCGTTACGTGCTTTAACAGCCAGTTCACGCATACGCTGCAGGATGTCGGTCGAAGCTTGCAGAGCGCCTTCAGCGGTCTGAGCAACGGAGATACCGTCGTTGGCGTTCTGGATGGCTTGGGTGTTACCACGGATCTGCGAAGACATACGGTTCGAGATCTGCAGGCCAGCAGCGTCGTCTTTTGCGCTGTTGATTTTCAGGCCGGAAGACAGGCGCTGCATCGAAGTCGACAGAGCGTCGGAAGCGCGGTTCAGGTTCTTTTGAACGTTCAGCGACGTGGTGTTGGTGTTTACTGTTAAAGCCATGACGAATTCCTCGTTGGTTGGGTACTGCGGCTTCCGGCCCTGGCAACCGCCTGGAATGGCCTAGAGAACCTTCGTAATAGTTATCGTCGGGTTGGCAAGTTGCTTGAGGGCTTTTTGAAAAAAATTTGCCATCACCCTGCCACCCCCGAGAAAACAAGGGCTTAGCGCCCTCCCACCTGCGAAAAAATGACGCCATAAAACCGACCCGCGCGCAAAGCCGCGGGCCAGTGCGGTCGCTCATTTTGCCGATCGTGCTTTTTGCAACACTTCGATCAGCTCGTACTCCATCCAGTCAGCCAGCCCCAACCAGTCCTGACGCTCCTGACAATCGAGCATGTGCGTGAGTACAAAGGACCAGTCCTGCTGAATCGGCGTAGACGCAGCTATCAACAACTGCTGCGCGCCCTCGAACACCTCGACCATATCCAGCGCCGCCTCGACATCACGCCCTAGACGAAACAGCCCGGCGCAGTGGCGGCACTCGTCGACGCAGCGCTCAATCGTCTTCATTGCACAAACTCCTGATTGAACTGCGTCCCGGCGATCAGTGCGCCCGCTCGACTGCTGTTGAAAAACTGCACCTGCGGATGCGCGGCGATATAGCGCTCCAGTACGCACAGATAGCCGCGAAAATTCAGCTGGGTGCTGACCCGCTGGCCATGGCCGTCCTGCACCCAATGCCGCGCCTGATCAACACCGGGGCCCAGATCACCGTCATTCCAACCGGCATGGGTCTTGTTCATCGGGAACGCGAAGTCAGCGCCAAACAGGGTAATGCGCGACGCGCCCATCTTCACCGCCAGATCCACCGCCGGATGAATCACGCTGCCACCGACATGCAGTTGTCCGCGCGGATATTGCTCACGCAACGCGGCGTACACCGGGCTGGCCGAGTAACCGCCATAGCGCTTGCCTTTCCAGGCGGTCAGCACCGCAGGATCGCTCATAGGCAGATACACCAGCGGGATGCCAGCGGAGTCCTCGAACGGCAAATGCCGGAAGCTGATGCGCTGATCGATGGTGACCACCAGATCCGGGACGATGCCGTGTTCGCGCAGTGGCCGGTAAGCGGTATCGACGCACATCAACAATGGACGTTCAGCCTGCGCATGCACCGCCGCCAGACGCTGGAAATGCCCTTCCAGCGTCGGCCCGGTGCCGATCACATAGATTTCCCGGCCATTGGCGCTGCCGAACAACTGCGCCACATCATCATCGCCGAGCAACACCGGCAGGCAGTCCTGCAAACGCTGTTGAATGAACGGCAAGTGCGGATCGAACTCACGATTGTTGAAGCTCAGGTGCACTTCGCTGACCAGCCGATCGCGGATCTTCGCGTTGAAGTCATCAGCCAGCAGCATCTCGGCCGGCAGGGCGAAAAACGGTGTGCAGATGTCTGACAGATCACCGGCATAGAACAGCTGCACACGCGGATCTTCCAGCCACGGGCGCTGATCGAGCAGTTGCAGCACCAGCGCGAACAACGCGCCATTGAGGATATGCACGTACAACCGCTCAAGGCCGGCGCGCTCCAGCAGCACCGTTGGCAAATCGCCGAGGCCGGTGCCATAGACGTGCAACTGCGGCTTTTCCGCCAGACTGGCAGCCTGGATGCGGGCTTCGTGGACCCGGTCGTGGCGACTGGTCAGTTGAATGCCATTGACGCTGAGCGTCGAGCCCAAGCCCTGCACCAGCTCGGCCTGAAGAGCTGAACTGTCTTCCGCCATCAGCCGCTCGAACAACGCCGGCCAGCGTTGCTGGATGACCTGGGCGTTGGGTTGGAAAAACTCGCTCATGCCGCCTAGCGCTCCATTCAGGCAAAAAAATAGCGTTCAAGGGTAACCTTGAACGCTATTTTTGTATCCGCCGTTTTTGACCAACTCAAGGACGATAGATGATCGCCGAGCCCCACGACAGACCGACACCGAAACCGCTCAGGGCAATGCGCTGCCAGTCGGAATCGAGTACGTGTTTTTCCAGCAGCAGCGGGATGCTCGACGACACCGTATTGCCGGTCTCGACCATGTCCTTGATGAACTTCTCCGGCTCGCCTTCGAAACGGCGGGCCACCGCATCGACAATCGCCGCACTGCCCTGGTGAATGCAGAAGGCGTCGATGTCGTCAGCCTTGAGGCCGGAGTCGTCGAGCAATTCGTGCAAGTGCGCCGGGACTTTGAGCAGCGCGAAGTTGAACACCTGACGGCCGTTCATGAAGAACACGCCATCGGTGACTTTCAGGTGCGGTGCGCCGGAACCGTCGGTGCCGAACTTGGCCTTGCCCAGCGCCCATGAAGGATCTTCGCCCATCCAGGTCGCGGTGGCGGCATCGCCGAAGAGCATGGTGGTGTTACGGTCTTCCGGGTCGACGATTTTCGAATACGGGTCAGCGGTGATCAGCAGGCCGTTCTTCAGGCCGGCGGCTTCCATGAAGCCCTTGATCGCGTAGATGCCGTAGACGTAACCGGAGCAGCCCAGGGAAATATCGAACGCCGCGACATTAGTCGGCAGACCGAGTTTGTCCTGGACGATGGCAGCGGTGTGCGGCAGACCTTCTTCGTCACCGTTCTGGGTGACGACGATCAGCGCGTCGATCGATTCACGCTTCAGTTCAGGGTTGCTGGCAAACAGCGCATTGGCCGCTTCCACGCACAGATCGGAGGTTTCCTGTTCAGCGTCTTTGCGCGGCAGGAAGGCCGAACCGATTTTGCCGAGGATGAATTCTTCATCCTTCTCGAATTTTGCACCTTGTGCGTAATTGTCCACGCCGGCTACAGGAACGTAGCTCGCAATGCTTTTTATGCCAATCATTACGGCTTCCCAATAAAAAACAGCCCAAAACCACCGCTCGCAAGGATTCGAGGGGCGCCGACAAACAGAAAACGGCCGCCACAAAGGGCAGCCACGGGGAGCGCAAAGGGCTATCACTGGAACCGATTACACGGCCAGGCGCCATCTCCCCGGTCAATACAATACAGTGAAGATGCGCGTTATGACTCGCAGGTCACGCTATTTTGCCGAATCGGTTGCAGATCGGGTTATTCGACCAACGACCAGTCCAGCGGCGTGCCGCGTTTGATCGCCTGACGAGCGCGGCGACCGAGGACGGCATCGGTGTGCTTGGGCGGCAGACCGAGACCTGGGCGAATGGCGCGCAGATTGTCCCCGGAAAAGGCTTCACCGGCCGCCATGTCGGCAGTGACGTACAGCGAGCGGCGATAGACCAGCGACTTGCGCTCGGCCTCGGTGACGCCGTAATGCACCTGGCCCATGGCCTGCCAGGCGCGTTCGGTTTCCACCACCAGGCTGGCCAGTTCCGCCGGCTCCAGCGAGAAACTGGCGTCGACCCCGCCCGCCGAACGGTCGAGGGTGAAGTGTTTCTCCACCACCGTCGCCCCGAGCGCCACAGCGGCCACGGACACGCCAACGCCCATGGAGTGATCGGAAAGACCTACCTCGCAACCGAACAGTTCACGCAGATGCGGGATCGTGCGCACATTGCTGTTGAGCGGGGTTGCCGGGTAAGTGCTGGTGCATTTGAGCAGCACCAGATCCTTGCACCCTGCCTCGTGGGCGGCGCGCACGGTTTCGTCGAGCTCGGCGATGCTGGCCATGCCGGTGGAGATGATCAGCGGTTTGCCGGTCGCCGCCACGCGACGAATCAACGGCAGATCGGTGTTTTCGAAACTGGCGATCTTGTACGCCGGCACATCGAGGCTTTCGAGAAAGTCCACCGCCGTGTCATCGAACGGCGTCGAGAACGCGAGCATGCCCAACGCTTTGGCCCGGGCGAAAATCGGCGCGTGCCACTCCCACGGGGTGTGGGCCTTCTCATACAGGTCGTACAGCGAAGTACCCGCCCACAGGCTATTCGGGTCTTTGATGAAAAACTCGCCCTCGGCCAGATCCAGGGTCATGGTCTGCGCGGTGTACGTCTGCAACTTCAAGGCGTGCGCGCCAGCCTTGGCGGCGGCTTCGACAATCTGCAGGGCCACCTCCAGCGACTGGTTATGGTTGCCGCTCATCTCGGCAATGATGAACGGCGGCGCATCGGCACCGATCAGACGCTCGCCAATCTTGAAACTACTCATCGCGGTGATCCTTCAAAACCTTGGTGAACGCGCAGGCACTCTGGGTGAATCCGGCGTCACGAAACACATTCAAAGAGGGGCGATTGCCCGGCAGCACCTGAGCGGTGACAACGGTCATCTGCGGCCAGTGCTCGCGGACGAATACCTCGCCTCGCGCCAGCAGCGCCCTGCCCCAGCCGAGACCGAGCCGTCCTTCCAGCAGATACAGCGACACTTCGGCTTCAAAGCCGCGCAAGTCATAACGCAAGACGCCGACCGCGCCGTCATCGGCCTCGGCAATCAACAGCAGACGCTGCGGATTGCGCAGGCTCGCATTCAGCCAGCTCAGGTGCTGCGGCCATTCGATTGCAGCCGTGTCCAGTGACCAACGGCGTACAGCCTCGGCATTGCGCCCGTCGAACAGCAATTGCGCGTCATCCAGAGTCGCCAGGCGCAGCTTGAGCACTGCACCGGCGAGTGCCGCCGCCACGCGCAAAGCACCGCGCCCATCGACCAGTTGCCGTGAACGCTCGGCCAGACTCAGGCGCAGATAGAAATTGTCGACGACAAAACCGATGGCGTCGCGCAGTTGTTCGACGCTGACCTGCTCGCGGGCGCCCATGAACACATGCGCCCCCGCCGCTGCCATGACTTCGCCGTTGGCCTGCTGATTGTTCGATACCGCGATGCAGAGGGTCGGCAGGCCGAGGGCTGCACGCTCCCAACTGGTGCCGCCACCCGCGCCGATAAACAGATCGGCCGCGGTCATGCGTTGCTGGAAATCGCTGACGAAACTGTGCAGGCGCCAATGCGGCCGTGTTGCGGCCAGTGCCTGCATTTGCGCCCACGCAGGATTGTCTGCACCGGCGACGAAATCCACTTCCAGCTCTGCGAAATCCTTCAGCGCCAACATCGCGTGATGGGTCTGCATCGCCGCATCGAAACCACCGAAATTCACCAGCACCCGGCGCGCCTTGGGCTTGATCGCAATGGCCGGACAGACGAACTCCTCGCGCAGCATGGCGTAGCGCGGACCGAGCAAGGTGCGGCAGTCTTCGGGCAGCAGCGGCGCATAGTTTGCGCTGAGACCGGACAGATTCTGATTGAGCAGCAGATCAACGCTGTAGCGGCGGGTGGCGAGATCGTCCACCGCCGCAATCCGAGGCGCCCAGCGACGGGCCGCGGTTTGCCAGTGATGATCGAGGCCGTAGTGGTCGGCGATGATCCAGTCGAATGCGGCGTGACCTGCCAGCAAGGCGTCCAGCTCCTCGATGTCTGCCTGCCACGGCAGCATCGATTCGATGGCTTGCTGCGGGTCTTCGTCGGGGTAGACGTCCGGCAAGGCGAAGGTCTCGAAACCTTCGGCAGCCAAGGCATAAAGCCGATGCCCCGGTAACCGGCGGCAGGCAAAGGCGACATGACTGCCCTGCTTGCGCAGCACTCGCGCCAGCGTCAGGCAACGGGCAATGTGGCCACTGCCGATGGTCGGCGAAGCGTCAGCGCGGATCAGCACTCTCATTGCAGTTCTCCGCCGGCCTTGAGCGCGGCGTAGAGGTATTCGGCGCGTTTCCAGTCTTGCAGTGTGTCGATGTCCTGTACCAGATGTCGCGGCAGAATGACCGGCAGACTCGCGGACGAATACAACACTTCACCGCGCAACCACGCCTCGCTGCGACCCCAGTAAAACTGGCCGGCGTCCTGAAAGGCCTCGGGCAGATCCTGCGAGCGGGTTTGGCGAAATTCCGGGTACAACGCGGTCAATGCGCCCTGCCCGTCCAGCGTCAGCGCCCGCTGCACGGGGAAACCAAAGCTGCACACGGAGAACGCAAAGGCTTTGTCCGGGTGCTGCTGCAACAGCTCAAATCCTTGCCGCAGGAAGCGCGCCTGCAACAACGGCGCCGTGGCGTACACGCAGCAGGCGTAATCGAAGGCTGGCAGTTGCTGCAAGGCATGCACGATCACCGCAGCGGTGCCGGTGAAATCATCCGCCAGTTCAGCCGGGCGCAGGAACGGCACTTGCGCGCCATGGGCCAGCGCCAGCTCGGCAATGTCGGCGTCATCGGTACTGACCACGACCTGTTCGAACAGGCCACTGTCGAGCGCCGTACGGATCGAGCGGACAATCATCGGCACACCGTCGAACGCCAGCAGATTCTTGCGCGGGATGCGCTTGCTGCCGCCACGGGCCGGGATGATTGCGACGCTGTTCAAGGACGTTTTTCCAGCAGGAACCAGGTGATGTCGTCCACCGGGAATTGTGGGTCACGGTGATAACCAAAGCCGTAATCGAGCAAGTGCAGATCGGCATAACGATCAAGCATTTCCCCGGCGAAATCGCGCTTGAACAGCTTGCCGCTGTTGCCGCGATAGGACACTTCCACCGGTGCCGGATTGTAGTATTCGGCGATCAGGATGTAGCGCTGGCTCAACGCATACAACTGCGCATAGGCGGTCGGCAGCAGCTCCGGCGCCAGATGGATCAGCACGCCTTTGCTCAGGGTCAGGTCGTAGCTGCGCTCGCGGGGAAAATCGAACAGCGAGCCGTGCCAGATCTGCGCGATGCCCAGTGCCCGCGCCTGAGCACAGGCGCTTTCATTGATCTCGACGCCGAACAGTTCACTGTGCGGCAGCAGTTGACGCAGCGCCTGCAGATTGTTGCCGGCATTGGTGCCCAGCTCAACCACACTGTCAATGCGCCCGGCGCGGCTCAGAGCCTTGGCGAACAGCGCCAGATTGGCCGCCACCAGCGGTTGTCCGACGTTGCGATCGACATACTGGTTGCCAAAGTCGCCCTGCCAGAATTTTTCCTGCTCACTCAGATCACGCATTGCACAGTCTCATTCGCCGCCGCAGCGGGGTTTATTCGGTCAGCCGGCGCAATTGCTCAACCACATGATCCTGCTGCTCATCACTGAGCAACGGATACAGCGGCAGGCTGATCGCCTCGGCGTAATAACGCTCGGCTTCGGGGAAGTCGCCTTCGGCAAAACCCAGGTCGCGATAGTACGGCTGCAAATGCACAGGAATATAGTGCAGGTTCACGCCGATGCCGGCGGCACGCAAGCCTTCGAACACCTGACGATGGGTCAGGCCGATGCGTTCGGTCTGCAAGCGCACCACGTACAGGTGCCACGCCGATTCCGCCTCCGGCTGCGCGTTGGGCAAGCTCAGTGGCAGGTAGGCCAGCAACCGGTCGTAACGCGCCGCCAGTTCGCGGCGACGGGCGATAAACCCGTCCAGTTTGCCCAGTTGCGACAGACCCAGCGCCGCTTGCAAATCGGTGATCCGGTAATTGAAGCCCAGCTCGATCTGCTGGTAATACCACGGGCCGTGGCTGGGTTCGCTCATCTGCTGCGGATCGCGGGTCATGCCGTGGCTGCGCAGGCGTTGCAGACGCTCGGCCAGTTGCGGGCGATTGGTCAGGACCATGCCGCCTTCAGCACTGGTGATGATCTTCACCGGGTGGAAACTGAACACGGTCATCGCCGCAAACTCCCCGCAACCCACCGGACGCCCGGCGTAGCTGGCGCCCACGGCGTGCGAGGCGTCTTCGATTACGGTGAAGTTGTAGCGCTCGGCCAGTTCGGCAATCTTGCGCAGGTCGCAGCTCTGCCCGGAGAACGCCACCGCCACCAACACTTTCGGCAGCGTGCCGTCCTGCTCGGCCTGATCGAGCTTCGCGGCGAGGGCGAAGGCATCGAGATTCCAGGTCAGCGGATCGATGTCGACGAAATCCACCTCGGCGCCGCAATAGCGCCCACAATTGGCCGAAGCCAGAAAGGTGTTCGGCGTGGTCCACAAGCGATCACCCGGGCCAAGGCCGGCAGCGAGGCAGGCGATGTGCAGCGCCGCGGTGGCGTTGCACACCGCCACGGCGAAGTCGGCCTGGCATCGCTCGGCCACCGCCTGCTCGAAACGCTCGATAGTCGGGCCTTGAGTCAGCCAGTCCGATTGCAGCACCTCGACCACCGCATCGATGTCCGCCTGATCAACGCTCTGCCGACCGTAGGGAATCATGCCGACAACTTCGCGTGCAGCTCGGCGATCTGCCCGACCGAGAGATAGTGCGGATTGGTGTCGGAGCGGTATTCGAAATCTTCACTCACCGGCCGCCCATGTTCGCCAAGCTTGTCGATGGAGAAATCGACATCGACGCTGGTAAAGCGGATGGAAGGCTGGATGGTGTAGTGGTCTTCGAACTCCAGGGTCATCCGCGCATCGTCCAGCGGCACCATCAGTTCATGCAGTTTTTCCCCGGGACGAATACCAACGTTCTTGTGCGGCAGATGCTCGGCCATGCCCCGCGCCAGATCGACGATGCGAATCGACGGGATCTTCGGCACGAACACTTCGCCGCCGTGCATCCGCGCAAAGCTGTCGAGGACAAACTGCACGCCGTGATCGAGGGTGATCCAGAAGCGGGTCATGCGCTCGTCGGTGATCGGCAATTCCTGCGCACCGTCGGCAATCAGCTTGCTGAAGAACGGCACCACCGAACCCCGCGAGCCCGCCACGTTGCCGTAGCGCACCACGGCAAAACGCGTTTGTTGTTCGCCGGCAATGTTGTTGGCGGCGACGAACAACTTGTCCGAGAGCAGCTTGGTCGCACCGTACAGGTTGATCGGGCTGGCGGCCTTGTCGGTGGACAGCGCGACGACTTTCTTCACGCCATTGTCGATGGCGGCGGCGATGATGTTCTCCGCACCATTGACGTTGGTGCGAATACATTCGGTCGGGTTGTACTCCGCCGCCGGCACCTGCTTGAGCGCCGCCGCGTGCACCACGTAGTCGATGCCGCGCATGGCCTGCCGCAGACGATCGGCGTCGCGTACGTCACCGAGAAAGTAGCGCATGCACGGCGCGTTGAACGTCTGCTGCATTTCGTACTGCTTGAGCTCATCGCGGGAGAACACCACCACGCGCTTGGGCTGGTATTGCTCAAGCAGACGGGCAATGAATTTGCGCCCGAACGAGCCGGTGCCGCCGGAGATGAAGATCGATTTACCGTTGAACATGTGCTGATTCCTGTTCCTTGTCCGACGGACTCAAGCGAGTAACTGCGACCAGTCCAGCGACGCACTGTCGTTCAGACCATACCCTTTGCCGCTCAGGCTCAGGTTGGCGTTGTACGCCTGATCCTGAGCGAACGCGGCGGCCCATTTTTCCTGTAGCGCTGCCAGTGCCTGGGGTGCCTGGGCAATCGCGCCCTGATGCAGGACCTGCACCGACGGCGTCCATACCGTGAGGTAACCGGCCTGAGCGGCTTTCAGACACAGATCGACATCGTTGAAAGCGTCGCCGAATGTGCTGTCGTCCAGACCACCCAATGCTTCAAACAGTTCTTTGCGCACCATCAGGCACACGCTCGATACCGCCGAGCAGTTCTGCTCCACCGACAACCGGTACAGATAGCCGTCGGCATCATGTTTCTCACCGACGAACGCCGAACCCACCCCGCCATGCATACCAAGGATCAGCCCGGCCTGGCTGACTTTGCCGTCGCGATCGACCAGCTTCGGCCCAACCACGCCGATTTCCGGACGCAGGGCATGGTTGAGCAGCGAGTCCAGCCAGTTCGGGTTGACCACTTCCGCGTCGGCCGCAAGCAATACCAGGTATTCGCCCTGCGCCTGGCGGCTGGCGGCGTTGAGCAATGCCGGTACGCTCAGCGATTGATCGGCACGCAGCACCTGGACTTTCGGATGCTGGTACGTACCCAGCCAGTCATTGACCTGGGCCGATTGCGTGGCCGTGGTGGCGATCAGGATCTCGTAATGGTGATAACGGGTGCGCAGTTGCACCCCTTCGAGACAGCGTTGCAGGGCGGGCAGGTCATCGCCGGCCGGAATCACGATCGATACCAGAGGACGATCACTGTGGTGGTAATCGATCTGATAAATGCCCGGCACCGCCGAGGTGACCTTGGCCTTGTAGCCGCGATTGCCCAGGTGGCGCAACAGCGCCAGACGCTCATGCGCGTTTTCTTCCAGCGACGCGGCTTCGGTGATCAGCAGCGGCTCGTCGAGGTGGGCCAGGCTGTTCAAACCGTGCTCTTCGATGATGCGCAGCAGCACGTCAAATTCCAGCGCCTTGTTGAAATCGACGCGGTAGCCGCCTATCTCGATCAATGCGTCACGCCGCACCAGCCAGTGTCGCGCCATCAGGCCCGGCAGGCTCAAGAGCAGGTCAAGGTTGAAGCCGGGACGGAACACATCCATCAGCGCGCCCTTCTCCCCGCGCTGAATCTCGTCGGTGGAAACAGCACGGCAATCGCCTGCGGACATCAACTCCAGGCTGGCGCGCAACAAACCACTGGCGGTGAACTCGTCGCCCGCCTCGGCCAGCAGCACCCAGTCGCACGGCGACTGACGGGCACTCTGATTGAGTTTATCGACCAGGTTGGCCGGCGTAACCCGGACAAAGTGCAAAGTGTTCTGCGCCGTGGTGGCCGCCGGCGCTTCGCCGGTGGTGAACACGACAATTCTGAACGCCTTGCATTGGCCTTCGAGCAGGCTGTCGAGGCTGACCTGCAACTTGTCGATGTCATCGTCCAGATCCAGCAGGAAGATGCCGAACTGCGGGCCACCGCCGTTGACCGACAGGTGCTCGGCAATCGATGCCAACTGAGCACCATCGGCCTGACGCGAATCCAGCCACTTGAGCAGTCGGCCGGACTGCGTCTGGTCGAACACCTGATGATGGTCTTCCAGCGTCAACGCTTCGAGACGAGCATTCCAGTCGCGCATGTTCTGCGCTTCTTCGTCCTCGCCGGCCAGTTCCAGCTGTTGTGCCAGACGCTTGACCACGGTGCGGTTGAACGCATTGAGGTCGTGCGCCTGCCACAAGCGATCCAGAACACTTTCCGGGGTATCGTTGTTGCGCGCCTGCAGCAAGTGCGCCTGACGAGTCCACACACCCTCCAGGTCGCGCAGTTGAATGCGCCCGGCGGGCATGGCGTGCAGCATGAATTCGAACTGTTCCAGACGATCGAAAAATGGCTGGTTGTAAAACGGCATCTCGACGTATTGCAAAGGCCCGAACCGCCGGTCAGGCCTCTTGAGCGACTGATTCCAGGTGGACTGAATAATCAGTTCTGCCGTCAGTGCCCGGCCGCTTTGCAGGCTGTCGACCATCGCCTCGAAGCTCTGCAGGGCAAACGCCTTGCCCTGTTGCGCATCAAGATCCTTGATACCGGTCGGCAGCGACGCAAGGAATTCAGCGAACGCTTCTCGCTCGGCGACCGATTTGGCGTCGACGTAAGTCAACGAGTGATACACCTCGGTGCTGTGCTCGGAATTGCCGTAGTTGATCTCGCGCACCACATAGGGCATCGGCAGAATCCGCGCCTTGGCACTCGCCAGCAGGAAGTACACGTGGCCGATTTCCTGCCACTGGAAATTGGTACCCGCCGGCAATGCCGAGTGCCAGGTTTTCATCAGGTCAGTACGGGTCACCGCATAAAACGGCGGGATGTACTGACTCATGTAGTCGATAACCCGATCCTGAGCCCGCTCGGACGCATAATCTTCCTGGACTTTCTTGTCGCGACGGTAATAGCTCACACCACCGGACAGCGTCAGGTACATCAGGCAATAGCCATGGCACATGCCATAGTCCGGATTCGCCTGCAGGAAACCGACGGAGTCGGCCAGCGAATCGTGCAGGATGAAATCGTCGTCAGCCGCCAGCACCATGTATGGCGTGGTCAGTCGCTCTACACCGTACGCCAGTTTGGCCTGCATGCCCCAGTAGGCGAATTGCGGCACGTGATGGTAATCGACGGCGGAAAAATCCCCCTCCGGCCGCTCGGGTGTGGAGTCCAGCACCATGATCCGGCAGGGCAAGCTGCTGTAATACTTCACCGCCCGACGCAGGAACGCCGGCCGATTGTGAGTAATCAGCACCACGGTCAACAGCTCGTTGAGCGGTAGCGCCAGTTCAGAACTGTACTTGCCTTGCATAACTTCTCTCCACAACCGGCGACTCGCCGAGATAACGCTTTGGTGATGGTGCGAATTAACGAACGCGACGCAGATAGCCGTCCGGCGCCACGGTGATCAGCAGCTTGTTCTGCAACTGCTGGTCGATCTCGAAGTCCTGGTTCTCTTCCAGGTACTTCCACACCGCGGTTTTCGGATTGTCGCCCGGGCCCCATGGACGATCCGGGAAGAAATCGGCCGGCATGTCTTCGACCACGGTGTCCATCACCACGCAGTAGCTGTCGACCGAGACCAGCGGCGCATACAGGCGCAGCTCTTCGAGCACGTGGTCGTGGGTGTGGTTGGAGTCGAGCACCAGAATGACCTTCTTGCCTTTGGCCACAGCCTGCACCTGAGCGGCGATGGCCGGGTCGATGCTCGAACCTTCGATCATCTTGATGCGCTTGGCCATCGGGTGGCTTTCGATCGCTTCACGGTTGTGCGGGCGGATGTCGAGGTCGATGCCCAGCACTTCACCGTGACCTTGCAGTTCCAGCAATGAGGCGTAGTAGATGATCGAACCGCCGTGGGCGATGCCGCACTCGATGACCAGATCCGGCTTGACCTGCCAGATGATCTCCTGCATCGCCATCATGTCCTGCGGCAGCTGGATGATCGGGCGGCCCATCCACGAGAAGTGGTAGCTGTACTTGTGTTTGGCCGATTCGTTGAAGAAATCACGGGCCAGGCCAGTCAGTTTCTGGTCGTCACCCTGCTGGGCGATCTGCTCGCGGCACTCGGCTTCGAAGGCTTGGTTGATGCTGTTGTCGGTCATGTTCAAAGTCTCAATGGTCACTGGAACGAAGCGCTATCGACGGCGTGATAGACGTAGCGTCCACCGGTCATCCGCTTGATTTCTTCGAGGTAATTGGAATTCATCACAAACAGGTGGGCGCCTTCGGGCAAAGCGTCCATAGCCTCCTGCGGCGAGGATACCCGCGCGGCGCTCAGCGGCAGATAACGCCCCTGCTTGGCCGGATTGATATCCACCACGCGATCCACCGCGACACCCGCACGTTGCAGGAACAGCGAATAGATCACGCCTTTGGACGACGCGCCCCAGATCGCCGAACCCTGCTCGGGTGCGGACTGAATGATCTGCACCGCGCGCTCAAGGCTGGCGGTGAAACCGTCCGGCAGCGTCAGGCGTGGCACCGGTTGCTGCGGGGTCAGGCGCAACGTCGAAAGGTCGGCGACGATGTACAGGTATTGGCCGCCAAACAGGTGGCCAGCCTCGTGCACGGTGCCGAACATCCGGCGCAGGTCATCGAGGCGGAAATAATTGACGTGCTCGTAGAACAGGTCGAACCACGCTTTGTGCTCGAGGATCCAGTCGAAGCACGGCACTTCGATGTAGATCTGCCCGCCCTGGTTGGCTTCGGCGATCACCGACAGAAAGCTCACCGGGTCTTCGATGTGTTCCAGCACATGACGCAGCACGATGGCGTCCGCCGCCAGGCCGAGACCTCGGGTGAACGGCGCCTTGATCACGTCGGCGTTCTCGCCTTCGTAGGCCGGGTCGATCCCGGTGATCGAATAACCGAGGCCCTTGAGCAGCTCAAGAAAGTAGCCCTTGCCGCAGCCGACTTCGATCAGCTCCTGGCCCTTGAAGTGTTTGGCGATGATGCCTTCGACGTCGCTCAGGTGCTTCTGGAACTGGCCCGAATGGGCCTGCTCGTTTTGATAGTCAGCGTCATAGCTGAGCTTGTCGGCGTCGAACGCGGCGTTGAAGATCAGGCCGCTGCGCTCATCCTGCACCAGCAGCATGTCGGCGCTGGCCGAAGCCTTTGCCGACTCCGGGTCGGCGAAGGTGCGGTTCTGCAACACCGGCAGGTCGGTGACCCGATACAACTCGTGCCTCATTGCGGCTCTCCCAGTAGCTGTTGCAAACGCTCGGTCACGGCCCAGAACGCCATCGGTTCATGGCTCGGATAAGGGTAATGGCCAAGGTTCAGTTTCAGTGCCGCACCGCGCTCGCGCAGCCGTTGTTCAACCAGTGCGCGCGCCGATACCGGTTGGCCACTGGCGCAATTGATCACGCCGTTGAAATCGCGCTGATGGACGATCGTGGCGAGGTAATCGGCGGCGCTGGCGATCGGCAAAAAGTCGCGCAGCTGCTCGCCGCCAGACATGTTGAACGACGCCTCGCCGGCATCGATCGCCCGGTCCAGCGCTGCCAGTAGACTGTTGGGGTTCTGCCCTTCGCCATGCAGATAGAACAGACGCGCCCACTGCAAGGTGAACGGTTTTTCCTGCTGCAGATTTTGCAAGAACAGGTGCAGCGTGTGTTTGGCCAGACCGTAAGGGTTGCTCGGCTGCGGCTCGACACTTTCGCCGAGCGGGCCGCTTTGCATGCCGTACTCGAAGCAGGTGCCGGTCACCAATACTTGCGCCACACCCGCCTCGACCGCGCCTTTGATAAAGCGGTAGTCGGCCATCAGGTTGTGCTCGAAATGGAACAGCGCCCGATAGTTCGGCAATCCCGGCCAAGCCAGGTGCGCGAGGACGTCGATACCGTCGGTGAGCGCCGCAATGTCCAGATCCACCGCGTGAATATCCGTCGCGACGAATTCGACGTGGTTGATCCACGGCATGCTCGCCGCAGTCTCGACATTACGCGCCACCGCACGTACCGCGCAGCCACGGGCGAGCAACGCCGCGACCAGATGCCGGCCGACGAAGCCCGTGGCCCCGGTGACCAGGACGTTCACAGGACTTTCATCTCAGGCACGGCGATCACGAAGCGCCCGTCCCACTGACGCACCTGCGCCAGTTGCTGACTGACTTCGTGCAACAGGTTCCACGGCAGTACTAGCACGTAGTCCGGTTTTTCGATGTCGATCTGCGCCGGCGCGACAATCGGGATCCGACTGCCCGGCAGGAACTTGCCCTGCTTGTGCGGGTTGGCATCGGCCACCCACGCCAGCAGATCCGGTTTGACCCCGGCGTAGTTGAGCAAGGTGTTGCCCTTGGCCGCCGCGCCGTAACCGACCACCCGCTTGCCGTCGGCCTTGGCCTGCAACAGAAAGCGCAGCAGTTCATGCTTGATGCGTTCGGCAGCCGGCGCGAGGGTCGCGTAGTACTCAGGGGTTTTCACCCCGGCATCCAGTTCGGCCTGCAACTGTTGCTGCACCGCCGGCTGCACCGCACGACGCTCACCGTCCTGGCGTTGCACGAACACCCGCAGAGAACCGCCATGGGTGCTCAACTGACTGACGTCGAATACTTCCAGACCATTGCGTTCGCACAGAGTCTGCACCGCGGTCAGCGACAGGTAGGAATAGTGCTCGTGGTACAGGGTGTCGAACTGTGCGCCAGCCATCAGCGTCAGCAGTTGCGGAAACTCAAAAGTGGCGACGCCGGTCGGCTTGAGCAGCGTGGCGAAACCACCCAGGAAATCATTGATGTCCGGCACATGCGCGAGCACGTTGTTGGCGGCCATCAGGTCGGCGCCCCAGCCTTCGCTGTGCAGCTGTGCTGCGCTGTCGCGACCGAAGAACACTTCACGAATCTGCAGGCCCTTTTCTCGCGCCGCTTGCGCGGTGCTGCGAGTCGGCTCGACACCCAGACACGGAATGCCGCGAGCAGCGACGTACTGCAGCAGGTAACCGTCATTGGCGGCAATTTCGACCACACGGCTGTCGGCGCTCAGGTCAAAGCGCTCGACCATCTCGGCGACATAGCGCTCGGCGTGGGCCAGCCAGGTGCTGGAGAACGAACTGAAATAGGCGTACTCGGCGTCGAACAGGCTGTCGGCGCGGGTGTAGTCCTCGGTCTGCACCAGCCAGCACTGCTGGCACACGGCGACCTTGAGCGGCACCCACTGTTCGGCCTGCTCCAGGCGCTCGGCATGCACGTAGGCGTTGGACGGTGGCGAGGTGCCGAGGTCAATCAGCGGCAGGCTCAGCGGTGCGGCGCACCCACGGCAGTTCATAGACGCACTCCGGCAAAGTGTTGATCGAGCGCAGGATGGCTGGAATCACGCGCTGACAAATTATTGACAGGCAACGGCCAGGCAATCGCCAGCCGTGGATCGTTCACCGACAAGCCGCCTTCGTGCTCCGGCGCGTAATCGGCGCTGTGCAGGTAAAGCAGTTCGGCGTCTTCCGTCAGGGTCTGGAAGCCGTGAGCGAAGCCGGCCGGAATCAACAGGCTGCGACCGTCGCCAGCCTTGAGGTGCTCGGCGTGCCAGTGCAGAAAGGTTGCGGAATCCGGACGCAGATCCACCGCCACGTCCCACACTTCACCGCGCAGGCAAGTGATCAGCTTGGCTTCCGGCGCATTGGCATTCTGATAATGCAGACCGCGCACGCTGCCCTTCTCGCGGGTGCAGGAATGGTTGATCTGGCGGATGTGAAATTCGCTGCCGAACGCACTCAGGCTGCCTTCGCAGAACAGCCGGGCGAAATGCCCGCGCTGATCTTCGAAGCGTCTGTGCTGGACGCTGAAAAGCCCGGCCAGCGGCAACGGTTTCAAGGAAAACTCGCTCACAGCGCGCCTCGGTACAGGTTCAGTTGGCCGAGAGTGACGTTGCGCATGTCATCGCCGTTCTGCCACGCCAGATGCCAGTCGAGGGTCTGGGTCAGGCATTGCTGTAATGTCCAGCGTGGCTGCCAGCCGAGTACCTGACGGGCGCGACTACTGTCGAGGCGCAACAGGCCAGCCTCGTGCAGTTCGCTTTTTTCGATGCGCAGACCACGTGCCTGTGGCCAGCGACTGGCGAGCAGTTCGACCACTTCGCCGACGCTGCACATGTCCGCCTCGCCCGGGCCGAAGTTCCACGCCCCGGCGTATTCCGGGCCTTGTTCGTAGAGCCCCGCAGCCAGTTGCAGGTAACCGGCCAGCGGTTCCAGCGCGTGTTGCCACGGGCGCACGGCTTGCGGGTAACGCAAGGTCACCGGCTCGTCCGCAGTCCAGGCTTTGAGCACGTCCGGAATCAGCCGCTCAGGGGCGAAGTCACCGCCACCCAAGACGTTGCCGGCGCGCGCGGTGGTCAAAGCCAGACCGTGTTCAGCGTACTTGTCAGCCGGGAAAAACGACGCCGCATAAGACTGCGCCAACAGTTCGCAGCAAGCCTTGCTGCTGCTGTAGGGATCGTGGCCACCGAGGGCTTCGTCTTCGCGGTACGGCCACAGCCATTCCTTGTTGGCGTAAACCTTGTCGGTCGTCACCAGCACGCAGGCGCGCACGCAACCGACCTGACGGATCGCTTCGAGCAGGTTCAGCGTGCCCATGACGTTGCTGGAATAAGTACCCAGCGGGTCGCGATAACCTTCACGCACCAGCGGCTGCGCGGCCAGGTGCAGGACGATCTCCGGCTCGGTGTCGGCGATGATCTCCAGCAACGCGCCGAGATCGCGCAGATCACCGCGCTGATCGTTGATCCCTTCGTGAACCCGCGCCAGTTCATACAGGCTCGGTTCGGTCGACGGATCCAGCGAGAAACCGCTGACTTGCGCGCCGAGGCTTTGCAGCCACAGGGTCAGCCAGCTGCCTTTGAAACCGGTGTGGCCGGTAATCAGTACGCGTTTGCCGCGCCAGAAATCCGCACTCAGGCCCATTGCTTCCATGGGGCCTCCCCGCTCTGCCACAGCGCTTCGAGGTGGTTCTTGTCGCGCAGGGTATCCATCGGATGCCAGAAGCCTTCGTGTTCGAAGGCGTTCAGCTGTTCATCCTCTGCCAGACGCGCCAGCGGCTCGGCTTCCCAGGTGGTTTCATCGCCAGCAATGTAGGACAGGACTTTGGGTGACAGCACGAAGAAACCACCGTTGATCCAGCCACCGTCGCCGCGCGGTTTCTCGGTGAAACCCAGTACCTGATCGCCCTGGCGCTCAAGGGCACCGTAACGTCCCGGCGGCTGCACCGCGGTGACGGTGGCCAGGCGACCGTGGGCTTTGTGGTAATCGACGAGTTGAGCAATGTTGATGTCGGAAACGCCGTCGCCGTAGGTGAAGCAGAACGCCTCTTCATCCTTGAGGTAACGGCCGGCACGCAGCAGACGGCCACCGGTCATGGTTTCCTCGCCGGTGTCGATCAGGGTGACGCTCCACGGCTCGCTGTAGTTCTGGTGCACGTCCATGCGGTTGTTGCGCATGTCGAACGTGACGTCGGAGGTGTGCAGGAAGTAGTTGGCGAAGAAGTCTTTGATCGCATAGCCCTTGTAGCCCAGGCAAATCACGAAGTCGTGGATTCCGTGAGCGGAATACTGCTTCATGATGTGCCAGAGAATTGGCTTGCCGCCGATCTCGATCATGGGCTTGGGCTTGAGGTGCGACTCTTCACTGATGCGCGTGCCGAGGCCACCCGCCAAAATAACTGCCTTCATCGTCTCCCCTCTCGTTCGTCACCGGGCTGCGCATGGCTTTCTTGAGCGATGCGCGCCGTCTGGCTAACCCTTTTGCCGCCTGCGGCGCCGCTGCGATGACCGCGAGCGCTCGTTTTATGGCGATTTGAGGGGGACTTGCAGGAAACGCGCCAGCTCCGCGAGCGCTGCGTCGGCGGGAATTCAAGGCATGAAAAAGGGATGAGTCCGTTGCCGGAATCATCCCTTTCATCAAGCTACTTCAATGAATCGGACGGATCAGCCAAACATCGCGAATCCATCGATCGTGGCAGGCAGGTCGTAGGACTGGCCGTCAGCGGTCTGCAGATGTTCGATGTTGTTGTACCCGGCGTACCAGCCCTGCAGCTTCACGCCGTTGTCGGGAACGCCGGCGCTGCCGTCGTTGGCACCATGCAGATAGGCGTCGTCACCGATGCGGGTGACGTTCAACTGGCTGATATTGGCGATGGTGTTCAGGATCAGGGTGTCATTGATATCCCAGCCCTCGTCCTGAATCGATACCAACCCAGTGGTGTTCACGATATAGGTATCGTCACCCATACCGCCCAATGCGATGCCGCCAGTGCCCGACTGCCCCGTGAGATTGAGGTTCAGCACGTCGTTGCCACTGCCACCTGACAACAGATAACTGTTGCCGGTGCCGGTGAGCACGTCAAAACCGTCATTACCAAAGGCACTGCCGTTGTGGACCGTGATGGTGTCACTGCCTTGTCCACCGTCCGCCACAGTGCCCAGGTCATTCGCAGCACTAACGATGACGTCATCGCCGTTGCCGCCGAATAATTTGTCAGCCTGCGCCGCGTCGCCGTCGAGACCGGACTTCAGCCCGCCATAGAGATGATCGTTGCCATCGTTGCCGTTCAGGGTATCGTCACCACTGCTGCCTTCCAGAATCGTATCTTCCCTGTTGGCACCCAGCTCATCGTTAAAATGGCTGCCACGCAAGCCTTCGACATCGTAATGCGTGTCACCGTCAGCCGTGCCGTTCTGGCCGATTCTCCACAGCGTGGCCACCACACCCGTGTCGCTGTCCTCATAGCTGACGATGTCCGTTCCCGCGCCGCCCACGAAGACATCCCGTCCGGCGCCACCGTAGAACAGGTCATCGCCGCTGCCGCCGAAGATGTAGTTGTCGGAATCATTGCCATAACCGGTGAAATCGGCTGTACCGGTGTAGGTCATTTTCTCGATGAACGGGTCCATCTTCATGACCGACAGGCTGGTGTACAGCTCGTCAAACCCCATGCCTGAGTCTGTCTCGACGATGGTCACACCCTCGCTGTTGATCGTGTAGACGTCGCTGCCCCAGCCACCTTCGAAGGTCACGCCGCCCGAGTTGGCAGTGAAGTGATCGTCCAGGTTAGTCCCGACAACCTTTTCCACATTGATCAAGGTGTCGCCCTCGGCGTAGTCGCCGGAACCGAAGCCCTTGCCATCACGAAACTCGATGCTGACCGCGTCGTTGGAACGGCTGTAATCGACGGCGTCAAAGCCATCGGCACCGTCCATGACCATTGCGCTTGCGTCGGCGAAGATCACATCGTTGAAATTCGAACCCTGCACGGCCTCGATGCTCGAGTAGGTATCGCCGAATGCAATACCAGTGGCGCCCCACATGCTCGAGAGCTCGATACTGACGCCTTCAAGGCTGTCGGTATAGCTGACGGTGTCGAAGCCCTCGCCGCCAATGAACTGATCGCCACCGTCGCCACCCCACAGCCAGTCATTACCGGCGCCGGCAATGATCACGTTGTGCTCGGCATTGCCGTAGCCCTTGAAGTCGCCGGTTCCGGTGAAGGTCATTTTGTCGAGGAACGGGTCCATCTTCTGGATGTTAACGCTGGTGCGCAACTCGTCGTAGCCGCCGCGCTCGTCTTCGATGATCGTCACGCCCTCACTGCCGATGATGTAAACGTCATCCCCGCCGCTGCCTTCCAGCGTGACGCCGGAAACCGAACTGGCAAGGGTGTCATCAAGGAAGCTGCCGACCACTTTTTCGATGGCAACCAGCGTGTCAATGGAACCATCTGCCTTCGTGACGCTGGCAAGCCCTTGGCGGATATCGACGCTGACGCCCGAAGACATGATTCGATAATCCACGGAATCAAAACCCTCGCCACCATCCAGCAGATCGGCTCCGGCAGTCCCCCAGATCTGATCATCCGATTCCAGTCCGAAGAGCTCGTCATTGCCTTCACTGCCGCTCATGACATCGGCTTCACTCGTCCCATAAATCACTGCCATTTGCTTCTTCCTTGCATTGTTGTTGAATCCGGAAACCTGCCTCCCGGTAACAAGCCGATCACGCCAGCAGCAACCGTCCGAGGTCAGCGAATAGAGAAGTATCGACAGGAAAAGCGCTATGCTTGAGGCTCTGCGGTAAAAAAGTGTCGATACTGATACAAACAGGATATTTAAGACGCAAAAAAGGCGACTCGAAAGTCGCCTTTTTCAGCAGTGCCGGTCAATCCGCCAGCCAGCCGTTTTCCCAATAGCGCAGGTTGTCGCCCCGCAGTACGTAGTCGCGCAATACGATTTCTCGCAGTTCATCGCCCATGCGATAGCTCGCATCGGGGTCGGCCAGGTGCATGCGGATCGCCTGCAGCCATTCATCGGTGCTGTTGGTCTTGACCCGGGTGCACGGCAGGTAGCCGCGATAGGCCTCGGTATCGGTGCAGATCACCGGGTAACCGCAGGCGCCGTACTCCAGCAGACGCAGGTTGCTCTTGCAGTCGTTGAAGATGTGGAATTCCAGTGGCGCCAGCGCCAGATCGAGATTCAGGCTTGCCAGTTTGGCCGGATACACTTCCAACGGGATTACCCCGTGGAATTCATGCATGTACGGACGCAGATCATCCGGGCACATGCCGAAGAACACCCAGTCGACTTCATTGGCCAGCTCACGCACAACATCGGCGATCACCGCCAGGTCGCCGTGGTGACTGGTGCCACCGCCCCAGCCGACCCGTGGTTTTTTCGAAGTGCGACGCTGGCTGCGCAAGTCAGTCCACAAGTTGCGTGCGAGCATGTTGGGGACGACGCGAATGTCGTGGTGCATGTCCGACAACGCATTGGCCAGTGGCTGGGTCGATACCACCACCCGATCACACAGGCTGATCGCACTGCGCACCATCCGCTCCATTTCCTGTTTATTGGGCATGTTGCGAATATGCGCATTGCGATGAGGAACGTCGATCACATAGTCATCAAGCTCAAAGATGCGCCGGGCATGACTGAATTTCTTCAGTGGCGGAATCTCATCAATGGCACCCTGCGAATAACGCCCCTGCAGCACAATCACGTCCGGGGACTGACGCTCGATATCAATGATCGACGGCAGTCCATAGCAAATCCGCCCTTCAGCGCGGTTGGCCGCTTCCAGTTCGATCAGCGGCTGGCTCATGCGGTAGTGACCGATGGCCGAGGCGTTGATCGGCACGGCAAGCACGTTCGGCAACTGCGCCCGGGAAAATGCACTCCAGCCGGTACGCAGGCCCGGTTCCAGGCTGAAGCTCGTCGCACCGACACCCTGCAACGACAAATTGACGTTGAAGGCCGGATCACGGGCAATGCGCGGCAACCAGCGCTGGTAGAAGGTTTCCTGCTCCTGAAGCTGCAATTGCTCCTCTTCTGCCGTCGCCTGGACACTGGGGCGTGCGCCCAGTGCCAGCAAGGCATAAGGGGTCCACACCACCAGGTATCCTTCCTGACCGATTCGCAGGCACAGATCCACGACATTCAGCGCCTGTTTCAGCGCTTGCTCATCGAGACCGGCGACAGCTTCATAAACCGCCTTGCGCACCATCAGGCAATCGCCACTGACGGCACTCAGGTCATGGACCGCTTGCAGCCGGAACATGTAACCATCCGACTGCAACGACTGACCATAGAACGGCAAACCCACTGCACCTTGCAGACCAAGAATCAGACCCGCGTGCAGCACGCACCCATCAGGATTGAACAGCTTGGCGCCGACCACGCCGACTTCCGGACGCTGCGCATGATTGAGCAGTTCGTCGAGCCAGTCGGCCTGGGTGATTACCGCAAACGAATTGAGCAGCAGCACGTATTCACCACGCGCCTGCCCTACCGCAAAATTATGCAGCGCCGCTGCGTTGCCCTGCTGCGGGTAGTTCAGGACACGAATCCGCTCGCCGCCCAGCTCTGCCATACCGTCCAGCCAGGCCCGCGCTTCGGTGCTTTCGCTGCCGTTGTCGACCAGCAACAACTCGTACTCGGAGTAAGCGGTCTTCTCCAACAGCGTCTCGACGCAGCGCTGCAAGGCAGCCGTCTGGTCCTTGGTCACGATAATGATCGACACCAGCGGACGCCGGGCATGGCGATAGTCGACACGATTGAGCAACCCGGAACTGCCACGGCGGATTTCGTGGGCAATCCCCAGGCGCTGCAGATGGGCCTCGAGTACACGCGGATTCTGCTCGATGACCGCCGGAGCGGCGAGCCAGGCGGACAGATCGAAGGGCGATTGCACCAGAACTTCGGCGACATGCCCGACCACCTGCGTACCATCACTCTCGACCATGCGCCACAACACGTCGTGGGGGGCCAGTTCGGCGAACGTCGCCGCGAATCCGCCCAGCGCCAGAAAGCGTTCGCGCTTGAACGTCAGCGCGCGCCCGACGTACGGGTAACTGCGCAGCAGGTCGAGGTTGAAATCCGGTTTGAACGCAGGCTCCGCCGATTCGCCGTTGCGCAGGCTGCCTTCATCGCTGTACAGACACGTCAGCGCCGGAGAATGGGCAATGCGCTCGGCCATGATCAACAACGCCGGCACCACCGGACGATCGCCGGCCTGCAACAGGTAGAACCAGTCGGCCCCTTCCAGTTGCGGTAACAATGCATTGATCTGCTCCAGTCCGTCGTCCTGCAACGGCATGCGGAACACCCGACCATCGAGCTCGGCCTCGGAACAGGCAGCGGACAGCACCAGAATCAACTCCGGCAGATAATCCTGTGCGGCAAGCGCCTCCAGCGTGCGCTCGACACCGTCGCGACTGCCGTCGCGATCGATGACGATCGGGACGATGCGCGGCTGATGCGACCAGCCAGCCAGGGTCTCCGGCAGCAACTTGCGCTGCCCCTCGGTGAGCACCCGGCACTCCAGCCATTGCGCATAAAGCTCGGCAAAACTCCAGCTGTCGATGCCGACACACCACTCCTGGCGACTTTGTTTGGTACCCAGGGTGCGGCTCAGAGGCAGCTCTTCCCAGACCCGGGGTGTCTCATCAGCCTTGGTCAGCGGGATGTAGCGAACCCAACCCGGCGCAGGCGCAGATTCGCCGCTGCGCGCCTTGAGCATTTGCAGAATCCACTCGCGCTCGACTTCAACCGCATCTTTCATCGACTGCTGGGCGCTCAGGCGCTCCGGGTACAGTCGCTCGGCACTGAGTACATTGTTGGACACCGCCACGTTGCCGCGCCGCATCAGACAGACGAACAGCGCGAAATCCAGGGTTGCCTCAAAGCAGTGGCCTTCCTGGGTCAACGCCGGCAGCAACTCGACAAGATCTTCCCGGCGAAACAGCGCATTGGTGAACCCACCCAGCACATTGACCGGAAACTTTTCAAAGATGCCCAGCAGGTCGTCGCCCTTGAACAAACCACTGAGCGGCGACAGCGAAGTGTTTTCCAGACGTGCCGGAAGAATGATGTCGTCAGCGTCCCAGAACAGACGCTGAGCCAGCACCAGCCGGACTTCCTCACGCACCATTTCCTGCGCTTGCTGTTCAACACAGGCGGCATAGAGATGGTCGTCGTCGCACAGAAATTTGACCAATTGGCCCTGCGCCTGTTCCAGGCAGGCCTTGAGATTGCCGACCATGCCCAGGGTGCGCGGATTGCGCACGTAACGCACGGCGACGCCGGACTGCTCGACTACCGCCGCAACGATGGCTTCAATCTCGCTGCCGCGGCTGTCGTCGCAAACGATGATTTCGAGTTGGCCATAAGTCTGGCTCACCGCACTGTTCAAGGTCCGCTCGAAGAAGCGCGGATTGAAGGCGGGAATGACCAGACTGACGAGAGGAAGTGGATTCACGGCGGACTCACAGGCGGTACGAGCCCGCTCGGTAAAGCGAGCCCATGAAACCGCAAAAAAACATTAACTGAAGGACGAGACAAACGGGCGCCTGCGCGCCCGTCCAATGTCAGATCTTGTTGAACAGACCCAACTGACTGATCTTGCTGAACGCCAGTTGCGAGGCTTGCAGCATGGTCTGCTGCAACGTCAGGCGGGTCATCACTTCGGCCGGATCCGAATCACGGATCGAACCCTGGGTCGTGGTGTTGGCCTGGATCAGGCTCTGGTTGGTGGTGTCCTGGTCATCCAGCGACTGACCGCGCGCACCGATCGAGGTCACTGCAGCGCCAATCTGGTTGGAGGCGCTGTCGATGTTGCCCAGCGCCGACTCCATGGCCCCCTGGAATTTCTGCTTGGCTACCGGATCACCATCGACCGGCATGTTCAGCGCCGTGACCATCTGCCCCAGGGTGTCGAGCACGTTCTGGGTCTGGTGGTTGTTGGACTGAATCGAGAACTGATCGCCCGCGCCCGGCGTACCGCCGATGGCGAAGGTCACACCGGCAGCCGTGGCGTTGCTACCAACCATGGTGCCCGACGACACTGGCTTGCTGTCAGCGGTCACAGGGGCCGCGTACAGGTCGAAATCGGTGGCGCTGGTGAACTTCAGCACCGCGCCGCCGCCCGACGGGAAGGCCGCGCTGTACGCCGCCTGGTTGGTCACGCTGGAGCCGGTGATGACCGCCGTCGACGGGTTGCCCGGGCTGCGCGCGGTAGTGAACGAGTCAGGTGTGGCCGACAGCTGGAAGCTGTGACCGGCGATGACCGCATCCGGGTTGGTGTCGCCGGCCTTGAGGTTGATGTTCAACTTCATGTCGACGCCACGGAAGCTGACGGTCTGGTTGGCACCATTGCTGTTGCTGATCAGGCCGTTCTGGCTGGCCTCGGACGTCACGTCGTTGCCCAGGGCATCGGTGATTTTCAACTGCGTGCTGCTGATGAAATCCACGGTGTATGGCTGGCCCGCCGTGAACTTGGCGTTGTAGGTCGCTGCGGTGCCGACCGTACCGTTGGACAGCACCACACGACCGTCATCCACCGCCGGAGCGGTCATGGTGGTCTGGGTGCGGCTGGTGTTGATGGTCTGCTGGAAGGCGTCCCAACCGGTGGTATTGGTCGCGACCGACATACCGTCGCCAATGCCCAGGTTGATCTGGGTCTGGTCACCGTTATAGGTGTAGGTGCCGTCGACGTTTTGCGAGTACGGCGCGGTATCGGTCTTGGAACCGGAGAACAGGTAGTTGCCGTTGGCATCCTTGGAGTTCATCAGGCCCAGCACTTGTTGCTGGATCTGGCTCAGTTCCGCCGCGTACGCCTTGCGGTTGTCGTCGGTAGCGATACCGTTGTTGGCGGCCAGGCCGATTTCCTTGGCGCGCTGCAGAGCCGTGGTGATGGAGTTCAACGTCGACTCCTGCACGGTCAGCGAGCTCTTGGTGGTGTCGATGTTGCCCTGATACTGGTCGAGCATCGCACTTTGCTGCCCCAGCTTGAGCAGGCGACCGGCGCCGATCGGATCGTCGGCAGCGGTGTTGATGCGCTGCAGGCTGCTCGCTTCGTTGGCGGTCGCGACCGTCTTGCTGTAGTTGCGCTGATATTGAGCAGCTTGCGTCGCGTAATACTGGGCGGTGGAAATGCGCATGAATTACGACTCCTTAAAGACTGTTGATCAGCGTGGCGAAAGTTTCCTGCGCAGCTTTGATGATCTGCGAAGACGCTGTGTAGTACTGCTGATACTTGACCAGGTTGCCGGTCTCTTCATCGAGGTTGACCTGGGACAGCGAATCACGCGCGCCCTTGGCCTGATCGAGGATCACCGAGGTGGCGTCATTGTCGGACTTGCTCTGGGCAGCCTTGGTACCGACGTTGGTCACCAGTTTGTTGTAGGCGTCGGTCAGGCTGATGCCCTTGCTGCCGCTGCCGGTGTCCACGGTCTGCTTGGTCTGCAGGCCAACCAGTGTCTGTGCGTTGCGGTTGTCCGAAGACGCCGCGCCGGTCAGGTTGATGGTGAAGGTTTCGCCGGACTTCGGCGTCGCGCCCACGGTGGTCTGTACGGTGAAGGTCTTCTGCACGTTCGGCGTGACCGTGGTGTCCATCACCGGAGCACCGGTGGAGTCAACCATGCCGACCTTGAGGTTCAAGGTGTTGGCCTGCCCCGGCACGATGGTGCCCGAACCGATGGTGTTGCCCTTGGCGTCGACCATGTTGTACGACTGGCTGCCGCTGGCGACCGCACCGAACACCAGTTTGACCGGCGTCGAATATTTGAGCGCATTCTGCAACTCGGTCTGCGACGCCGGGTTGTAGATGTCGAACGAATCAGTCAGCGTCGGCTGGGTGTAGGTACCGGAATTGTTCGCACTGGCCACGCCGGTCAACGGCGCTGCCGCAGCGATTTTCTTCGGATCGGTCAGTACCGTCTGAATAGTGCTTGCCGCGTTACGGGTCGGGGTCACCTTGAAGGTGTCGCCAGCGCTCAGGGCGCCGCCGTTGAGCGCCAGGGTGAAGCCATCGATCACTGGCGGTGGCGTGGTCGTGGTGCTGAACGAGCCCATGTCGGTGCCATCGGAGCGCTTGACCGAATAGTTGGTGGCGCTGGTGAAGGTCACCTGATAATCGCTGGTGGTCAGCTTGCCGGTGTCCTTGATGGTGACATCGAGGTTGCCCGAGCCGGCGCTATTGGTCGACTGCGCAATGCTGCGCTGACTGACCAGAGCGGCACTGTTGATATTGTTGAAGATCGCGGCGCCGAAGTCACCGTTCTTGTCGATACCCTGGGCTTGTTGGCTGTTGACCTGATCGGCCACTATCAGCGCGACACGCCCCAACTCATTGAGCGAAGGGTCGAGCACTTCTTTGCGATAGGTCAGCAGGCCACCGATTTCGCCACCGCTCATGGCCGACGTGATGTCGATCACGCTTGAGCCGCGGTCCAGCTGAATGGCCATGCGCGTCGGATCGTCCTTGCTCGGCACGGTGCTCAGGGTGTTGGTGGTGTTGCCGATCACCAGCGGCTGGCCGGTGCCGATGTACACGTCAAAACTGGTGCCACGTTCGACAACCTGCGCCCCGGTCAGCTCGGAGAGCTGGCGCACCGCTTCGTTACGACTGTCGAGCAAATCGTTCGGCTGGCCGCCGCTGGTGGAAATCTCGCCGATCTTCTGGTTCAGGTTGGCAATCGAAGTCGCCAGCTTGTTGACCTGGGACGTCATGTCGCCCAGGTTGCCATTGATCGTGGTGTTCTGATCGTTCAGCTGTTTGGCCAGCGCATTGAAACGGCTGGTCAGGGCCTGCGCACCGGTCAGCACCGACTGACGGGAGGTGTCATCAGTGGCCGAGGTCGCCACGCCCTGCATCGAGGTAAAGAACTTTTGCAGCACACCGGTCAGGCCGGTGTTGGTATCGGACATCGAGGCATCCAGCGCAGTGGCCTGGGCACCGTACGCAGCCGCTTCGCTATTGAGCGAGGTCGCGGTATGCAGCTGGTTTTCGAGGTAAGAGTTGTAGACCCGGCGCACATCGGCCAGGGTCGTCCCCGTACCGATGAAGACGTTGCCGAACTGCTGCGATGACTTGGTGCTCTGCACGGTTTGCTGGCGTGAATACCCGGCGGTGTCGACGTTGGCAATGTTGTTACCTGTGGTCGCGAGAGAGGAAGAACTCGCAGACAACCCCGACATCCCGATATTGAGCAAACTCATGATTCAAACCTTACCGTGTGTTTATAGAGGCGTCGTTGAAACGCCGGCCGCAGCGTAGTTTTCGAAACTGTTCATCTGCTTGGCTATCTGCGAAATCTTCGTCGCGTAGTTCGGGTCGGTCGCGTAACCGGCCTTTTGCAACTCGCGTACAAACTGTTCTGGGTTATCGGCCGACTTCACTACATCTTGATAGCGATTGTTGGTCTGCAGCAAAGTCACCAGATCGTGGAAACTGTCCTTGTACGAGGCATAGGAACGGAACTGTGCCGTCTCCTTGACCATCTGCCCGTTGCGGAACTCGCTGGTGATTGCCCGGGCCGAATCGCCGGTCCAGTTGCTGCTGGCCTTGATGCCGAACAGGTTGTGGCTGCTACTGCCATCCTGGGCACGCATGACCGATTTGCCCCAGCCGGTTTCCAGTGCGGCTTGCGCCACCAGATAACGCGGATCGACGCCAATACGCGCGGCGGCTTCTTTGGCCATCGGCAGCATGGTGTTGACGAATTCGTCGGCGGAGCTGAAAGCGCGCTTGGCCGGCGCCAGCGGAATCTGCGCCATCGCCCGACCGTAAATCTGCATCTGCCCGCCGGACGCCTTGGCGTCTTCGGCACGGGTCAGCCAGTCGCCGTTGTACAGCGGGCCGGCGCCGGTGGCGGCCGTGGTCGCCGCACGTTGCGGCAAGGCATTGGTGGCGGTCGGCGTGGCGGACGGCACCAGACCGGCGAGCAAACGATCGGCCAGCTTCGGCGGCAATGCCAGACGACGCTTGTTGATCATTGCCATGTCATTGCTGTGCGAGGCTTCGGTAGTAGCCACACGCCCGGAACGCGAGGCCCACAACGGACGCTCGCCATTGAGCCGCGATAACGGCCCATTGGTGGCGGTGGTGCCGGCGGCAATCGGGGTCTGCACCGCAGCGGCTTTCGCCGCCTCTTGCTTGGCGGCGGACGCGGCTGCAGCCTCACCCGGTGCCAGCGGTTTATTCCTCGACATCTGCTTCATCAGCACGTCGGCCAGCCCGATACCGCCGCCCTCGCGGGACAGCGACACCGCCAGTTGCTGGTCGTACATTTCCTGATATTGCTTGGCCGCCGGCGTGTTCATCGGGTTGTCTTTACCCAACGCCTCGGTGGCCGAACGCATCGACTTGAGCATTTCGCCGAGGAACAGCGATTCGAATTCCTGCGCCACCTTGCGCATGTTCGCATCGCTGTTCTTGTCGCCAACCTTGAGCTGGTTCAGACGATTGAGGTCGGAGTACGAACCCGAATCGCCAGTGCCCACCAGACTGCCTTTGCGCATATCCATGATGCCGTCCTCAGATCACGATCAGGTCGGCTTGCAACGCGCCGGCCTGCTTCAGTGCTTCGAGAATGGCCATCAGGTCACCCGGTGCCGCGCCAACCTGGTTCACCGCCCGCACGATCTCGTCGAGGGTGGTGCCCGGGCCGAACTTGAACATCGGCTTGGCTTCCTGTTCGGCGTTGACCCGCGAACGTGGAACCACCGCGGTCTGGCCGTTGGACAATGGGCCCGGCTGACTGACGATCGGGTCTTCGGTGATGGTCACGGTCAGGCTGCCGTGAGTCACGGCGGCCGGCGAAACTTTCACGTTCTGGCCGATGACGATGGTGCCGGTGCGCGAGTTGATGATGACTTTCGCCACCGCCTGACCCGGATCGACTTCAAGGTTTTCGAGGATCGACAGGTAGTCGACGCGCTGGCTCGGATCGAGCGGCGCCGTCACACGGATCGAGCCGCCGTCGATGGCTTGCGCCACGCCAGGGCCGAGCATGTCGTTGATCTTGTCGACGATACGCTTGGCCGTGGTGAAGTCGGAACGGTTGAGGTTCAGCGTCAGGCTGTTGCCCTGGTTGAAACCGCTCGGTACCGAACGCTCCACCGACGCACCGCCGGGGATACGACCGGCCGACGGAACGTTGACGGTGATCTTCGAACCGTCACGCCCTTCGGCATCGAAACCACCGACCACCAGGTTGCCCTGAGCGATGGCGTAGACGTTGCCGTCGATACCCTTGAGCGGGGTCAGCAACAGGGTGCCGCCGCGCAGACTCTTGGAGTTACCGATGGACGAAACGGTGATGTCGACCTGCTGACCCGGTTTGGCGAACGCCGGCAGATCGGCACTCACCGACACCGCCGCGACGTTTTTCAACTGCACGTTGCCCGATCCCGGCGGCACCTTGATGCCGAACTGCGAGAGCATGTTGTTGAAGGTCTGCAGGGTGAACGGGGTCTGCGTCGTCTGGTCGCCGGTGCCGTTAAGCCCGACCACCAGGCCGTAACCGATCAACTGGTTGGAACGCACGCCGGAAATGCTGGCGATATCTTTCAGCCGCTCGGCGTGGGCACCAAAGGTTGCGGACAACAGGGCCGCAGCCAGCATGAGGCTCTTGAAATTCAAAGTCGCCACCTAGAAAGGGAACAGCGGGCTGAGGAAGAAACGGTCGAACCAGCCTGGCTGACTCGCATCGGCAAACGAACCGGTGCCCGAGTAGGTGATGCGCGCATCGGCGACACGGGTCGACGACACGGTGTTGTCGGTGGCGATGTCATCGGCACGCACGAGACCGGCGATGCGCACCAGCTCGTCGCCGGTGTTGAGGGTCATCCACTTCTCGCCGCGCACGGCGATGATGCCATTGGGAAGCACATCGGCCACGGTCACGGTGATCGAGCCGGTCAGGGTGTTGCCCTGCGCCGCCTTGCTGTCGCCCTTGGTCGCACGGTCGCCGCTGTAGCCGACGTCGAGGCTCAGGTCATTGCCACCCAACGGGTTGTTGGTGGTGCCACTGCCGCCGAACAGCGAAGTCAGGCCGATGCCGGTCTTGCTGTTCTTGGCCACTTGCGAGTTGGCGTTTTTGCTGGCCTGAGTCTTCTCGTTCAGGGTGATGGTGATGATGTCACCGACCCGGAATGCCTTGCGGTCGCTGTACAGGTTCTGCTCGAAGCCGGCCTGATAGATCGAGCCGTTGTTGGCCGCAGACGGCAATGGCGTGCGTGGCAACACCGGAGCGTAATAAGGGTCATTGGGCTTGGGCGTCGGTGCGACGCAGCCCGCGAGCGAGACGACCCCACCCAATGCCAGAACAGATACGAAGCGTTTCATGACCCTACCTCACGGTGTTGCTGGCGACCTCATGGCCGCCCCATAGACTTGATTACAGATTCTGCGTTACGAACGAGAGCATCTGGTCGGCGGTGGAAATCACCTTGGAGTTCATCTCGTAAGCGCGCTGAGTGGTGATCATGTTGACCATCTCTTCAACGGTGCTGACGTTGGAACCTTCCAGGGTGTTCTGCAGCGTGGTACCGAAACCGTTCAGGCCCGGGGTGCCGATTTGCGGCGCGCCGGAAGCAGCGGTTTCCAGGAACAGGTTGTTGCCCACTGCCTGCAGACCGGCCGGGTTGATGAAGTCGGCGGTTTGCAGGTTGCCGATCACCTGAGCGGCCGGGTTGCCTGGCACTGTGATCGACACGGTGCCGTCGGTGCCGACAGTGAAGCTCTGCGCGTTGTTCGGGATGACGATGGCCGGTTCCAGGGCGAAACCGCTGGCGTTGACGATCTGACCGTTGGAGTCGAGGTGGAAAGTACCGTCACGGGTGTAGGACGTGGTGCCGTCCGGCTGCAGGATCTGGAAGAAACCGCGACCGTCGATGGCCATGTCCAGCGGCTGCTCGGTGGTTTGCAGGCTGCCGGCGGTGAAGTTTTTCTGGGTGCCGACGATGCGCACACCGGTACCCAGTTGCAGACCCGACGGCAGTTCGCTGTCCTGGGTCGACTGGGCGCCTGGCTGACGCTTGATCTGATACAGCAGGTCCTGGAACTCGGCACGGTCACGTTTGAAACCCGTGGTCGAGACGTTCGCCAGGTTGTTGGAAATGGTGGTCAGGTTGGTGTCCTGGGCGGACAGACCGGTTTTGGCAACCCATAGAGCCGGAAGCATTCGATTCTCCTCGTGCGCCTGTTTTACGGCGCGACGTTCTGATAATTAGCTGATCTGCAAGACCCGAGCCATGGCCTGGTCGTCGTCTTTGGCGGTGTTCATCATCTTGACGTGCAACTCGAACTGCTTGGCCAGGGCCAGCACCGAGGTCATTTCTTCCACGGCATTGACGTTGCTCGACTCAAGGAAACCCGACACCAGTTTGACGTTGGCATCGGCCGGCGCCGGCTGGCCGTCCTTGGTGTAGATCGAGCCGTCGAGGCCTTTGTTGAGGTTCTTGATGTCCGGGTTGACCAGTTTGATCCGGTCGACTTCCGCCATGACGCGCGGGCCTTCGCCCATCGCACGAATACTGATGGTGCCGTCTTCACCAACTTCGACCTGCTGCTCCGGCGGCACGGCGATCGGACCGCCGTTGCCGAGTACCGGCATGCCGTTGCCGGCGCGCAATACGCCGAGGGCGTCGATGTTCAGGCTGCCGGTGCGCACGTAGCTTTCGCCACCGTTAGGGTTCTGCACGGCAATAAAACCGTTGCCGGTCACGGCGACGTCGAGGTCACGCCCGGTCTGCACCAGCGAACCGGCGGTGAAGTCGGTGGCGGGCCGTTCGCTCATGGCAAACGCACGCGCCGGAAAGCTGTCACCGAACACCGGCATCGAACGCGCCTGCTCCAGGTCGCGCTGAAAACCATTGGTGGAGATGTTCGCCAGGTTGTTGGCATGGGCCTTTTGCGCCAGTGCGTTCTGACTGGCGCCGGTCATTGCCACATAAAGGTACTTGTCCACACTCTTTCCTCTGCATGCCGGACGTTTGCCGCCCACCGCTGTACTGCTGAGCCATAAGCAATTTGCAGACCAACTTTTTTCTGGCGGCTTGCGGCCCGGTAAACAAAGGACTTGCGGGGTTTTGCGGGGAAATTGGAAATGTATCGAAGTCGAAAAACCGGCGGTGTTATGCCGCTGGGCGGCAATCCCGATTGTTGCAGATGGAAAAAGAACCTGTGGTGAGGGGATTTATCCCCGACGGGCTGCGCAGCAGCCCAATCCATCCATTGATGGTGTATCGGATGGACCGCATTTGCCGGGTTTGGGGCTGCTTCGCCACCCTTCGGGGATAAATCCCCTCACCACAAAAGCTCTTTTCACCACAGTGTTGCTGTTAACTCTCGGGACCCTTACCAACTTCGTATTGGCGGAGCTTATTAGCGATGGTGGTATGCGAAACCCCCAACCGCTTACCCAGTTGCCGACTGCTCGGGTGTTCGGAGTACAGCCGCTCCAGTACGGCTTTCTCAAAACGCCCGACGATCTCGTCCAGCCCACCCTCCAGCGAGAAATCGCCAAGCGGCTGACGCACGCCGTAATCCGGCAGGCGGATGTGTTCGACCTTCACCGTGCCGCCCTCGCACAGTGAAACCGCCTGGAACAGCACGTTCTCCAGCTGCCGCACGTTGCCCGGCCAGTGGTAATGACTGAGGCGATCCATCGCTGCCGGCGCCAGTTTCGGCAGCGAACAACCGATCTGGCGGCTGGCCTGATCGAGGAAGTGTTCCACCAGCGGAGTCAAGCCGTCGAGGCATTCGCGCAGTGGCGGGATGTGCAGCGACAACACGTTCAAGCGGTGATACAGATCCTGACGAAACTCGCCGCGCGCGCACAGCTCGGACAAGTCAACCTGAGTCGCGCAGATCACCCGCACGTCCAGATACACCTCTTCGTCGCTGCCGACCCGGCGGAAGCAGCCGTCCTGCAGAAAGCGCAGCAACTTCACTTGCAAGCGCGGGCTCATTTCACCGACGCCATCGAGGAACAGCGTGCCGCCCGCCGTCAGCTCCAGCAGACCGAGTTTGCCTTCAGCACGCGCCCCTTCGAACGCGCCGGGGCCGTAGCCAAACAGTTCGGTCTCGGCCATCGACTCTGGCAGCCCTGCACAGTTGAGCGCCATCAGCGGCGACTGCCCACGCGGACTGGCGAGGTGACAGGCACGGGCCAGCAACTCTTTACCGGTGCCGGTTTCGCCTTCGATCAATAGCGGCGCATCCAGCGGCGCCATGCGCCGCGCTTCACGCACGACAGCGGCCATCACTTTCGAACTCTGGAAGATACTGTCGAAGCCACGCAATTCCTGTTTGCGCACGTTATAGATGCGCTCACCGACGCGGTCGGCGCGGTGCAAGGTCAGCACCGCACCGGCCATGGCTTCACTGTCGTCGTGCTCCGATTGCAGCGGCGCGATGTCGGCGAGAAAGATGTCGCCCTTGACCTTGACGCGCATGCCGTTGATTCGCGACTTGTTGGCGCGCACCAGCTCCGGCAGGTCGAAATCCTCGGCGTAACGCGACAGCGGAATCCCCGGCACCTCGTCCACCCGCACCCCGAGCAATTGGGCGGCGGCGCGGTTAGCAGCGACGATTGAGCCACCCATGTCGATCGACAGCACCGGAAACTCCAGCGCACCGAGCAACGCGTTCAGCTCCATGTGCCGACGCTCGCTGGGCATCAACCCGACGCGCTTGACGCCAAACACCCCGGCAATCGCCTCGAACTTCGGTCGCAGCGCCTGGAACTGGATGTTGATCAGGTTCGGGCAGTGCAGGTAGATCGCATTGCCGTGCTCGCCGCCGACCTCGCCGCGTGCAACGTTGATCCCGTACTCCACCAGCAGGTTGAGGATGTCGCGCAGGATGCCGATGCGGTTTTGGCAGTGGACTTTGATACGCATATGAATGACCCGACAAACCAGCAATAAGGTTGAACACAGACCTGTGGGAGCGAGCCTGCTCGCGAAGGCGGCTGCAAACTCAGCATAGATGTGTCAGACAGACCGCATTCGCGAGCAGGCTCGCTCCCACAGGTGTTAGCGCCAGACTTTTCTGTCGAGGCGCGCAGATAGTTGTCAAGATTATGTGACAGCCACAGCCCTTTTCAAACCTGCAAATCACCGCAAATGCGTGATATCAGTCAAAGCGTAACGATTTTTTTACGAAATGCAGTGATTGTTCCTACCAGGAACGCACTCAACCTGCTGCATCACGCCGCACTCTCGGGTAATTCTCAGTCCATCGCTGGACATAACAAGAACGAATTCCCCTAGCAGGAGAGCAGTATGAAGCAGACGCAATACGTGGCCCGAGAGCCCGATGCGCAAGGTTTTATCGACTACCCCGCCGAAGAACATGCGGTGTGGAACACGCTGATCACCCGCCAGCTGAAAGTGATCGAGGGTCGCGCGTGCCAGGAATACCTGGACGGTATCGAAAAACTCGGTCTGCCCCACGACCGCATTCCTCAGCTGGGCGAGATCAACAAGGTGCTCGGTGAGACCACCGGTTGGCAGGTTGCCCGCGTCCCGGCACTGATCCCCTTCCAGACCTTCTTCGAATTGCTCGCCAGCAAACAGTTTCCGGTGGCCACGTTCATTCGTACCCGCGAAGAACTGGACTACCTGCAAGAGCCGGACATTTTCCACGAGATTTTCGGCCACTGCCCGCTGCTGACCAACCCATGGTTCGCCGAATTCACCCACACCTACGGCAAGCTCGGCCTGCAGGCCACCAAGGAAGAGCGCGTGTATCTGGCGCGCCTGTACTGGATGACCATCGAGTTCGGCCTGGTCGACACCCCGCAAGGCAAACGCATCTACGGCGGCGGCATCCTGTCCTCGCCGAAGGAAACCGTTTACTCGCTGTCGGACGAACCCGAGCATCAGGCCTTCGATCCGCTGGAAGCCATGCGCACACCGTATCGCATCGATATCCTGCAGCCGCTGTACTTTGTCCTGCCGAACCTCAAGCGCCTGTTCGATGTCGCCCATGAAGACATCATGGCCATGGTTCGCCAAGGCATGCAGCTGGGGTTGCACGCACCGAAGTTTCCGCCAAAACCGAAAGCCGCGTGATCCGCGACTTTTGCTGAGAATTGAGTCTGTCAGTCGCCGTCACTTTGGTTTAGCGTGACGGCATTGACGGGCCGATAGCTTCTATAAAAAAAACACACTCGATTTCAGGAATCACACCATGTCCACTTTGAACCAAGCCCACTGCGAAGCCTGCCGTGCCGATGCGCCACAAGTCAGCGACGAAGAACTGCCGATCCTGATCAAGCAGATCCCGGACTGGAACATCGAAGTACGCGACAGCATCATGCAGTTGGAGAAAGTTTTCCTGTTCAAGAACTTCAAGCATGCTCTGGCGTTCACCAACGCCGTCGGCGAGATCTCCGAGGCCGAAGGTCACCACCCGGGTCTGCTGACCGAGTGGGGCAAAGTCACCGTGACCTGGTGGAGCCACTCGATCAAAGGCCTGCACCGCAACGACTTCATCATGGCCGCGCGCACTGACGAAGTGGGCAAGACCGCAGAAGGACGCAAGTAATGCACTTTGACGCCATCGGCCGGGTACCCGGCGACCCGATCCTCGGTTTGATGGAGGCCTATGCGCAGGACACTAACCCGCGCAAGTTCGACCTCGGCGTTGGCGTCTACAAGGATGCCCAAGGCCTGACGCCGATCCCCGAAGCGGTGAAAATCGCCGAGGCGCGACTGGTCGAAAGCCAGGACACCAAGACCTACATCGGTGGTCACGGCAATCCGCTGTTCGGCAAAGTCATCAATGAACTGGTGCTTGGCGCCGACTCGAAGCTGATCGCCGAACAGCGCGCCGGCGCCACCCAGACTCCGGGCGGCACCGGTGCCCTGCGTCTGGCGGCCGACTTCATCGCCCAGTGCCTGCCGGGCAAGGGCGTGTGGCTGAGCAACCCGACCTGGCCGATCCACGAAACGATTTTCTCCGCCGCCGGGGTCAAGGTCAGTCACTACCCGTACGTGGGCAGCGACAACCGCCTCGACGTCGATGCGATGCTCGCCGTGCTTAACGAAGTGCCGCACGGCGACGTGGTGCTGCTGCATGCCTGCTGCCACAACCCGACCGGTTTCGACCTGAACCATGACGACTGGCAGCGTGTGCTCGACGTGGTGCGCCGCCGTGACCTGCTGCCGCTGATCGACTTTGCCTACCAGGGCTTTGGCGACGGACTGGAACAGGACGCGTGGTCGACCCGACTGTTCGCCGCCGAGGTGCCTGAGCTGCTGATCACCAGCTCCTGCTCAAAGAACTTCGGCCTGTACCGCGACCGTACCGGCGCGCTGATTGTCTGCGCGAAAACCGCCGACAAGCTGATCGACATCCGCAGCCAACTGGCCAACATCGCCCGCAACCTGTGGTCGACGCCACCGGATCACGGCGCGGCCGTGGTGGCGACCATCCTCGCCGACCCGGAGCTGAAAGCGCGCTGGGCCGATGAAGTGGAAGCCATGCGTTTGCGCATCGCCCAATTGCGCAGCGGTCTGGTCGAAGCACTGGAACCACACGGTTTGCGCGAGCGCTTTGCGCACATTGGCGTGCAACGCGGAATGTTCTCCTACACCGGGCTGTCGCCGGAGCAGGTCAAACAACTGCGTGAGCAGCACAGCGTGTACATGGTCAGCTCGGGCCGGGCCAATGTCGCCGGGATCGACGCCAGGCGCCTGGCACTGCTGGCCGAGGCCATCGCCAACGCCTGCAAATAACCCCGCAATCCCCGGTAGGAGTGAGCCCTGTGGTGAGGGGATTTATCCCCGATGGGCAGCGAAGCGGCCCCAACAATGCAATCGCGAAATGTCTGACATGGCGCGTGCAATTGTTTTACGACTGCTTCGCAGCCGATCGGGGATAAATCCCCTCGCCACAGGTTCATTCACACCCACACTTGGAATACGCCCTCCCCCTGCGGCCATCTGTCGCATTATTTTCAATTAAAAGTCTGATTGTCATTTTTCCTGCTGTATCCTGCGCAGGCTTTCAAGAAGCGCGGATCTACCAGATCTATCAACAGACTTAGCGAGGAGCGCAACCATGCACGAGATTCCTAATCTCCCCTTCCCAAGCCTGCACGAAACTGAGCAGACGACCACGCAACAAGCCGGCGCCCAGCAGCCCGAGCCGAAAGAAGCCGTTGAGAGCCGCCAGGCCGACAGCGAAGAGTAAAACCCGCCGTACAGACCGTGTGGAAAGCGCTAAGATGCGCTTTCCACACTGCCTGAAACCGAGCCCGCCATGACCGACGAATTCTCTGAAAGCCAAGCTGCCGTCCTGATCGGCGCGACCGAGAAAATGATCGAGATCTGGAACCGTCTCTCCCCGGAAAAACAGGCCGCCCTGCTCGCCCGTTTCGGCAGCGAAGAAAACGCCCTCGCTGCACTGGTCACTACACAACTGGTCGCCCCGGCCAAACCCTGAAGCCACCCTCCCGGCAAATAGTTTTACTTTTCCCCGCCCCTGACTCGTCCGCGCCGGTATCATAAGCAGCCTATCTAATCCTGCTTTGCCGTGGATCGTTTCTCATGTCGTCCTCTATGCCACAACCCCAGCGCCCCCTGGCGGTCACGCTGCAAGTCGTGTCCATCGTCCTCTTCACCTTCATCGGCTACCTGAACATCGGCATTCCGCTCGCCGTGCTGCCGGGTTACGTCCACAGCGATCTTGGCTTTGGCGCGGTGATCGCCGGGCTGGTGATCAGCGTGCAATACCTCGCCACCCTGCTCAGCCGTCCGTACGCCGGCAAGATCATCGACAACCAGGGCAGTAAACGCGCAGTGATGATCGGGCTGGCCGGTTGCGGCTTGAGCGGCGTGTTCATGCTGATTTCGGCGTGGACACCGAACCTGCCGATGCTCAGCCTGATCAGCCTGTTGATCGGCCGTCTGGTGCTGGGCAGCGCGGAAAGTCTGGTGGGCTCCGGCTCGATTGGCTGGGGCATCGGCCGCGTTGGCGCGGCGAACACCGCCAAAGTCATCTCTTGGAACGGCATCGCCAGTTACGGCGCGCTCGCGGTCGGCGCGCCGTTCGGGGTCTGGCTGGTCGGCCAGCTGGGATTGTGGAGCATGGGCGTCAGCATCATTCTGCTGGCAGCGCTGGGCCTGCTGCTGGCGTGGCCGAAAACCGCGGCGCCGATTGTCGCCGGCGAGCGCTTGCCGTTCATGCATGTGCTCGGTCGCGTGTTCCCCCACGGCTGCGGCCTGGCGCTAGGCTCGATTGGTTTCGGCACCATCGCCACCTTCATCACCCTGTACTACGCCACCCGGCACTGGGACAACGCAGTGCTGTGCCTGAGCCTGTTCGGCGCCAGCTTCATCGGCGCGCGACTGCTGTTCGGCAACCTGATCAACCGCCTCGGCGGCTTCCGCGTAGCGATCGCCTGCCTGTCGGTGGAAACCCTCGGCCTATTACTGCTGTGGCTGGCGCCGGATGCGCATTGGGCGCTGGCCGGGGCGGCGTTGAGCGGTTTCGGCTTCTCGCTGGTATTCCCGGCGCTGGGCGTGGAGGCGGTGAATCTGGTGCCGGCCTCCAGCCGTGGCGCAGCGGTCGGCGCGTACTCGCTGTTCATCGACTTGTCGCTGGGGATCACCGGACCATTGGCGGGGGCAATTGCAGCGGGTTTCGGCTTTGCTTCGATCTTTCTGTTTGCCGCCATTGCCTCACTGAGCGGCCTGATCCTGAGTGTGTATTTGTACCGCATTAAACCAAAACACCACTTTCATTGATCGCCCAATATTGGCCATTCATTGGTTCCGAATGGCCAATAAACAACTGCGGTTTTTATAAGCTAACCATGCAAACGGAAAATGGCGAAGCTACCGTTCTCTCTATTTTTACTGGATACAAACACAATTTTTCGATCTTCCTGGACCGCGAGATCGTGAATAATCTGGTCTTTTGAAAATACAACCTTTCCAAAATTACCAAACCCCTCGTCCCAACCCATGTCTTGTTCAAGACTGGCAATAAATGCTTGGCTATCCGACCCTCCACGCAAATAAGCATAGCCCGCTACCACAACGGTTGATTTCAAATTATAGAGTGCTGCTTTCGTCATATAGATATCGCTGAAATTATCACTGATAAATCTTCCCCATCCTTGTTTGCCAAAAAGGTCATCTTCCTCACCATTCGACCCACGACGTTGAAGCTGGAGAAACAGATACTGCGGAACTCCATTATCCGAAGTACCTATAATATAAAACTGAGAACGATCGTCGCGTTTCAGAATGAAGTTTTTAACCGAAGGTGCTCCATCATAATATCCTCCGACCCCAAAACTGGCGTCAAGATCACCACGGGCATCATACCGGCCAACAAACCAACTTTTATCACGCAGGCCCTCTGAAGCGGCGACAATATAACCATCGTCTTGGCGAAACATATCCTGTCCTATGACTAAAACAGACGGACCTCGAAAAACCAATCGGTACCCACCATTACCGAACGCTCCGTCCAAACTACCGTTATTTTTTAACTTGACCAGGATCGCACTATCGAAAAGTCCTCTTTCATCAAGCGTGGTCAGAAGCAAAACGCCGCCATCGTCCAATAATTCCATAGTTCCGTGGTAGTCGCGCCCCTTATCCGCCAGAGGTTGCTTCACCTTTGGAACATCTGAACTTGCAGGAAAAACCTCTTTCGCATCCAGACTCCACAACATGACTCCTTTGCTACCAAACCCTTCATCAAGTCCCCCATTCAAATCGAATCGAGCCAGACCGGTAGCACGATTAAAGCCGTCTTTACGAGCGAAAAACCCCAACACATACTTGCCATGAACACTATCAAACTTCACGCTATAGGGCTGCGGCAAATCCCACCCAGGAAAAAACTCCGAGAGTTTGAAAAAAACACTACCCGCTTTTCCGAAACTCTCGTCGATACCTCCTTCCTCATCAAGCATGCACAGGTAAATCTCTTGCCGCTCCTCGTCAGTTGCGGCGCAAAGAATCCTGTTCGGTTCTGAGAGAAGAGTGACGACCCGAGATTGAAGTCTCTGATGTTCTTTTCCATATAAAACGACCTCACCGCGCGCACCAAAATCAGTATCAGGAGTACCACGCACAACATCTAAGTTACTCATTTGCTTTTGCTCAATCAATAAAAAGAGAGCTCAGTAAACGTGTAACAGCAATCCGGCACACCTGTCAGATATGACAGTCAGGTAGACCAATTAGCAATAAGAGAGTCGTTCGATATCCGGAAATTGATTTAAATTGAGTGGCGCGTAATGGATACATTGCTCGCGCCTGATGAAATGCAACAATTTCAAGACGCCAATTCTTAAAAATCCACCTTGCCGCGCCCGGCCTTGATACTGCCGCGCTTGGTCTTGGATTCGAGCCGGCGCTTCTTCGAGCCGAGGGTTGGTTTGGTCGGGCGGCGTTTCTTTTCAACCTTGGTGGCGCTGAGGATCAACTCGGTCAGACGCTCCAGCGCATCGGTCCGGTTGGCTTCCTGCGTGCGGTACTGCTGAGCCTTGATGATCAGCACGCCATCGCTGGTGATGCGACTGTCACGCAGCGCCAGCAGCCGTTCCTTGTAGAACTCGGGCAAGGACGAGGCCGGAATGTCGAAGCGCAGGTGCACGGCGCTGGAGACCTTGTTGACGTTCTGCCCACCGGCGCCTTGCGCGCGGATGTACGTCAGTTCGATCTCGGCATCCGGCAAATGCACGTTGTTGGAAATCACCAGCATGGAAAAAAGTCCGAATTCAGAGCGTGCAGGATACCGCGATTAACCACCTAGCAGGTCTCCTGCGGCCATGCGCAACTTCTTGCATCAATCGTTTCGCGTTATGATCCCCAGCGAAAATTTACCAGTTCAATGCAGGAAGCATAAGCATGAGCAATAAAGCAGTTATCGTATTTAGTGGCGGACAGGACTCGACGACCTGTTTGATCCATGCACTGAGCCACTATGACGAAATTCATTGCATCACGTTTGACTATGGTCAGCGTCATCGCGCGGAAATCGAAGTCGCGCAGCAACTGGCCAAACAGCTCGGCGTGACCGTGCATAAAGTGATGGATGTATCTTTGCTGAATGAGCTGGCCATCAGCAGCCTGACTCGCGACAACATCCCGGTTCCGACGGTTAATAGTTCTGGCGAAAGTCTGCCAAGCACCTTTGTGCCGGGAAGAAACATCCTGTTTTTGACCCTCGCCTCTATTTACGCCTATCAGGTACAAGCCAGAACGGTCATCACCGGGGTTTGCGAAACGGACTTCTCGGGCTATCCGGATTGCCGGGACGAGTTCGTCAAGGCACTCAACAAAGCCCTTGAGCTGGGCATGGATTACCCATTGAAACTTGATACTCCGCTGATGTGGCTGAACAAGGCGGAAACCTGGGCATTGGCCGATCATTACCATCAGCTTGATTTGGTTCGCCACCAGACACTGACCTGCTACAACGGCATAACCGGTAGCGGATGTGCAAATTGCGACGCTTGCAATCTTCGCGCAAAAGGACTCAATGAGTTTCTGGAAAACAAGGATGAGGTGATGAACAGCTTGAAAACGAAGCTGAATCTGCAATAAAGCACCCAACATACAAAAATGCGCTCACTTGAAAATTTCGAGTGAGCGCATTATTTAATCCATCAAGCCTGACTACCCGTCAGATACCTCTTGAACAATGACCTGGCACCGTATGCCGGCATGATATTGAAGAACGCAAAACCGACCTTTATCGCGATCTGGACGTAAATCATGCTGAGTATCGCGCTGTTCTCCATCGTCCCGTAAAAGGCGATGTAGCAGAAAAGAAAACTGTCGATTATCACCGCAAACAAAGTACTCAGAAACACCCGCAAAAAGAGAAACCGGGAGTTGGTCAGTTCTTTGATTTTGCACAACAGATAAGAGTTTATATTTTCCGACACCAGAAACGATACAGACGAAGCTACCAGCACCGACGACAGCTGACTGATCACATCATTGTAAGGCCCGTCGAGCTTCCACCCGGGTAGCCCGGGAAGGTACGTAGTCATGGCCAGCAAAATGATAATGGCCGCATTACTGATGAAAGCGAAGAGTATCGCCTTGCGCGCCAACCGGAGGCCGAAGGTTTCATTCAGCAAGTCGACGATCAAAAACGTCAGCGGATACAGGAAAGTACCCGGCGTTACGACAATATCAAAATATTCCAGATAGATAGGCTTGGTCGCCGCAATGCTGGTAAAAATATAAAGCGTGAACAGCATCAGGTTCAGAATGATATAAATCATCCAGGAGCTCTCATGCCGATCATTTATTTCATAAGCGGTAAGCGACCCTCCCTGGGAGTAGAATTTCTTGTACAGATTCTTTACTTCTATCTTGTTCAGATTATCCATAATCTCACTATTCAACACTTCACTCAGCTTTATTTTAATTATCTTGCCTGTCGCAATGACCATGATCACCGCCAGGCTTTTTCCGTTTTCGAACCCCAACAGCTTATATTTGGTGTTTTCCCTTTCAACGCTGCAATCCATTAAATCGTTCCTCGATTATATCCCCGACAACACAAACACTCTCCAGCGCAAGATCAACTTCAGTTGTTATGAATAACCTTTTACTGACCTTGTCATACACCAGTTTTTCCTTGTCGATGCTTGCCGCGCCTTTCTGCACGATCAGCAGGTCGCCCGGTTCATTCATGCCACTGACTTCATTTTCCAGCAGGACGCCTATCAAATTGAAGGACGTTCCGAAATAGTAAGTCAGTGGAAAAATCGTCGCCAACTCGCCGATTCGCTTATCCAGATTCTGCAGAAGCAGACTTTCCTTGATGACAGGCACTGCCGCCGGGTTCATGTTGCCCTGCGGCGAGATGCTGCTGTCGATGATTTCCTTTTCTTCAAACGAGATCGTCTCTATCTCTTCGTAGGACACTCCGAAAAAGTCGGAAATCTTGCGCACAGTGGACTGCTGTACGTTGACCACTTTACCTTCAAGAATGTTGTAGATCGTGGTTCGGGTCAGTCCACTGGAATTACATAACGACAGCTGCGTTTCCCCACGACTCTTTATCAGGTACTTGATATTGTTCTTCAGATTCTCCGATCGTTCTCTTCTGTGCATGGAATGCTTACCGTCTTTTATAAAGGCAATTTGGAAATACCCCTCGAATCATCATTCAGGGACTCAACAGGCCCACTAGGAAATAGTTATACGGGTATTAGAGCCGCGGCAGATCATAGCATTCCCCCTCCCTGATTTCGGCATAAACATAGTGTCAACAACACCGCTGGTGTGAACCAAAAAGAACAGTTCGAATTCTGTACTGACCCGTCAGTTCTGCTTATCGGCCAGTAGAATCTCGTGAATAGCGATCCTTCCCGCCTGCAGTTTTACACCCTGAGGCCCGGAGAAAAGAATCATTTTATTTGAACAATGTTCATTTTTCTGATTAATTTTCTGGTGTTCCGCCGTATGCGACGGGCAACCGGGCTGTCGGCAGCGACCGCAGTCAGCAGAAAACGGGTCGTCGATACAGAGATTAGTTTGCGCGCACTGCCGCGAAAACAAGGAATCCGCTGTATCCGGTCGGTCAAGGGCAGAAACGCACGCACCCTCCGGTAAAACCAAGGAAGTCGCGCTCGTTCGCAGCGCGCTGCACACAGGGAAGGAATACAGACAATGGCAGTCCATACCGAACCGCTCATGAACCAGGCTGATCTGCTGCAACGGGGCCTGGCGGATCTGTGGGCGCAAGACGCCGAACTGGCAGGGATCCTCGACGCGGAAGTTGCCCGTCAGCACCAGGTGCTGTCGCTGGTCTCCTCCTCTTGCGCCGTCAGGCCCATGACCCTGGCCGCCTCCGCTTCGGCACTGGTCAATGTGACGGCCGAGGGGTTGCCCGGCAGACGTTACGGCGGCGGGTGCGAAAACGTCGATCTGGTCGAAGCGCTTGCCATCCGCAGAGCGCGGGAACTGTTCGATGCCCAGTACGCAAGCGTGCAATCGCATTCGGCATCAAACGCCAATTACCACGTGCTGACCGCCCTGCTCGAACCAGGCGATACCTTGCTGGGAATGGGCGTCAAATACGGCGGCCATCATACCCATGGCAGTTCCACCTCATTCGCCGGCATTTACTACAAGGCGATTCGGTACGGCACGACTTCAGCGGGGGTCATCGATTACGACCAGGTGCGCAAACTGGCGCTCGCCCATCGCCCACGCATCATCATGTGCGGCGCGACGGCGTACTCACGGGTCATCGATTTCCAACGATTTCGCGAGATTGCCGATGAAGCCGGCGCCATCCTGCTCGCCGATATTTAGCATATCGCCGGACTGGTTGCCACAGGGCGGCATCCCAGTCCGATCGACGTCGCACACGTCACCACCACCTGCACCCACAAACAACTCATGGGCCCGCGCGGCGGTCTGATCCTTTCGGGTCAAGCGGCGAACACCAAGGTGCCCGGCTTGAGGACGACATTCAGCCGCGCCCTCGACCAGGCCGTTTATCCGCGAATGCAGGGCGCGCCTGCCGTCAACATGATCGCTGCGAAGGCGGCGGCTCTGGCTTACGCAAAGTCCACGGAGTTCGACAGAAGCATGGGGCGGATTCGCAGCACGGCTGACGAGTTCGCCAGCGCCTTTCAGGCTCACGACTACGAAGTCGTCGGCGGGGGCAGTGAAAACCATACGGTATTGATTCGGTTGCGTGGCGGCATCACCGGCGCCATTGCCGAGTCGGCGCTGGAGCGTTGCGCAATTATCGTGGACAAATATCGTGTACCGGGCGAGACACGCCCTTCACTCATTACCAGCGGTCTGCGCATCGGCACGGGCTCCATCGCGCAGCGCAGAATCGATCCGCAGGGATGTCGCCAGATCGTCGATCTGATCTGCCGGATCCTCGACAGTGTGAGACCGATCAGCGAGCAGGATTACCTGCTGGAACCGGCCTTGCGCGAGCAATTCCGGTTGCAGACCGAAGCGTTCTGCACAGCCCATCCCATCGCCGAATACGTCTGACGACCAATAAAAAACCCGGCACATTGGCCGGGTTTCTCACTTTCTGCGTCTGGCTTACTTCGCGGCAGAACCCGCCGCGTGCAGCGCCTGCTGCGCCCCACGCTTGTTCTTGATCACGTAGCAGACCCACATGAACACGACCCACACCGGAATCGCGTACACCGAGATCTGGATGCCCGGGATCAGCAGCATCACGCCAAGGATGAACACCACGAACGCCAGGCAGATGTAGTTGCCGTACGGGTACCACAGCGCCTTGAACAGTGGTGTCTGCTGCGTCTTGTTCATGTGCTGTCGGAACTTGAAGTGCGAGAAGCTGATCATCGCCCAGTTGATCACCAGCGTTGCAACCACCAGCGACATCAGCAGTTCCAGCGCCTGCTGCGGGATCAGATAGTTGAGCAGCACGGCCACCAGCGTGACCGCTGCCGACGCCAGGATCGAACGCACCGGCACGCCGCGCTTGTCGATCTTCGCCAGACCTTTCGGCGCATCGCCCTGCTCGGCCATGCCCAGCAGCATGCGGCTGTTGCAGTAGGTGCCGCTGTTGTACACCGACAGCGCCGCGGTCAGCACCACGAAGTTGAGGATGTGCGCAGCGGTGTTGCTGCCGAGCATCGAGAACACCTGCACGAACGGGCTGCCGCTGTACGAATCGCCGGACGCGTTGAGGGTAGCCAGCAGGCTGTCCCAAGGAGTCAGCGACAGCAGGATCACCAGCGCGCCGATGTAGAAAATCAGGATGCGGTAGATCACCTGGTTGATCGCTTTCGGGATCACGGTTTTCGGCTTGTCGGCTTCGGCTGCAGTGAAACCGAGCATTTCCAGGCCACCGAAGGAGAACATGATGATCGCCATGGCCATCACCAGGCCGCTGACGCCGTTGGGAAAGAACCCGCCGTGCGACCACAGGTTACTGACCGAGGCCTGCGGGCCGCCATGGCCGCTGACCAGCAGGTAGCTGCCCAGCGCGATCATGCCGACGATCGCCACGACTTTGATGATCGCGAACCAGAATTCGGCCTCCCCGAAGACTTTGACGTTGGCCAGGTTGATCGCGTTGATCAGCACGAAGAAGGCGGCGGCGGTGACCCAGGTCGGGATGTCCGGCGCCCAGTAGTGGATGTACTTGCCGACCGCGGTCAGCTCCGACATGCCCACCAGAATGTACAGAATCCAGCAGTTCCAGCCCGACAGGAAACCGGCAAAACCGCCCCAGTACTTGTGCGCGAAATGGCTGAAGGAACCGGCCACCGGCTCTTCGACGATCATCTCGCCGAGCTGGCGCATGATCATGAAGGCGATGAAGCCGCAGATGGCGTAGCCGAGGATCATCGACGGGCCGGCGGATTTCAGCACCCCGGCCGAGCCGAGGAACAATCCGGTACCGATCGCGCCACCGAGGGCGATCAGTTGAATATGGCGATTTTTCAGGCCGCGTTTCAGCTCGCCTGATTGCGAGTTTTGTCCACTCATGAAAAAGGTCCCACGCAAGGTTTGATGATGTTCAGTAGACGTTGCTGCAAGGTTGCGATTTCAGACAACCCCGATCAAACCCCAGCGCAAGCACCAGGAATTCAGCGTTTTTACAACGGTCATGCGTCACCTGTTTGTTTTTATCTGTGACGAAATCGAACCCGACACGCTTGTGACGTGGCGGAGTGAACAAGGCGGATAACCTTGAGGTTTGCGCGATTACGCAGAGGGTCACAGTTAAAACGCGGCGCATTGTACACCGCTAACCCCCTGCTGCCAGACCCCGCTGGATCAGCGTGGCGCTTGCCGGGATTGCGTGGGTCCGCCTCGAGACACTCGGGCGGCTGCAAAAATTGAGTCAGGCCTTTGCAGGCCATCGACGGGGACGAGGAAAAAAACGTCCCACGGAGAGAAGTGGAGATCGATCACGGCGTTCATTGCGCCTCCTTCTTGTTATTCACCTGCACGACAGGCATGAGGCGCATCTCACCCTGCAAACAGCGCTGAAACAAGCGCGCCAGAGCCCTGCGCGACGCCTTTGCAGCCGGGCTTCGGCAGGTTTTCCTTACAGCGTCTGCAGAGAGGTAAATCCACTGGGCTTTACCGGTGTTTTCGTAAACTTTTCTTTACGAGGCGTAACGCAGATTTTCCATTTCGGAAAATTCTGTAGGACGTCTGCAAATTGACGGTAGCAAGCTTGCTAATGAAAGGTGCCGCTTAGTTTTTTGTTTTCAAATAAGAAATCCGCCGCTTAAAAACAGAATAAAAAGTTTATTTAAATTTTAAATAAATAATTTTTTGCATTACAAAACACCCTGAACTAGGTTCTTCACGTCTTGCCGGCCAACTCGACCGGCCAGTCATAACTGTGAAAGTCATCTAGGAGATCGACCATGCAAGCACTGGAAAAAGACCTGGACACCGAACTGCAACTGGACGAATGGTTCGAAGCACCGACCCATGAGGCGGCTGTGGAAATGATGCAAGCCGACGCGGTGGTTCCGTTCGGCACGGCGATGTGGCCTCTGTAAGACATCCCCGGGCAGGCACGATCCGGCCGGTCGTGCCTGCCGCTTTCTTCACGGTCAGTCAGGGAGGACTCATGGATAAGCCCCGCGCGATCTCGCATTTCCTTTACTACCTCGAACATCACCCTGCCCTTGCCGGTCTCGATTCAGCGAAGGTACTGCTCGGCCACACCGCCGATTACGAAGCCCTGACCGGCGCCATCGCCGAACAGGCCGGCGATCATCCCCGCTTCACGTTCAGTGCCCGTCGCCTGGACCTGGAAAGCACCGCAACGCTGACCGCGGCGATTGCCGACAGCGATCTGTACATTTTCTTCTACGACTCTTCCACCCTGCCCAACCCGCGCCCCGACGGCCCGGAGTTCGTTCGCGCCCTGCAGGGCGTGATGGCGGAAAACTGGAAGAAGTCGCTGCTGTTCAAGGATTACGGCGACTATTTCTACGACACTTTCAGCGTCACCCCGCAGCGCATCGCCGGGCTCAACAGCCACTTGATCCAGCGCATGTCCCAGGCCACCACACTAAGCTTTACCGACGAACATGGCTCGCGGTTCGAAACACCGCTGAGCAGCATCAAGAAGTGGACCGACATCAACGGCGTCGGCAACTTCGACCTGGCCCCCGGCGAAATCGCCACCCACAGCGAAGCCATCAACGGCCATGTGAAATTCAAGGGCACGTTCCTCAGCACCATCCCGTTTGCACGCAAGTACGGCGTGCTGGAGTCGCCACTGGAACTGTGGATCGAGAACTCGACCATCAGCCGCATCGCCACCGATGTGCCGGGGCTGGAACACGACTTCAACAAATACCTGGACGCCAACCCGTCAAACCGACGCATCGAGGAATTGGGGATTGGTACCAATGAAGGTGTGAAAGATCTGTATGCGCGCAATGCCGGGTTCGAAGAGCGGCATTGTGGGTTGCATCTGGGACTGGGCGGTGGGGCCAAGGGCAGTCATCACCTGGACCTGATCTTCTCCGGCGGGGTGTTGGCGCTGGATGACAAGCCAGTGTTTGATGGGCGGTTTGTGTTTTAGGCGATTGACGCCTTCGCGAGCAGGCTCGCTCCCACAGGAGATTTGTGTTCGACGCAATTCTAATGTGGGAGCGAGCCTGCTCGCGAAGAGGCCGAATCAGACGCTACATACCTTCCGCCAGACGAAAAAAAACGCCAACCCTGCGGTTGGCGTTTTTTGCTTTAGCTCGAAGCTTGCCGCTCAAAGCTCACAACTGCTTTATTCCGGCTTCTTGCGACCGAAACCCGGACGCTGACCGGAACCGGCCGGAGCACCACGACGCTTGCCCGACGGCTTGTCGCCGTCGACCAGTTTGATCCCCGGACGCTTCGGTGCAGGCTTGGCCGGACGCTTGTTGGTGGTGTCGGCAGGACGATCCGCCACCGGCGTACCGCGACCGGCCGGCGCACGACCTTCGCCACGCTCGGTACGACCACGCGGAGCGCGCTCGCCATCCGGACGTGCAGCCGGCTTGCGACCCGGACGCTCGCCTTCGATCTGCGGCTCACGGCTCGGACGCGGACCGGTCGGCGCGCCAGCGGCTGGACGCAGGGTACGCACGCGCTCGGTCTTGGCCATCGGCCGCGACGATTTGCGCTGCATACGCTCCAGCTTGTCCTTGCTCTTGGCGTTGAGTTGCGGCATCGCCACCGGGGTCAGGCCGACTTCGGCACTGAGCACGTCGACTTCGTACTGGCTCATTTCGCGCCAGCGGCCCATCGGCAGATCAGAGTTGAGGAACACCGGACCGAAACGCACGCGCTTCAGACGGCTGACCACCAGGCCCTGGGATTCCCACAGACGACGAACCTCACGGTTACGGCCTTCCATCACCACGCAGTGATACCAGTGGTTGAAGCCTTCGCCGCCCGGTGCCTGTTGAATGTCGGTGAAACGTGCCGGGCCGTCTTCCAGTACCACGCCGGCCTTCAGGCGCTCGATCATTTCGTCGTCGACTTCACCGCGTACACGCACGGCGTACTCACGGTCCATCTCGTAGGACGGGTGCATCAGGCGGTTGGCCAGCTCACCGTCGGTGGTGAACATCAGCAGACCGGTGGTGTTGATGTCGAGACGACCGATGTTGATCCAGCGGCCTTCTTTCGGACGCGGCAGCTTGTCGAACACGGTCGGACGGCCTTCCGGGTCGTCACGGGTGCAGATCTCGCCATCGGGCTTGTTGTACATGATCACGCGGCGCACCGATTCGGCAGCCTCTTCGCGCTTGATCACCTTGCCATCGATGGTGATCGCGTCGTGCATGTCGACGCGCAGGCCGAGGGTGGCGTCTTTGCCATTGACCTTGATCCGGCCCTGGCTGATCCAGGCTTCGACGTCACGGCGCGAGCCAACGCCGATACGGGCGAGGACTTTCTGCAGTTTTTCGCCTGCTGGGCCGATTTCCTGGTCGTCTTGCTGATTGATGTCACTCATCTGGGCACCTCCCGGTGTGGTCTGTTCAGGCGACGCCTGAAGCATTGAAATCTGGTTTTCGGGCGAAGGGATCGCCGAAGGGTCGCGAATCATACGCGGATGTGCGTCATCGCGCATCAGAGACTAGCTGATGGTTTGCTACTTATTTCTTTTTCCGCCGACCGGCGCCACCCAGCTTGATCAGGCGCAGCGCGGCTTCGGCCAGCACCGTGCGCTTGTCGTCCTTGTCGAGTTTCTTCCAGGCACGGATCTCGCGCTTGCTGCGGCCACAGCCGAGGCAGATGTCGTCGCTGAACTTGCACAGGCTGATGCACGGGTCTTTGGTTGAGCTCATCAGCATCTCCTGGCTGAACGTAGATCCAAATGTGGGAGCGAGCCTGCTCGCGAAAGGGTCCTGTCAGTCGACATCAACGTTGTCTGACACGCCGCATTCGCGAGCAGGCTCGCTCCCACAGTTGTTCGTTATCAGTCCTCGAATTCGCGGCGTTCGGCTTCGATGGCTTCCGCCAGCGCACGGGCTTCAGCTTCTTCTTCGCTCAGCTCGGGTTCAGGTTCTGGCACCGGTTGTTCGAGGGCAGCGACGGCGGCCAGGAGTTTTTCCCGGGCTTCGGCAACGCCCAGCACATCCTCTTCCGGTTCGGCTTCAGGCTCGGCCTCAAGTTCAACTTCAATCGCCGGCTCGACGGTCTCGACTCCCGGCTCAGTCGTCGACGCTTCACCATCCGCGGCATCGCGCAACAGATCATCGAAGTCGGTCTTGATCCCCTCCTCCATGCTGTCCAGCTCCAGCAACAGCGTGTGGAAACTGGTTTCTTCCTTCGGTTCTTCCGGGTCGGCGCTGGCGTCGGCCTGTTCCTGCAGGCCCTGCGGTGCCGGTGCGTCGTCGAAATCGAGGACCGGCTCGGTTTCCATCTCGCGCAGTTCCGCCAGCGGTGGCAAGTCTTCGAGGTTTTTCAGGTTGAAATGATCGAGAAACGCCTTGGTAGTAGCGAACATCGCCGGTTTGCCCGGCACGTCGCGGTAACCGACGATGCGGATCCACTCGCGCTCGATCAGCGTCTTGACGATGTTGGTGTTGACCGCCACGCCCCGCACGTCTTCGATCTCACCGCGGGTGATCGGCTGGCGATAGGCAATCAGCGCCATGGTTTCCAGCAGCGCCCGGGAATAGCGCTGCGGACGTTCTTCCCACAAACGTCCGACCCACGGCGAAAACTTCTCGCGGATCTGCAGGCGGTAGCCGGAGGCGACTTCCTTGAGCTCGAACGCGCGGCCCTCGCAGGACTTGGCCAGCAGGCTCAGGGCTTTCTTGAAGACCGGCGGTTCGGGGCGCTCGCCTTCTTCGAACAGTTCGTAGAGGCGTTCAAGCGATTGCGGTTTTCCCGAGGCCAACAGAAAGGCTTCAAGCAGGGGCGCCAGCTCGCGGGGTTCAGTCAGGTTCATGTTTCGACTCGTTATTCGGCTCGGGCTCGCACGTGGATCGCGGCGAACGGCTCATTCTGCACCAGCTCGACCAAGGATTCCTTGACCAGTTCAAGGATTGCCATAAAGGTCACCACCACGCCGAGGCGACCTTCCTCGGCGGTGAACAGCTCGACGAACGGCACAAAACCGCCGCCCTTGAGCCGTTCCAGCACATCGCTCATGCGCTCGCGGGTCGACAGTGCCTCGCGGCTGACCTGGTGGCTCTCGAACATGTCGCCCCGGCGCAGCACTTCGGCCATGGACATCAGAATCTCTTCCAGCGCGACATCCGGCAACAGCTTGCGCGCCCGGGCTTCGGGGGCGTCGAGCTTGGGCACGACCACATCGCGACCGACCCGGCTCAGGCCGTCGATGCCTTCGGCGGCAGCCTTGAAGCGCTCGTATTCCTGCAGGCGACGGATCAGTTCGGCGCGCGGGTCGTCCTCTTCATCTTCGACGGTTTCGGCGCGCGGCAAAAGCATCCGTGATTTGATCTCGGCCAGCATCGCCGCCATCACCAGATACTCGGCGGCCAGCTCCAGACGCACCGACTGCATCAATTCGACATAGCCCATGTACTGGCGGGTGATTTCCGCCACCGGGATGTCGAGGATGTTGATGTTCTGTTTGCGGATCAGGTACAGCAGCAAGTCGAGCGGGCCTTCGAAGGCTTCGAGAAACACTTCCAGCGCATCCGGCGGGATGTACAGGTCCAGCGGCATTTCCGTGACTGCCTGGCCATAGACCATGGCAAACGGCAGTTCCTGCTGGGCGCCGGCCTGGGGATCGACAACGGTCTCCACTGCGGACATTCAGGCCTCGACCATGAACGGCGCGGGGTCGCCGCAACCGACGCGGATCACTTCCGGGTCGTCGCCGGTCAGGTCAATCACGGTAGACGCCTTGATCCCGCCGAAACCGCCGTCGATGATCAGGTCCACCTGGTGTTCGAGCAATTGACGCATTTCGTACGGATCGCTCAGCGGATCTTCGTCGCCGGGCATGATCAGGGTCACGCTCATCAGCGGCTCGCCGAGTTCGGCCAGCAACGCCAGGGCAATCGGATGGCTCGGCACCCGCAGGCCGATGGTGCGTTTTTTCGGATGCAGCAACAGGCGCGGCACTTCGCGGGTGGCGTTGAGGATAAAGGTGTAAGGCCCCGGCAGATGCGCCTTGAGAATGCGGAAAGTGCCGGTGTCGATCTTGGCGTAGTTGCCCAGTTGCGACAGGTCGCTGCAGATCAGCGCGAAGTTGTGCTTCTCGTCGAGCTGGCGCAGACGGCGCACGCGCTCGATCGCGGTCTTGTCGCCGATCTGGCAACCGATGGCGTAGGAAGAGTCCGTGGGATAAATCACCACCCCGCCCTTGCGGATGATTTCGACTGCCTGTTTGATCAGGCGCGCTTGCGGGTTTTCCGGATGGATCTGGAAAAATTGACTCACGTTTTCTACCTGTTCAGACGGCGGCAATATCTGTGTCATGTTTGAACCGACACCACAGGGGTGGAAGGTCCTCGGGAACCGGCCGGTACTGGCCAATCTCGGACCAGCCTCCAGGGCCATGGAAATCACTGCCGGAGCTGACCAGCAGACCGAACTCGCGGGCAAGGATGGCCAGGCTGCCGACCTGTTCCGCGGGCTGATGGCCATTGACCACTTCGATTGCATGCCCGCCCGCTTGAATATAGTCGGCAATCAGCTTTCGGCGCTTGCTGCGGGTGAAATCGTAGTGCCATGGATGCGCCAGACTGACCCACGCCCCGGCGGCGCGCAGGGTGCCGACGGTGTCTTCCAGCGTCGGCCAGTGTTGCTTGACGTCACCCAGCTTGCCGGCGCCGAGCCATTTGCGGAATGCTTCGGCGCGATCCTTTACAAAACCTTCACGCACCATCCAGTCGGCGAAATGCGGACGGGCCGGGGCGTTGCCGCTGTCGCCCAGCTCCTGCTGGATCTGCCGGGCGCCGTCGAGGGCACCGGGCATACCTTTGAGGCCGAGCTTGCGGCTTATTTCTTCCGACCGCAGCCAGCGGCCATCGTGCAATCGGGCGATCGCCTCGACCAGTGGCGCGGCGTTGACGTCGAAACCGTAGCCCAGCACGTGGATGGTCGCGCCGCCCCAGGTGCAGGACAGTTCGACGCCATTGACCAGTTGCATGCCCAGTTCTTCGGCGGCGCTGCGCGCTTCGGCGAGGCCTTCGAGGGTGTCATGATCGGTCAACGAAAGGATTCGCACGCCGTTTTCGAACGCACGCACAACCAGAATCGCTGGCGCCAGGGCGCCATCGGAGGCCGTGCTGTGGCAATGCAAATCAACATTCACGGGGAGTTGTAACCTCAAATCAGCTGGCGCTATCGCGCGCCCATATGTTTGTTATTATGCCGCCACATCCAGCTTCTGGCTCTCACTGTGAAACAATTCATCGATTTCATCCCGCTTCTGCTGTTTTTCATCGTTTACAAACTTGATCCACGGGTTGTCGATATCACCGGTCACGAAGTCACTGTAGGTGGTATTTACAGCGCCACGGCGATGCTGATCATCAGCTCCCTGGTGGTCTACGGCGCGTTGTTCATCAAACAGCGCAAGCTGGAAAAGAGCCAATGGCTGACCCTGATCGCCTGCCTGGTGTTCGGCAGCCTGACCCTGGCCTTCCACAGCGAGACCTTCCTCAAATGGAAAGCCCCGGTGGTCAACTGGCTGTTTGCCCTGGCCTTCATCGGCAGCCACTTCATCGGTGACCGCCTGCTGATCAAACGCATCATGGGCCACGCGCTGACCCTGCCGGATCCGGTCTGGACCCGCCTGAACATCGCCTGGATCGCCTTTTTCCTGTTCTGCGGGGCTGCCAACCTGTTCGTGGCGTTCACCTTCCAGAGCATCTGGGTCGACTTCAAGGTGTTCGGCAGCCTGGGCATGACCGTGCTGTTCCTGGTCGGTCAGGGCATCTACCTGTCCCGCCATCTGCATGACGCCGATACCACAACACCAAAAACCGAGGACTGACATGCTCTACGCAATCATTGCCACCGACGTCGCCAACTCGCTCGAAGCCCGCCTCGCCGCGCGCCCCGCCCACCTCGAACGCCTGCAAGTGCTCAAGGGCGAAGGCCGCATCGTACTGGCCGGCCCGCACCCGGCGGTCGACAGCAATGATCCGGGCGCTGCGGGTTTCACCGGCAGCCTGATCGTCGCCGAATTCGACTCCCTGAGCGCCGCCCAGGCCTGGGCCGACGCCGATCCGTACATCGCCGCCGGCGTGTACGCCAACGTGATCGTCAAGCCGTTCAAGCAAGTCTTGCCGTAACCAAGGAATGTGGAGGGGCTCTGTGGCGAGGGGATTTATCCCCGATGGTTGCGCAGCAACCCAAAGCCATCCAATGCGGTGTGCCTGACACACCGCATGCTCCCATTTCAGGTCTGCTTCGCAGCCCATCGGGGCGGTGCGACGTTTCGCTGAATCCCCTCACCACAACAGCTCTCTCGCCACACTCAACCCACTCCAAGCACTGAACCTTCCCGCTTCTCACCGCTCTCAATCGCTCATTATTCTCGTTTTCCTGCCGACAACCTGCCCAATATCCATTTGCAAGCAGGAATCGCAATGCGCAAAGGTCCGTTGTGTCTGATGTGGGTCACGTTGTCGATCATGGCGCCCGCCCATGGTGAGGAAACCACCGAAAGCGGCAGCTCCACGCCATTGTCGTTAAGTGCCGGCAGTCAGATTACCGAACTGCAGCAGCGCCTGAAGGCCAGCGAGCAGCAGCGGGAAGAACTGAGCAAACAACTGCAAAATGCCGATAACACCCGCGAAAGCGCCCAGCTTGCCCGGTTGCGTCAGGAGAACCAGCGCCTGAAGCTGCAGCTCAAGGAAGCCCAGGCCAGTCCATTGCCGCGTCTGTTGACCGAACAGCAGCAATGGTTCGTCACCGGCGCCGGGGTAGCGCTATTGGCGCTGCTGTGCGGTATCTTTGCCAGTGGAGCAAGCCGAAAACGTCGGCAATGGCTAAATTGAGTGAGTCATGAGCGAGCTGTTACTGATTGATGATGACCAGGAGTTGTGCGAACTCCTGAGTAGCTGGCTGAGCCAGGAAGGCTTCCAGGTACGCGCCTGCCACGATGGCCAGAGCGCGCGCAAAGCGTTGGCCGAATCTGCCCCGGCGGCGGTGGTGCTGGACGTGATGCTGCCCGACGGCAGCGGTCTGGAACTGCTCAAGCAATTGCGCAGCGAACACGCCGATTTGCCAGTGCTGATGCTCTCGGCCCGTGGCGAACCGCTGGATCGCATCCTCGGTCTGGAGCTGGGCGCCGACGATTACCTGGCCAAACCCTGCGATCCGCGTGAACTCACCGCACGCCTGCGTGCCGTATTGCGCCGCAGTCACCCGGCTGCCGTGTCGACCCAGCTCGAACTCGGCGACCTGAGCTTCAGCCCGGTGCGTGGCGTGGTCAGCATCGACGAGAAAGAACTGACTCTCACCGTTTCCGAAAGTCGTTTGCTCGAAGCCCTGCTCAAGCAGCCCGGCGAGCCGCTGGACAAACAGGAACTGGCGCAACTGGCCCTCGGCCGCAAACTGACCCTGTACGACCGCAGCCTCGACATGCACGTCAGCAACCTGCGCAAGAAGATCGGCCCCCACCCCGACGGTCGCCCGCGAATCGTCGCCCTGCGCAGCCGCGGTTACTACTACAGCCTCTGATCCAACCACCGCGACGAGGTCGTCCGACACAACGACGCCCCCCTGTAGGAGCTGCCGAAGGCTGCGATCTTTGCTTTTGAAGATCAAAAGGTCGCAGCGTGCCGCAGCTCCTGCAGGGGGATATGTGTAAGGCTGGAAACAAAGCGTCTTTACTCAAGCTTTACGCAGCGCTGACCGCCGCTGACCTTGATCTCCGTAATCTGAACTCATCCGGAACGTACCGGGAACGAGACAAGGAGATACACCATGCGCAAGACTCTTATCGCTCTGATGTTCGCTGCCGCTCTGCCAACCGTCGCCATGGCCATGCCACAGGATGGTGGCCCGATGGGTGGCCCGCTCGACGGCCCACGCCACGGCGGTCAGATGCACGGCGAGCACGGCAAAGGCCCGTACAGCCAACTCGACCTGTCCCGTGAACAACGTGATCAGATCCGCAAGATCATGGGCGAGCAGATGCATGAGCGTCGCCAGGTAGTCGAGAAGTACCTGGAAAAACTCTCGCCGGCCGACCAGAAAGCCATGAAAGACGAGATGGCCGCCAACCACAAGAAAGCCGAAGCTGACGTACGCAACCTGCTGAAACCGGATCAACAGAAGAAATTCGACGAGATCCAGAAGAAACAGGCTGAACGCCGCGCCGAATGGGCCGAGTTCAAAGCGTGGAAAGCGCAACAACCGCAAAAAGCGCAATAATGCGATAACCTCGGATCCGACGGCTAAGCGCCGTCGGTTCTGTTGCCACTCAATCCAAATGTGGGAGCGGGCTTGCTCGCGAATACGGTGTATCAGACAAAGTAATGTTGACTGACACACCGCATTCGCGAGCAAGCCCGTTCCCACATTGTTGAGTTTTTTGTTTGATTGAGGATTTTCTGTGCGTTCATTGTTCTGGCGTATTCTCGCAAGCTTCTGGCTGGCCATTGCTCTAGTGGCGGGGCTGTCGATTCTGCTCGGGCACATGCTCAACCAGGACGCGTGGATCCTCAGCCGCCATCCCGGCCTCAACACCCTGGCCGCCGAATGGACGCAAACCTACGAAGCCCAGGGCGAGGATGCCGCGCAGGACATCCTCGAACAACGCAAGCGCCAATATCACATCGATGTCCAGGTGCTGAACGAAAGCGGCGACCCGGTAGTGCGTGGCACCTTCCCTCGCAGGGCCGCCGCTTTCGAAGCCCGGCAGAACAACGATGATCGACGCCTGCCCTGGCGGCGCCTGACCGACGAATTCACCAGCGAAAAAACCGGCGACACCTATCTGTTCATCTTCCGCATCCCGCACCCGGAGCTCGACGCCTGGCACCGCGAAAGCCTGCTCTGGCCGCTCAGTGCGCTGGGCATTGCGCTGGTGGTGCTGACCCTGTTCAGCCTGCTGGTGACCTTCTCCATCACCCGCCCGCTCAGTCGTTTACGCGGTGCGGTGCATGATCTGGGGCAGACCACCTATCAGCAGAACAGCCTGGCGAAACTGGCCAACCGTCGCGATGAGTTCGGCGTGCTGGCCAACGACTTCAACCGCATGGGCGCGCGCCTGCAAAGCCTGATCGGCAGTCAGCGCCAGTTGCTGCGCGATGTGTCCCACGAACTGCGCTCACCCTTGGCACGGCTGCGCATCGCCTTGGCGCTGGCGGAACGGGCCAACCCCGAAGAACGGGGAAAGCTCTGGCCACGCCTGACCCGCGAATGTGATCGGCTGGAAGCGCTGATCAGCGAAATTCTGGTGCTGGCGCGAGTCGATGCCGACAACGCCAGTGCTGAAGAAGTAGACCTGAATGCGCTGCTCGGCACCCTGCAGAAAGACGCGCAACTTGGCTCGCCGGAGCAGACCGTGCGCCTGGATGCCGAACCACACCTGACGCTGACCGGCTGGCCGACCATGATCGAGCGCGCCGTCGATAACCTTTTGCGCAACGCCCAACGCTTCAACCCGGTGGGGCAGGCAATCGAATTGCAGGCCACACGTCAGGGCGAACGAATTGTGGTGAGTGCGCGCGACCACGGGCCGGGCGTGCAGGCCGAGCATCTGAGCCAGTTGGGCGAGCCGTTCTACCGGGCGCCGGGGCAGACGGCGGCCGGGCATGGTCTGGGCCTGGCGATTGCCAAGCGCGCGGCGGAGCGGCATGGCGGGAGTCTGCTGCTGGCCAATCATCCTGAGGGCGGGTTTGTCGCCAGCCTGGAATTGCCGTTGGTGCCGGGCGCCGTCGTGCAACCCTGATCAAACCTGTAGGAGTGAGCCTGCTCGCGATAGCGGTGGATCAGACAAAAATTCATTGACTGATCCACCGC
>NZ_JBYSZP010000017.1:0-26713 GCF_058787295.1 Pseudomonas sp. FW305-3-2-15-E-TSA4 | reverse complement strand
AGACCCGCGCTGAACTGACTGCCGCTATCGCGAGCAGGCTCACTCCTACATTTGATCGGTGGTGTCAGGCCTTGCCCGGCCAGGCGCTGACGAATTCGGTCAGATCAACCTTCTCCGCCACACGCGGCTCTTTCTGCGGCGTGCCGAGGTACAGGAAGGCTATCACCTCTTCGCCTTCCGCCAGACCCAAACCTTTGGCCACATGCTTGGAATACGCCAGATCACCGGTACGCCACACCGCACCAATCCCCTGCGCATAGGCCGCCAGCAGAATCCCGTGAGCCGCACACCCCGCCGCCAGCAACTGCTCGGACTTCGGATACTTGACGTGTTCCTGCAGCTTCGCGATCACCACGACCACCAGCGGCGCCCGCAGCGGGCCGTTGCGCGCCTTGTCGATCATCGCTTCAGTGACTTCGCCTTCCTGCATCTGCGCCGCTTCGGCCAGCAACTCGCCCATTTGCTCACGTGCCGCGCCTTCGACGGTGAGGAAACGGTACGGCTGCAAGTGGCCGTGATCCGGTGCGCGCAGGGCTGCGCCAAACAGGGCTTCGCGCTGCTCGGCGGTAGGGGCCGGTTCGACCAGGCGTGGAACGGAAACACGGTTGAGCAAAGCGTCGAGAGCCTGCATCGGCCACCTCCTGAGAAAAATGTGCGGCTATTCTAGCGGTATCCGGCAACAGGGTGCCGGTTTACATGCCCTGCCCCACGGGTAGAATGGCGCCCTTCCTACATCAGCCCGAGCGGACTTCATGGCGTTGCCGACCTTACGGATCATTGGTTTCATCATCGGCATCTTCCTGATCACCCTGGCCATCGCCATGGTTGTGCCCATGGCCACCCTGGTGATTTTCGAGCGCACCAGCGATCTGCCGTCGTTCCTCTGGGCGAGCATGATCACTTTCCTCGCCGGCCTCGCACTGGTGATCCCCGGCCGCCCCGAGCACATTCACCTGCGCCCGCGCGACATGTACCTGCTGACCGTCAGCAGCTGGCTGGTGGTGTGCATTTTCGCCGCGCTGCCGTTTTTGCTGACCCAGCACATCAGCTACACCGATTCGTTCTTCGAAAGCATGTCCGGCATCACCGCCACCGGCTCGACCGTGCTCAGCGGGCTCGACACCATGTCCCCGGGGATTCTGATGTGGCGCTCGCTGCTGCACTGGCTCGGCGGCATCGGCTTCATCGGCATGGCGGTGGCGATTCTGCCGTTGCTGCGCATCGGCGGCATGCGCCTGTTCCAGACCGAATCGTCCGACCGCTCGGAAAAGGTCATGCCGCGCTCGCATATGGTGGCACGCCTGATTGTGGCGGCCTACGTCGGTATCACCATCCTCGGCAGCCTGGCGTTCTGGTGGGCCGGGATGAGCCCGTTCGATGCGATCAACCACGCGATGTCGGCGATTTCCACCGGCGGTTTCTCGACCTCCGACCAGTCCCTGGCGAAGTGGACGCAACCGGCGGTGCACTGGGTCGCGGTGGTCGTGATGATTCTCGGCAGCCTGCCGTTCACGCTATACGTGGCGACCATGCGCGGCAACCGTCGTGCGCTGATCAAGGATCAGCAAGTGCAGGGTTTGCTCGGCATGTTGCTGGTGACCTGGCTGGTGCTCGGCACCTGGTATTGGTGGACCACCAAGCTGCACTGGCTGGAAGCGCTGCGGCACGTGGCGCTGAACGTAACGTCGGTGGTCACCACCACCGGTTTTGCCCTCGGCGACTACAGCCTGTGGGGCAATTTCTCGCTGATGCTGTTTTTCTATCTGGGCTTTGTCGGCGGCTGCTCCGGCTCGACGGCGGGCGGGATCAAGATCTTCCGTTTCCAGGTCGCCTACATCCTGCTCAAGGCCAACCTTAACCAGCTGATTCACCCGCGCGCGGTGATCAAGCAAAAGTACAACGGCCACCGTCTCGACGAAGAGATCGTGCGTTCGATCCTGACCTTCTCGTTCTTCTTCGCCATCACCATCTGCGTGATCGCCCTGCTGCTGTCGCTGCTCGGCGTCGACTGGATGACCGCACTGACCGGCGCTGCCAGCACCGTGTCCGGCGTCGGCCCGGGCCTGGGCGAGACCATCGGCCCGGCGGGCAACTTTGCCACCTTGCCGGATGCCGCGAAGTGGATTCTGTCGTTCGGCATGCTGCTCGGCCGACTGGAGATCATTACGGTGTTTGTGCTGTGTATTCCGGCCTTTTGGCGTCACTGACCGGCGCCTGCAACAGCCGCGCCCGGTAATCGCCGGGCGTGGTGTCGAACCAGCGGCGGAACGCACGGAAGAAGTTGCTCGGATCGGCAAACCCCAGCAGATAGGCAATCTCCAGCAAGGTCATGTTCGGCTGCGCCAGATACTGCTCGGCCAGTTCGCGGCGGGTGTCGTCGAGCAACTGCTGAAAACTGGTGCCCTCCTCCTGCAAACGGCGCTGCAAGGTGCGCTGCGACAGATGCAGGGTCTGCGCCACGGTATCGCGCTTGGGTTCGCCCTGCGGCAGTAAACGGCATAACACCTGGCGCGCCTTGTGGGTCACGCGGTTTTCAGAGAATCGCGCCAGGTATTCCCCGGCAAACCGGTCGTGCAGCAGCGCCATGGCTTCGTTGGCGGTGGGCAGCGGTGCTTCCATGTCGGCCCGTTCGAAAATCAGCGCGTCGTAAGGCGAGTTGAACATCAAGGGGGCATGGAAAGCTTGCCGGTAGGGTTGCAAGTCTGCGGGCTCGTCGCCCTGAAACAGCACTTTGACCGGATGCAGGGTGCGCCCGGTCAACCAGCCGCACAGACCCAGCGCGCAGGCCAGCGAGGCTTCAGCGCTCTGCCGGGTCGGTGGCAGGTGATCGCCATGCACCGTCAGAATCAGCGCATAGCCTTCTTCGAGCAGACGAAAACTCAGGTCGGCGCTCTCGGCGATGATCCGCTGATAACGCACCAGGCGTTGAAAGCCTTCGGCCAGGGTGTTGCTCGACATCAAGGCGTAGCCGGCAACGTGGAACGAGGCCGGGCGCACTACTTTGCCCATGTTCAGGCCGATCGCCGGGTTGCCGGACAGCTCGACCGCCCGTTGCCAGAGGCGGGTCATGGAATCTTGCGGGAAGCGCGCATCCGGATCATTCAGGGCGGCGTAATCGAGCCCCAGTTGCTTGAACAGTACCCGGCAATCCAGGCCGTCCATCTCCAATGCTTTGACAATCCCCATCGCCCAGCTTGCAGAAGTCGTTCGTTCGCTCATGGCGTTATTCTTTTACATGATGGATCGCATGTTACGACCCGATTTGCGAAGGATACTAAAGTGGCGCCCATTGTCACTGGCTGATACCAGTGTTCACTCTAGACTCAAATAAGCTACCCGCCGAACAACTTGCCGTCAGAACAATAACCACAGAGATCGCAGTCGTGGAAAACATCAAGCAATTCAACACCTTCGCCGAGTTCTACCCGTATTACCTCAGCGAACACGCCAACAGTACCTGCCGACGATTGCATTTCATCGGCACCACGCTGGTGATTTTCATTCTGGCCATGACCATCGCCAAAGGCGCCTGGCTGCTGTTGCTGGCCCTGCCGCTGGCCGGTTACAGCTTTGCCTGGGTCGGCCACTTCTTCTTTGAAAAGAACCGTCCGGCGACTTTCCAGCATCCGCTGTACAGCCTGCTCGGCGATTTCGTCATGTACCGCGACATGATCCTCGGCCGCGTGGCGTTCTGAACCCCGACCCATCAGGAGGCTTGCCGATGAACGCCAATGCCCGCTTCACTCACATGCAGGACGGCACGCAGGAAGACTGGGCGATCATCGCCGCGGACTTCAGCGCCTACGCTCGGCAATTGCCGTCGCGGATCATCGCGCACCTGAAGTTGCTCGAAGGCGATTTCGGCGGCTTCCCGGTAGATCGCCTGACCCATTCGCTGCAAACCGCGACCCGCGCCTATCGCGACGGGCGTGACGAGGAATACGTGGTCTGTGCGCTGCTGCATGATATTGGCGACACCCTCGGCTCCTACAACCACCCGGACATCGCGGCGGCGATTCTCAAACCGTTCGTCAGTGCCGAGAATCTGTGGATGGTCGAGAAGCACGGGATCTTTCAGGGTTATTACTTCTTCCATCACCTGGGCATGGATCGGCATCTGCGCGAGCAATTCGCCGCGCATCCGCAGTATCAGGCCACGGCGGAATTTTGCGCCAGGTACGATGCGGCGGCGTTCGACCCGGCCTATGAAACCCTGCCGCTGAGCTTCTTCGAGCCGATGATGGAGCGGCTGTTTGCCCAGCCGAAGCACTCGATCTACAAGGCGGCGATGGAAGAACACAGCCCGGCCTGAGAACACCACAGATCAATGTGGGAGGGGGCTTGCTCCCGAAGGCGGTGTGTCAGATAAACATGTACTTACTGATACACCGCATTCGGGAGCAAGCCCCCTCCCACAGGAGATATCTGGGGTCTAGGCAATCTCGGCAACCTTGGCCGCCTTGAGCTGCGCCTCCCGCGCCTGTGCATCCGCCAGGCGATACAGCTCGATCGTGCCATCCCAGTGCTCGATCAACGCCGTGCACGACTCCACCCAATCGCCGCAGTTGAGGTAATCCACCTCACCGACTTTACGAATCTCGGCATGGTGAATATGCCCGCACACTACGCCGTGCAATTCGCGTTTCACGCATTCGTGGGCGATGGCTTCTTCGAAGTCGCTGATGAAGCTCACAGCCGTCTTCACCTTGTGCTTGAGGTACGCCGACAACGACCAGTAGCCGTAGCCATAACGCGCTCGCCAGTGGTTGAGCCAGCGGTTGAGGGTCAAGGTGAATTCGTAGGCAGAGTCGCCAAGAAAGGCCAACCAGCGGTGATAACGGGTGATCACGTCGAACTGGTCGCCATGGATCACCAGCAGGTGCCGGCCATCCGCCGTGACATGCACCGCCTCATCGACCAACTGGATGTTGCCGAGGATCAGCTTCGAATAACGGCGCAGGAATTCGTCGTGGTTGCCGGTGACGTAGATCACCTCGGTGCCGCGCTTGCTCATGGTCAGCAGGCGACGGATCACGTTGGTGTGGGCTTGCGGCCAGTACATGCCGCCGCGCAGCTTCCAGCCGTCGATGATGTCACCGACCAGGTAGATCTTGTCGGCGTGGTAGCCCTTGAGAAATTGCGACAAGTGCTCGGCCTGGCAATCCCGCGTGCCCAGGTGCACGTCGGAAATCCACAAGGTACGCACCCGTTGTTTGCGGCTGGGTCTGGCGAGCTCGGCGCTGGTCATGGGCAACCCTCTGCGATGTTTTCGCCACTGTGCACGTGCCGGGTGAATCGACCATGACAGACAGGCGTCAGTCGTGTGACAGCGCGCAAGCCCGTCGCCCCGGTGTAGACTGGCGCTCACTTCGGAGACTTCTTCCATGCGCCCGATCCTCACTCTGCGCCAATACACCCACGACCTGATCGTCCACAGCCACGACCACGCGCAACTGGTGTTCGGGCTGTCCGGCGCGCTGGATTTCGAAGTCGAGGGTCAGGGCAGCCAGGTGCGTCAGCAGAGTTTCGTGGTCGTCCCCGGTGGCGCGCATCATGCCTGCGGCAGCCCCGATGGCAGCCGTTGTCTGGTGCTGGACGTGCCGGACGGGCCATGGCTGAACGACTCACTGGGCGAGCACGCCGACGCCAGTCAGCGCTTGCTCGACCAGCCTGCGCGATTGTCGCTTGATGCCGGGCAAAGCCAATTGGTCCACTGGCTGGCACACAGCCCGGTCAGCGATCCGCTGATCGCCCAGCAAGGCGCGGTGTTGCTGCTGGCCAGCCTGAATCACGCCAGACCTGCCGAACATTCGGCGCGGCGCCTGCCCTACGCAGCGCTGGATGCGCACATCGAACAATACGCCGCCTACCCGCTGCAGGTGGCCGATCTGGCGCAGATCGCCGGGCTGTCCAGCGCCCGCCTGCATGCGCGGTTCATGGCTGAATGCGGGCAGACGCCGATGGACTACATTCGCAGCCGGCGCCTGCACAAGGCAGTCTGCCTGCTGCGCGACACGGCGCTGCCCATCGGTGAGATCGCCAGTCGGGTCGGCTACAGTTCGCAAAGCGCGTTCGCGGCGGCGGTGCTGCGCGAGTTCGGCGCGTCACCGGGGCAGTTGCGCCGCGACTCCTGCGACAAAAAACGCTAGTTCGCCGACAGACTTCTGCGCCGCAACACGTTTCAATGGGCAACATTGAAACCGTGTTCGGATTAAGGATTGCAATGACTCCGCGTACCGCCCTCGGCGCCCTGCATATCGGCGCTTTAATGTTCGGCCTGACCGGTGTGTTCGGCAAACTCGCGGCCGCCTCACCGGCGGTGATCGTCTTCGGACGTGCAGCGTTTGCCGTGCTCGCCCTGGCCTTTTTTGCCCGCTTCGCCAGTCAGCACGGCTGGCGGACACTGCAGGCGGTCGACTGGCGGCGTCTGGCGCTCAGCGGCGTGTTGCTGGCCGGGCACTGGGTGAGTTTTTTCATCGCGGTGAAGGTCGCCGGCGTGGCCATCGCGACCCTGGGCTTTACCAGTTTCCCGGCGTTCACCGTGATTCTCGAAGGGCTGATTTTCCGCGAACGCATCCGCGCCAATGAAATCGTGCTGGTGGTGCTGGTCAGCGTCGGTCTGGTGCTGGTGACCCCGGCGTTCGATCTGGCCAGCGGCGCCACCACCGGGTTGCTCTGGGCGGTGCTGTCGGGCTTGCTGTTCGCCCTGCTGTCGCTGACCAACCGCGCCAGCTCCGGACGCATCCCGGCGGTGCAGGCCGCATTGTGCCAGAACGTGGTGGTGGCGCTGTGTCTGCTGCCGGTGGCTGCGCCGCAACTGAGCGAAGTGCGCGCGCTGGACTGGCTGTGGATCGGCCTGCTCGGGGTGTTTTGCACCGGTGTCGCCCACAGCCTGTTTGTCGCCAGCCTCGCGGTGATCAAGGCGCGCACCGCCGCCGTGGTGTTCGCCATGGAGCCGGTCTACGGAATCACCGTCGCCTGGTTGCTGTTCGATGAAAACCCGACCGTGCGCATGCTGATCGGGGGGGCGCTGATCATCATCGCCATCGTGGTCTCGGCGCGGATGTCAGGCAGCGCCGACAAGAAAACCGTGGCTGCCGAAGCCGCGTCTCACTGAGTGCGGTCGTTGTGGCCGAGGTCGCGCTCAGGGTCGATCTGATCGCGCACCCGCTGCTTGAGCACCTTGGCCTCTGGAAAACCACCGTCGGCCTTGCGCTCCCAGATCTGCACGTCGTCGCAGCTGATGTGAAACACCCCGCCGGTGCCGGGCACCAGCGAGACCTTGCCGAGGTCATCGCCGAAAGTGCTGAGCAGCTCCTGCGCCAGCCACGCGGCGCGCAGCAGCCACTGGCATTGGGTACAATAAGTGATGACGATTTCCGGTTTTGCAGCAGACAAGTTCGCTGAAACTCCTGAGACAGAGGGCGCCGCTATAATAGCCGGCTTTATCGCTTGCCCCGAGACTCACCATGCGCCGTTTGCTGTTCTGCCTGTTCCTTGGCTTGTTGCCATTGTTTGTGAATGCCGCCGAAACACCCCGCCCTAAAGTCGGCCTGGTGCTGTCCGGTGGCGCCGCCCGTGGCCTGGCGCACATCGGCGTGCTCAAGGCGCTTGAGGAGCAAGGCATCAAGATCGATGCGATTGCCGGTACCAGCATGGGCGCGGTGGTTGGTGGCCTGTATGCCTCGGGCTACAAGATCGACGAACTGGAAAAACTCGCGCTGAACATCGACTGGCAGCAGGCGCTGTCCGACGCACCGCCCCGCGAAGACGTGCCGTTTCGCCGCAAGCAGGACGACCGCGACTTTCTGGTGAAACAGCAGCTGAGTTTTCGCGATGACGGTAGCCTCGGCCTGCCGCTGGGGGTGATTCAGGGCCAGAACCTGGCGCTGATGCTGGAAAGCCTGTTGGCGCACACCAGTGACACCCGCGACTTCGACAAACTGCCCATACCGTTCCGCGCCGTCGCCACCGACATCGCCAATGGCGAAAAAGTGGTGTTCCGCAAAGGCCACCTGCCGCAGGTGATCCGCGCCAGCATGTCGATTCCGGCGGTGTTTGCCCCGGTCGAACTGGACGGGCGGCTGCTGGTGGACGGTGGCATGACTGACAACATCCCGCTCGACGTCGCGCGGGAGATGGGTGTCGACGTGGCAATCGTGGTCGACATCGGTACGCCGCTGCGCAACCGCAAACAACTGACGACCGTGGTTGATGTGCTGAACCAGTCGATCACCCTGATGACCCGGCGCAACTCCGAAGAGCAACTGGCCGCCCTCAAACCCACCGACGTGCTGATCCAGCCGGCGCTGGCGGCATTCGGCGTGACCGATTTCGGCAAGGCCCAGGAAATGATCGACGCCGGTTACCGCGCCACGCGGATTCTCGACGCCCGCCTCGCTCAGCTCAAACCTCAGCAATCTCAAGACGCCGAACTCAATGCGGCCCGCGCCCCAGGCCAGCGCACGCCGATCATCACCGCGATCAGGGTCGAGAACGATTCGAAAGTCGGCGATGAGGTGATTCGCTATTACATCCGTCAGCCGATCGGCGAGCCGCTGGACCTGGGCCGACTGCACTCGGACATGGGCACGCTGTACGGCCTCGATTACTTCGAACAGGTGCAGTACCGCGTGGTGCACAAGGGCCAGGATCACACGCTGGTGATCAGCGCCCGGGGCAAACGCAGCGGCACCGATTACCTGCGGGTCGGCCTGAACCTGTCAGACGATATGCGCGGTGATAGCGCCTTCAACCTCGGCGCCAGCTACCGCATCAACGGCATCAACCGCCTCGGCGCGGAATGGCTGACCCGCGCACAAATCGGCGACAAACAGGAGCTCTACACCGAGTTCTATCAGCCGCTGGACGTTGGCTCGCGCTACTTCGTCGCCCCGTATGCTGCGTTTGAAGCGCAGAACGTCGATGCTGTGCTCGACAACGACCCGATCGCCCAATACCGCGTCGAACGCTACGGTTTCGGCCTCAATTTCGGCCGGCAGATCGGCAATAACGGTGAAATCCGCTTCGGGGTCGGCGAGGCCTGGGGCAAAGCGGATGTGCGCATCGGCGATCAGGACTTGCCGAGAGAAAACTTCACTGAAGGGTTCTACTCGCTGAAGTACTCGTTCGACTCGCTGGACAACGTCTACTTTCCCCACGAGGGCAAGGACGTCAGCCTGACCCTGATGCAATTCGAACCGGGCCTCGGCTCGGACACGCGCTACCGGCAGTGGGAATTCAAGCTCGATAAAGCCATGAGCCATGGCCCGGATACGCTGATTCTCGGCGGCCGTTATGGCCGAACGCTGGACGATGCCAATGTGGTGACGTCGAGCTTCCTGCTCGGCGGTGCGCGACAGTTGTCGGGCTTTCGCGAGGATTCGATTTCCGGGCAGAACGTCAGCCTGATGCGCGCGGTGTATTACCGCCGGTTGACGCCGCGTTCCTATCTGCCGCTGGACTTCCCGCTGTATGCCGGGGCTTCGCTGGAGCGTGGGCGGGCGTGGAACAACGACAATGAATTCGACAGCGGCTACATCAATGCCGCCAGTGTGTTTATCGGCTTCGATACGCCGTTGGGGCCGCTGAACTTCACCTATGGCTTGAATGATGCGAATGAGCAGGCGGTTTATCTGAATCTGGGGCAGACGTTCTGATCATTCAAATGGATCTATATTGCCTGCCAGGCCGCCTTCGCGAGCAAGCCCGCTCCCACACTGAAACGCATTCCAACTGTGGGAGCGGGCTTGCTCGCGAAGGCGATAGTTCAGTCAGCGAACAATTCCGCTGACTCAACCTTCAGCGAATCCCCGCCAATAACGTCCGCGCCGTTTGCTTGAGGGGTTCATCCCCTTCCTTGAGCAACTCATTAAGCAAGGCAATCGCACTGTCGATATCTCCATCATCAATGCAGGTCTGTGCCTGTTCGAGTTTCTCCGAGCCGTGTTCCGGCTCAGTCGCCGCTAGATCCAGCGGCTCCAGCGCCAGCGACTCGCCCGGGTCGCCGAATTCGTTAAGAAAGTCATCGTCCAGCGGCTGCGCGTCCGGTTCGGGGATCCACTCCAGCTCCGCCTCTTCGCTGGCCACCGTTTCGGGCAGCTCGAAGTCCGGCGGCAGGATCTCGAGATCGGAGTTCGATGCAGTCCGCTCTACGGGCTGCTCAGGTGTCAAACGACTGTCTTCAAGATCCCAACTGGACGCCATCGACAGCTCACCCAGATTCAACTCGAAATCATCCTCGGCCGCCGGTGGCGCAGGCGCCACCGCTGCGGCGGCGGCAATTGGCAGCACCGGGGTTATCGGCGCGGCGCCGGTCAATTTTGGATGCCGTTCACGGATCGCGGCCAGTTGCTGAGGATCCACCCCGGCATCACGCAGGCGATGTTCCTGTTGTTCATAAGCAGCGCTGTCGCCCTGCCGCCCCAACACTTCGAGCAATTGCACACCCAATTCGATGCGCTCGGGCTCCTTGTCCATGGCATTGCGCAACAACCCGACCGCCTCACTCAAACGCCCATAAGCCAGATAGATCCCCACCGCCTCCAGCACATCGCCGGCCGCCGGTTCTTCACGGTGTTCGGTGGCTGCGCGGATGCTCGCCGATTGAGTGGTTGGCGGGTCTTCAGGATCTGTTTGCCGATCTGCCGGCAGAGCTGCCAGTGGCGCCGCGCCCTCCACCAGTTGCCGCCGACGTCGTACGAACAGCCCGGCACCCAATAATCCCAGCAGCATCAGCAAGCCACCGAGCAGCGGCCAGTTGAGACCATCGTCGGCAGCTTCAGGCGCGGTGGTGACTGGCGCGGGAGTTGGCGGCGTGAGGGCCGGTGCCGGCGGCTGTTGCAGTTCGCTCAAACGCGTTTGCAGATCACTGATCTGCTTTTTGCCGTCGGCTAGCTGGATATCCTGCGCCTGCAATTTTGTGTTGAGTTCCTCGACGGTCTTTTGCAGCTGCTGATTGAGCAACACGCTGGCCGCCAATTGCTCGGCCACGGCATCGTTGGCTGCCGCCGCCGAAGCGGGTGGCGCTGAAGGGGCGGCGTCGCGCTTGCCCTGAGCAGCCTGAGGCGCCGCCGTGGCAGGTTCGACGGTGGGAAATTCAGAAGATTGCGGACGTGGATCGGGCTCGTCGGTGGCCGGCACGATGCTCGGTGATCCGGGCGGATCGATCAGCAGCGTGTACTCGCGCAACAAGCGGCCATTGGGCTGATTGAGCTGCACCAGAAAATTCAGAAAGGGTTCATTGACCGGTTTGCGCGAGGTCACCCGGATCATCTGGCGATTGCCATGCAGGATCGGGGTGAACCTGAGGTCATTGAGGAAGAACACCCGCTCGACCCCGGCCCGACCGAATTCATCCGCGGTGGCCAGGCTGGCCGAGAGGTCGCTGGCACTGAGGCCCGCGGCATCCACCAGGGCGATGTCGGCCTTGAGCGGCTGATTGAGGGCCGAATGGACGGTAATGTCCCCCAACCCCAGCGCCATCGACCAGGTCGAATAGCTGAATACACCAGCGACCAGCAGCCATCTGGTGCCACCGCGCAGTACAACGTGCCGACTTGCGAGCATGAGCATCCCTTAAATAAGCAAAACCGGTTTCTATGCGTTCGCACATCCGGTACGAACACGATATTGCCCAGTAGTTCTTATAGTCTGCTCTGCGCGATCCCTCAAAAAACCGGCGCGCGGTTTATGCCTCAAGATTTTTCCAGGTTGCCCAGAATGTGCCCGTGAACGCGCATGCACACCTTCAGATCCGCCTCGTCGACGCCTTCGAACAATTCGTGACGCAACTGCGTGGCAATGGTTTCGATTTGTTCGATCAGCGGCAACGCCGGGGCGCAGAGCACGATTTTTTTCGCCCGGCGGTCTTCCATCACCGACTGACGTTGCACCAGGCCCTGGCTTTCCAGGCTGTCGAGCAAGCGCGCGAGGGTCGGCCCTTCGACACCGACGCTTTGCGCCAGCTCACGTTGGGTCGGCGCGTCTTCGAAACGCGCCAGATGCAGCAGCACCAGCCAGCGTGCCTGGGACAAGCCCAGACCGGCCAGCCGGCGATCCAGTTCGGCACGCCAGCCACGAGACATCTGGGCCAATTGCATGCCAAAGCGGTGTTGATCGGTTAACGGCATAAAACACTCATGAGTAGACTGACAAATAGAGAAAAACTAATTATTAGTCAGCTAAGCATGACATTTGGCTATAGGCAAGAGCCGACCTGTACTGAATCGTTACAACTGCCTGACGGTTGGCGCAATCGCCCTCTTACATTTCGAATTCCGATTGCAGCGCAGCCCTTACGCAGTAAAGAACGCCTTCCGGAACCCGACCGGCGAACAGCTCGGCCACTTCGGCGACCGACGGCAACTCGCCCTCGCCGTCGAGGAACGCGTCCTGCACTTCGCCCATCAGTTCTTCAGGCAAGTCGAGCGCCTGCTCCAGCGACAACTGTTGCTTGCCAATGGCCTCGGCGAGCATGGTGTAGACGTTCTTTTCCGAGCATTGCAACTGCCCGGCGATCTGCATCGGGGTCATGCCGGCGCGGGCCAGGGTGATCAGTTCGTGACGCACATCGGCCACCACTTTCGGCGCCTCGGCCTCGCCGCCAAGCACTTCGAGGAAGGCTTCGCCGTAACGTTCCAGCTTGCGCGCACCAACACCGCTGACCCGCGCCATGTCGGCCAGCGAGGTCGGCTGGCTGCGGAGCATTTCCAGCAGGGTCGAATCGGGGAAGATGACGTACGGTGGCACGCCATGCTCTTCGGCGAGTTTGCGCCGCAGTGCACGCAAGGCTTCCCACTGTTCGCGCTCTTCGCCACGCACCAGCTGACTGGCCGGACTCTTGCTGGCGGTCTTGGCGGTGACTTGCGGCTTGAGGTCGCGGCGCAGCTCCAGGCTCACTTCGCCCTTGAGCAATGGCCGGCAGGTATCGCTCAGGCGCAGGCCACCGTAGCCTTCATGATCGACGTCAGCCAGACCACGCGCCACCAGTTGCCGGAACAACGAGCGCCATTCGCTCTCGCTCAGCGCCTTGCCGACGCCGTACACCGACAGGTGCTGATGGCCAAAGCTGCGGACCTTTTCGTTGTCCTTGCCCAGCAACACGTCCACCAGATGGCCGACGCCATAGCGCTGGCCGGTGCGATAGATCGCCGACAGCGCCTGGCGCGCCGGCTCGGTGGCGTCCCAGGTCTGCACGCCGTCGACGCAGTTGTCGCAGTGGCCGCACGGCTCGGGCATGTCTTCGTCGAAATACGCCAACAGCGTCTGCCGGCGGCAGCGGGTTTCTTCGCAGAGCGAGAGCATCGCATCGAGTTTGTGCTGCTCCAGACGCTTGTGGCGCTCATCGCCTTCGGAGTTCTGCAGCATCTGCTTGAGCATCACCACGTCTTGCAGACCGTAGGCCATCCACGCATCCGCCGGCAGGCCATCACGGCCGCCGCGCCCGGTTTCCTGGTAATAGGCTTCCAGGGATTTCGGCAGATCGAGGTGTGCGACGAAGCGCACGTTGGGCTTGTCGATGCCCATGCCGAACGCCACGGTGGCGACCATGATCAGGCCTTCTTCGTTGAGGAAGCGCTTCTGGTGATAGGCGCGCAAATCGTTGGGCAGGCCGGCGTGATACGGCAGCGCCGGGAAGCCCTGCTCGCTGAGGAACGCGGCAACTTCCTCGACCTTCTTGCGCGACAGGCAGTAGACGATGCCGGCATCGCTGCGCCGCTCGGCAAGGAACGCGAGCAACTGCTTGCGCGGCTGTTCCTTGGGCACGATGCGGTAGAAGATGTTCGGGCGGTCGAAGCTCGACAGGAAACGCTCGGCGTTCTGCAAGTGCAGGCGGGTGACGATTTCTTCGCGGGTACGCTTGTCGGCGGTGGCAGTCAGGGCGATGCGCGGCACGTCGGGGAACATTTCCGCCAACTGGCCCAGTTGCAGGTATTCCGGGCGGAAATCATGGCCCCATTGCGACACACAGTGCGCTTCGTCGATGGCGAACAGGGCGATGTTCAAGCCTTGCAGGAACGACAGCATGCGCGGCTGCACCAGACGCTCGGGCGCCAGATAGAGCATCTTCACTTCACCACGCTTGATCCGTGCCGCCAGATCGCGCTGCTGTTCGGCGCTCAACGTGGAATTCAGCGCAGCGGCGGCCACGCCCAGCTCTTCGAGGGTGGCGACCTGATCGTCCATCAAGGCGATCAACGGCGACACCACCACCGCCAGGCCTTCGCGCAGCAGCGCCGGCACCTGGAAGCACAGGGACTTGCCGCCACCGGTAGGCATCAGCACCAGCGCATCACCGCCGCTGGCCACGCGCTCAATGATTGCACCCTGACGGCCACGGAAACTGTCGTAGCCGAAGATGTCCTTGAGGACGCGTTGAGCCTGTTCGAGCATAAAAACTCCAAAAATCTACCGAAACATCCCTGCACAGGCTGGTTCAGGACAGCCACAGCTGCTTAAACAAAACGTAAGAACGCATTGCAATGACAGCCGCAATACGCGCAGGGAGCGCAAAACGCGGCAGTATACCCGAGCGTTCCCCGGCACAGGGTGCCGCTGATAAGACTCCGCTAGCCGCCAACACGAAAACCCTGTGGGATATTCGTGTTGCCTGTAATTGCGGCAAATCTGCCGTGCGGCTGGCTTGAGCGCTCAAGAAGGCCTAGAATTCCCGCATTGTTTATTCCCCCAAGGTAGCCCCGTAATGTCCTTCGCTGAGCAACTAACCCGCCTGCAAGTCTTTCTCGACGCCGACGAGCTGCACGAAGAGGCGCTGGATTACGTGGCCGCCCACGGTTACCTGACCGCCCTGTCAATCTGTGCAGAAGACGTACCGGAGCGTGAGTGGATCGACGCCCTGTTCGCCGAAGAGCCGCATTACAGCAGCGAAGCCCAGCGCGAAGAAATCGAAGCCACCCTGATTGGTCTCAAGGCACACATCGCCCGCCAATTGGCGTCCGACGAAGAATTCGAACTGCCGTGTGACCTGGACCTGGGCGACGAGCCGGACGACTCTGAACTGCGCGGCTGGTGCATCGGCTTCATGGAAGGCGTATTCCTGCGTGAAGCGGCCTGGTTCGAAACCGCTGAAGAAGAAGTCAGCGAAATGCTCCTGCCGATCATGGTCGGTTCGGGCTTGTTCGACGAGCAGCCAGAGTTCGAAGACATCGCCAAGGACGCCAACCTGATGGACGACATGATCGTGCAGATCCCGGAAGCCCTGACCGCGCTGTACCTGCTGTGCCAGGCGCCAGACGAAAAACCGGCGATCCTCAAGCCACGTCACCACTAAGATCCGGCCTATGGACAACCCCATAGGCAACCGCTCCCTGATGTTGCGCTACTTCCTGCTGGCCGTCGGCTGGCTCAGCGTGGCATTGGGGGTGATCGGGATTTTCCTGCCGGTTCTGCCCACAACCCCTTTCCTTTTGCTGGCGGCCGCCTGTTTCGCCCGCAGCTCTCCGCGTTTCTATCAATGGCTGGTCGAACACCCAAAGCTCGGGCCATGGATTCGTGACTATCTCGACGGCAACGGCATACCACTCAAGGGCAAGGTCTACGCGATCGGGCTGATGTGGGCGAGCATTCTGTTCTCGTGCTACCTGGTGCCACTGCCGTGGGCGCGGGGGTTCATGTTGACCAGTGCGGTGTTGGTGACGGTGTACATCCTTCGGCAAAAGACTTTGGATAAATCCTGAATACCGCCGCCCCCGCTACATCTGCATTTATCCCCGAGACAGCGCCTCAGGCCGTCTGTTTCGTGTGTTTCGAGCCAGTTATCCAAGTGCCCTGCCACTGACCGCTCGTCGGACAAAACCTCCTACCTGTTATTTCTGACAGTTGGCAGCACTCGCCATATCAGGCCCAATCAATCAACGCCTTCCTCGCAGAGCCACCTGTCCTTCGCTGAGGTTTTTCGTCATGACGCACTTTCACTCCTTCCTGTTTCCACGCTTGCAGACTGAGATTCCGGGGCTGAAACTGCGTCCCTTGCGGATTTCGGCCATGATAGAGCCGATCGTCAATGGGGACGGCGGTATAAACTGCAAAACCTACTACCAGTTTCCCGACGGTTTGTTCTGCTCCGTCGATGCCTACGCCGAACCCATGCGCAAAGGTGACACGCTCGATATCTATTGGGGCAAGGACCACAAGATCTTTACCCGGGTTCTGCAGGACGACGAAGACGGCAGCAACCAACCGGTGTTTTTCTTCCTGCCTGTGACGAACATCCTTCCCGGCTGGGTCGACGAGGTCTACTACGTACTGACCCGCGCAGGCAGCACCAGCCCCGACGAGCCCGCCACGCCCTTGCGAATATTGGTGAAGCTGGATCTGCCAGGCGGCAAAGACGATGAACCCCATTTGCCCGGACATGCAAAATTGCACATCGTGCAGCTGCCGCGCGACGTCATCGTTAACGGTGTGGATGCGGTTTGGGCAGCCAAGGGTGTGCCGATGGTTATTCCTCGCTACCCGAACATCGCCGTGCGCGACGTTATCCAGGTGCAATGGGGCAATGCGTTCTTGCCACCTCATACCGTCAGCGCCGATGAGGCAGCCGGCACGGCACCTATCGAGATCACCGCACACAAGGACGATATTGTGGCCGGTGGCGACGGCAACGCGCAGGTGGTGCATTACGGGATCCATGACGAGGTATTCAACCACTCCGAGAAGTGGTCGCTGAGGACCCCAGTCAAAGTCATGTCCGGAATCCGGCAGCTGGATGAGCCGATTATCCAGGAGTCAGTCAACGGCATCATTGATCTCGACCAATTGAACAATCGCGATGTCAACGTGCATGTTCGCGCCTCCACCAGTGATTTCGAGGTGGGTGACACCGTCACCATGACCTGGGTAGGCACACCACCCACCGGTGCTCCGTTGCCCAACCGACAATCCCAGAGGGTGGAAAGCTTCCCCAGCATCCTCATGTTTCAGATTCCGAATGCGCAGGTCCGGGCGATTGCCATGGGAACCGCAGACGTATCGTATGTGCGCTACAAAAAGGACGATGGCTCTGCGCTCCCCTCCAGGCACGAACTCGCCAGCGTGGAAGGCCGGATCCCCGCGCCAGTCTTAAGCGAAGCCGCGGGCAATACGGTGCGCGCCGATATCACATCGGCCACCGTGAACATTCAGTACCCGGGCATGACCGCGGACGATATCGTCGACATGGCCTGGCTGGGCACCAAGGCCAATGGCATTCCCTACTTGTATGAGGCTCGGCACATCGTCAGCCCGGAGGACGTGGAACATCATCTCGTGACCTTGTACGTGCCGGGAAAACATCTGCGGGTGCTGGAGAACGGTGCACTGAATCTGTTCTACCGCGTTTCCCGTGACGGGCCGCACTGGCGGGGCACGCATGAGTCCGGGCATCAGGAAATCAACGTGTTGCGATTCACCTGAGTCGCAGGTGTCAGGTCAACCCGCCGGCCCGGACAGCGGGTTGCCCGGCAGGCCAGTACAAAAAAACGCCCGGCAGGTGCGAGGCGTTTTTCAGGTATTCGCATCATGACGCGGCTTACCAGGTCCAGCGCACTCCGAAACTCAAGTCATACGGTTTCTCGATGGACTTGCCATGGCTGTAGTCGTAACCGGCATACACCTGCAGGTCCTTGGTCAATGCCACTGCAACGCCTGCGCCCAGCACACCACGGGTGCCAGACAAGTCGTTGTTGAACTGATTATCAGCGTTGACCGTCACGCGGTTGTTATTGATGAACTCGTGCTGCACCGCAACGCGCACATAAGGCTGGGCGACCATGCCATTGCCCATGTTGAAGTTGCGGCCCACCGTGGTTCCCGCTTCACCCAGCACCGAGCGGCTGCGATCGCCGTCGGCCTGCATGTCATTGTCCAGGTCGAAGCTGCGCCCGCGAATCAGCGCAGTCGACAGTTTGCCGTACGGCCCGATGTAGTAGCCGTTGCCCAGGGTGATCTGACGCCCGAACTCCGCCGAGGCGCTTATGCCGGAGTTGTCATAACTGCCCTTGGCCCGCGTGCCATCGCTCATGCCGACTTTCGTATCGTTCTGAAAGCGGTTGAACTTGAGCAGCGCATCAAAGTAGTAACCGCTCTGCTTGTTCATCCAGGTCACGTAAGGGCCCAGATAGTAGCTGTCGACCGTACCCGAAGTCCCCTGTGCGACGTCCAGGTTGGTATGGCTGTAGCCGCCCATGATCCCGGCCACCCACAGACTGTCGCCCAGGTGCGTATCCGCCCCCAGAGAAAGTCCTTGCTGGGTCTGCTGATAACCCACGCCGGAAGCGGCGCTGATGTTGTACTTGTTGCCGTAGGTGCGCATCCACAGGCCGGTGTCACCCCCATTGAAACGCAACTCGCCCATGCGGCTGCGCAATGTTCCCGCCTCGGCATACAACAGCGTCACCGGAGCGTTGAACAGCGCCAGTACCGATTTCGCCCCGGGGCTGATGGTCTTGGTGGTCGGGTCGAGAAACCATTCCGTACCGCTCTCCCCCACTTCTCGCCGATCAAGTTTATAAGACCAGGTACCCAGATCGACATGCCCGCCTCTCAGGGCAAATTGCGCGTCGCCGGCGGCGGTGTGCACCAGGGTCAACTGCTGCGGGCTCAGCGCGTCCAGACCGGAAGCGGCCACCAGTAATCCGAATTGCCCGCTGGCAACGTCCGTGACATTGAGGAAGTCGTGCTGACCGGTGGCGAAATTGCCCTTCATTTCGACCGTACTGGAACCATCCGGAGAGCCGGTCAGCGTGCCGACGTTCAACTGGTAGAAGCTATCTGGCACATCCTGCGCACCAAAGCGCACCGTCCCGCCATTCATGGCGAGTGTTCCTACAGTGTCAGCGCCTGTCAGGGTCCAGCTAGAACCGCTGTTGACGGTCACGCCGTTGACCTTGTCGAGACGGCCGGTCAGTTGCGAGTTGTTCTGCAGGGTGACGTTGGCGGTCGAACCGCTTTCGACCAGCACATCGCCCTTCATGTTGCCCTGATCGAAGGTGAGATTGGCGGTACTGTTGCCGGTGACGTTGACGTTGCCTTGCAGCGTGCTGTCGCGGACAGACATGCCCGCGGTGGAAGCGCCCTGCACCGTCAGCACGTTGCCGTTGCCCCCCGTCAGGGAGGACTGGTTCAACACCTCAAGGGTGGCATTGATGCCCTTGTCCACAAGAATCGCATCACCGGTGCGGCCTTCCACACTGGCGTTGTCGAGCCGCAGTGAATTGTTGCCCAGGCCCGAGGGATCCCTGCCCATAGTCACCCCGGTCTTGTCGCCGCTGATAACCGTGTTTGCGGAGGCGCGTACATCCCCCCCCAATATGTTCAGGCCGGTACTGTCAGCCCCTGTGCCCGTCACCTGACTGTTGATGAGCGTGAGCGTGCTCAAGCCGGTGACCTGAGCACCGATTTCCCCACCCTTGAATTGACTGTCGGTTGCAGTGACCGTGGAGCCCAGGGTCGAGCCGATAGACCGATTGACCGCCAGCCCCATAAAGTCGCTGGTCACGATGGCGCGAGTGAGATCACCCGTGCTGCCGGTTATGCGGATACCCACCAGCCCACTGTCGGCATTGACCGTTGCGCCGTTGATATTCAACGTTGATCCGGACGTGACAGACAGACTCTGGGTGGTGGCCCCCGCGATGTTCAGCACACTTGCGTTGCGTACCAGATAATCGCTCTGTGGTGTGCTTGCATCGATATTCAGCGTATTGCCGTTATCGACAATAACGGCGGCAAAAGAATGCCCGCCGGTAAAAAAAAATGCTGGCAGCACGACCAGCATTTTAAAGAGTCCTGCCGCAGCATTTTTTTGCAGCGAAACATGGTTTTTGTTCATGACGTGGCTTCCTGAATGTTCATCACCTCACATCTTTCAGAGGAAACGCCAAAAGACTGTAAGAGGCGCGAACAATACCTATCCGGGTCAAGCAAAAATGTAGGAGAAGTCCTAGATCCGGACGGAAAAGTCCTTTCCCGCTCGAGGAATGATCCGCCTGTTTCAGCAACCGTTTCAGCGAGGACACGGGAGGCGTAGCGGCCTCCCGTGTTTCCTTTGAAACGCATTGAATCAGGTAGGCAACGGGCAACTTCCGCCATCACCCGGATTGACCAGGTACACCCTGACCAAATGCTGTTTGGAGGTCGTCTCACGTCCGTTAATGACAGCCTTATATTTGACGCCACCCCACGCATTCAGAGTCGCGAGCAAGGGCGCGTATGGGATCTTCACAATGAAGCCGGACGCGGCCTCCTGATCTGTCGGTGTGTAGAACACCTCCTTGTCTGTCCCGGGTTTGGTGTTTGCACCGCCGTCGTCGGTATAACCCTGATAGGTGAATGTCAGCTCTTGATTCGCCAGTGCCAATTCCCCGCCCGGGACCCGCACCTCGACCACCACACCCTCGTTGGGATCCAGGCGCAAGGATTTGCAGTTCAGCCAGTCAGTATAGTTAGGATCAAGGTGTAAAAATGCCGGATCAGGGACAGTGTCCACTTGAATCTCCACATCCACCTCCTGAGGTTCTGAAATATCTACGTTGTCGTTCAGCGGATGACCGATGACGTAAGCCATCGGGTGCTTTGGATTACCATTACCTGCCGCCGCAATAACGTCCCACTTCACTTTCCACTCAAGCGATGTGGGGATAACGTCTGGAATCGTAACGAGGCCACCATCCTCCTCAGAAACAAGCTGGCCCGCATATACAAGTTGAACGGTGTCATATTCCTTGGCGCCGCCATAGGTATTGACCGTAACAGTAACGTCCCCATCTTTGTCGGCTTCTCGCAACTCATTGGCAGGGCCTCCGGAATCACCCTGAACCGTCACCAACGCCAGATTTGGATTGGTCGGGTCTGGATTATTCGGATCAATTGGCAGACCGGGCTTTCGCATATCAACCTTAACTTCTTTGGAAATCGGAGTTGGCGGGTAATAGGTGCTGCCGCGTTTGATTTGGTACTCGGCGTCTACAGTTTTTTCACCAGGGTCGTCTTTGAACACGTCTTTGAATGAAATATCGACGTAAACCGGGAAACCGTTGATGAGCTTCGCCATCTGCGGAATGCCGTCGTAGGTCACCACCAACTCATCTCCCGGCAAGTAGTGGGTGTATTCTTCAAGGATTCCCACGCCCAAAGGCGTTTGCGCATCCGTCAGATCGACCAGACCGTCCTTGTCAAGCAGCGGAATATCAAGGGGCAACAGCCCCTCGGGTGGATCTGTCAGAACGACCGTAACAAGGACTGATGGAGAAATAGCACTTAGGTTTCCCTTACGGTCGGTGATTCTGAAAAAAATCGCGTGAGTCCCTTCATCTCGCTTGAATACATCATCAGCGGTAAGTTCAAGAAAGATCTCAGTGGTGGTATCAATCCTGGTGATCGAATCGACAACCTCTGCCAACGGTATCGAGTCCCCATATAACACCTCTATAAAATCGCCAATCCTCATATCTCCATAATCAGGAATCTTAATAGCTACGTGACCAATGTCGTCCAGATATTTTTTGGTAATACCTTCATCTATCACTTCCTGCGGAAGAATAACCGGAAAAAACGGGTGTGGAGGAGTTCTGTCAATATTGCACTCCAACGGTTCAGAGTTGCTCTCATTACCGCCTTGATCGATAAAGTATCCCAACTCATGTGTCCCCGGCCTATCGGTGAATCCGGCAGGAAACGTCATGTCGATTTCAAGAATATCGGCGTCCAGCGGCGTCACATAATTGTATCGAGTAGATACTATCGGACTTCCGTCAAACGTCAGATCAATGAAGCCCGGTATTTCCTTCGTGTCGTCAGCATCCGCAGGCCTCGGAACCAGACACTTGAAAGGTTTTCCCTGCAGGCTCAGCGGAATCTGATTGGTTTCATCATCCGACGTATCGCTTAGAAATGCGTTATCTGGATGCACTTTGATGATGGGTGCAGGTACTTTTGTAACAGCACGGCGAACTTTCAGATAATCGACCCGACTTTGTTCAGCGGGCGTCAATGGTTGACGACTTGCCATTTTTCAGCTCCTTCAGAAACGGGCTTTATCTGCCCGGGATTTTGTCAAACAACGAACGCCCAAAACGCGGGCACAACACTCTCTGTCAGCCCCGAATAAATACTCGTGACTGTCCCGGCTAAAACCGGCTAATGCACTTTAATGAATCAATTACCCGTTACGGTTCCGTACAGGTTTCATTAGTGGGTGAACACACTGCACCACTGGGCATGGTTCTATTGATAATCACGAAATCTTTTTTTGAAACACCCTGCCCACCCGTAAACTTCTTCAAGGTGTAATGACATAACGCCGAACCCCGGTTTTGCATCGGCGCTATCAATCTTTCGTAATCGGTCACATGCACTTCAAAACCGTTTCTTGCCTGATCCGCACTCAAAGTGGTGAAGAACGGTTGCGCGGCCCCGGGAATGGGCGTGGTGCCATTCGGTCCCGCGCATCCCTGCCAGAACAACGTCACGATGTCCTTCTCGTCAAACGCCGGGTTGCCTTCAATCCTCACGCGCACCCGCTCCCAGAGACGCGGTTTCGCACAGCAGTCAAGCGTCCCTTCGATGCCAGCGTCAGGGAACGAAGGCTCTTGGAGACCTTCGATAATGATGATCGACACCTTGACGGGCGTGAATGGCGCCAACTGCTGGTTGATGCCATTGCTGGTGGTGTAATGGACCGGCAACGCCGGGTTCAGCCGGTCCTGGTCAATGACCGCCCATGGAATATTGAACGGCACTCTCTTGCCGGCAACGTCACCGGTCTGGACGATGTATCTCGCCACGGGCGTACTGATGCTCCCCCAATAAACTTCGATCGTGTGTCCTCGTTCGGGTGCGTCGAACAAGGTCAGGAAGCCGTCGGCGTCCTCGCCGAAATCTTCGGTAAGCAATGTGTTCAGCACCTTGGAGTTGGCGCCGTAGATCTCCAGCAAGGCAAGCTTGGGGTTCAACAACGCCGGCGCATTGGCGTGATCCTGGCCTGCCACCGTCAGGTTCACCGATACCAGGGTTTCCATTGATGGTTTGCTATCGACGCCCCCTGAACGCACGCGGTAAGTGACACGAGCATTCACCGGACCCAGCCCCTTGGCTGTGAGCGCACTCCACGGCACAGGGATCACGCAAGGAAAATTGGCCGGGTCGACATCTTGCGGCGGCAGAACAGTGCCATCCCAGTCCAGCAGTACCTGATCGCCGCTCAACGGATTGTCATAGGCATCGATTTCGACCGTCACCGCCCCTTGATTGACCGCCCCCTCCCGGGCGTGCTGACGATCGATCAAGCCTCTGTCCGACAGGGGAATGCGCGGAGGCTTGTGAATGGGTGCCCCCGGGGTCAGATCGACGAACACAGGCAGCAACCGCGAGCGCGGTCCCCGGTTTCCGGCCCAGTCGCGCAAGCGATAATAGATGTATCGCTGCCCATGACCACGCAGGCGAATTTCGTCTGCGTAGACGGTGATGATGAGTTGATCGTTATCGATATCAAGCTGACTGAACGCCTGCTCGCGGATTTCGGTTTCGAAGTCCGGTGGCGTGTTGGTGTCCGTCCAGTAATAAATCGCCCGGTCACGAGCCTTTACGTCCAGATAGAGGCGTACTTTGAAACGAACCTGACCGTGCTCGTCCAAATAGTCATCGGTGATGTCGCCCTCAAGATCCAGCAGCTCCAGCATCGCCGGTTCCTGGCCGTCATCCGGCGGCACTCTATCGACAGTGATGGTTTTTTTCAGCGATTCCGCGTCGTTGCCACCAATCACGAGCTTGTACGACAGGTCGTAAACGCCAGGTGCCAGGTCCCCTTGAGGCACCGAAACAATCTTGTCACCCGGATCAATAGGAATATCGAACGGGAACACCCCCGCCGTGTCGTCATCAAAGGGAAGCCCCCGTCGCCTGAAGCCCACCCACACGACGTCTTTTACGAAATGCGGATCTGTCGAGAAATCCCACGCCGGAATCGTGATTTTCAAATCGCGATTCAATACATCGCGAGGTAATAGCCCGTCCGGGCTCTCATTACCCTCTTCGTCTTTCAGGATATCCGGAACAATCGGTTCTGGAATAACCACAAGACTTGTTTCGTCATCGCCGCGCGCGTGTTGCGGATCCATCGACGACTCTTCTGGGGGCACCATTGCGAAACTCCACGGCAATTGAGCGGACAGTGTTCTCGCGCAGGGCAGTCGTGAAGATAAAACGGGCCGTTGACTGACGATGGCGTGGAACGTTTGTGACCCAATTAGATGCCTGCCGGAAAAAGCTGACTACTGTCAGAAATACTAGGTTTGCTTACCGTTTGTCGGGAAGTCGCTGGAAATAACTGAACAGTCAGCTCAGCGTGAGGCTGCATTTTTGTTGAGCAGAAGGGGGTTCACCGCAGAGTCGACTTCTCTGCGGTAGCGCCTACTGGGAAGCAGTTTCAGGCATGCAAAACCCGCCCCCCGACCGTTCATCGCAAATACGTCCTTACCTGTAATTTCTGACAGTAGCCAACGCTCGCCACCTGCCCCTAAATAACTTCCAGCGTCTTCTTTGCCCCCCACGACTCTGGAGTCTTCAGCATGCTTATTCAGCGCCCTCGCCTCCCGGCCCCAAAGTCTCTGCGGCAACTGGAAATACCCGACCGTACGCAGCCGGCCCTGGAGGGGGGGGTGTGGGGGATCAATATTGCCGCCGCGCAGTTGCTGGCGCCCGACAAGGGGCTGAAAGTCTATTGCCCACCCTGGAACCTTATGGGTTTAGGTGACCACATCGAGTTGCTGCTCGACGGTGTTCAGGTCGACCAGACCACCCTCGTCAAGCCAGGGGATGTCGGCGAGCGTGTCACCCTGTATGTCCCGCCCCAGAAGTTCGTGACCGGGGCCTATACGCTGCAATATCGGGTCAAGGTATTCGAACAGACTCCGGAAACTTCGCTGCCTCCGGTGAATATCTTCGTCAAACTCGACCGGCCCGGCGGCAAGGATGAAAACGGCAGTGCCCCGGGGCATTCCGAGCTGTACATGTACATCGATCCGCGGATCATCAACGATGGCGTGGACAAGGAAACCGCCGAAACCGGCCTCGACATCATCATCCAGGCCAAACCCGGCAGCAGCAGCCTGTTGCCCTACCCCAACATGGCCGTGGGTGACCGCTGCAAATTGACCTGGGGTGGCTGGTTTGTGTATTCGCCACGGGTGACCCAGGATCACATCGATGACCCGCAAGGCCATCCACTGATCATCCATGTCGACAAGGCCACCATCCTCGCCGCCGGCGATACCGATAGTCTGGCCGTAGCCTTTGAAGTACACGACATTGTCGACAACCGCTCCGAAGACTGGTGCGCCGCAGTAGAGATTGCCGTCGATACCGGCAACACGCGCCTGTCGCCTCCCATGGTCAAAGAGGCCTTCAATAGCGTTGTGGACATGGACAAACTGGGGGATGCGCCGCTGACCTTGCAGGTATTGGTCGACGCACCCGACTTCCGGATCGGTGATGTGATCATCGGCCTGGGCAAGGGCACCACGCTGGACGGCGAACCGATCAGCGTTGAAGTCCGCGGCGAGCCGCTCATCAGCGTGGGCAACATCTACGAATTGCCCCTGCCAAGCGCCGACATACGTTTGCTGGCCAAAACCCAGGCCGTGTTCAGTTATCGCGTGGAACGCAGCGGGTCTGATGACCGCGCCTCCAAGGGGCGCTTCGTCAGTATCATCGGAGCAACCCGACGCCTGCTCGCGCCGATTGCCGTGGATGCGCAACAAGGGGCACTCGACCCTGATCGGGTGTACACCACCGCCGTCATCCCCTTTGACCCGATGATGCAGGTGGGCATGGTCATCATTCTGCGCTGGGTCGGCACCCGCCAGGATTTCGGCGTCTACGACCCGGAGCTGAACTGGCACACCCTTAGCAAGGGCGATATCGACGACAAAGAACCGATCCCGATCATCGTCGAAGGCAAACACCTCAAAGCCATCGAGGGCGGTACGCTGGATTTGTTCTACGTGCTAAAGGCCGAGGGCAGCGATGGAGGCATCATTCAGCGCGAGTCACTGCACCATGCTCTGTTGCGGGTGGGTGAACCGCTGCTGGAACTGGTCGCGCCCATCGTCCTCGGTGAGGCCGGCGGAACACTCGAACCCGACGACCTGCCCGGCGGTTCGAGCAAACTGACCGCCCCGGCGGCCGCCGAACCCACCAAAGCGGGTGACAAGGTCACCTATACCTGGCGCGGTTCGAAAACCGGCAAGACCAGCGACTCGGTGCCGATCAATTCGCTCAATGCCGGCAAAGCCATCGATTTCACCCTGAACCCGACCTTCGTCCAGACCCACATCGAACCCAATCGCGGCGGCACTGTGGACGCGATGTATGAAATCCTCAGGGTGGCGGCAGGCGCCACGCCGGAACGTGTCAGCTACTCGCGGACGTTGAATTTCACTGTCGGCGAAGCCGTGCTGCTGACCCGGCCGAAGGTTCAGCAGGCCGAGGCCGATGGCACTAGCTTGCAGCCGATCAAGGCCGTGGAAGCCCTGACCGTCAACATCGATTCGCAAGACTTGCTGCTCAGCGATCTGCTCAGCGTGACCTGGACCGGCGCACCCGGCACCGCCGCCGGCGGCTCGCACACCACCCCGGCCAGACCCATCAGTGAAACCACACTGACAATCGAACTGCCGGTCACCGTGCTGGCATTCAACCTGGGCAAAACCGTCAC
>NZ_JBYSZP010000016.1:0-191694 GCF_058787295.1 Pseudomonas sp. FW305-3-2-15-E-TSA4 | reverse complement strand
TACAACGGCTGACCCACCGCATTCGCGAGCAGGCTCGCTCCCACAGGGGTTAATGGTGTTTGGGGGAATTGTGGTGGCAGATGAATACACCGCCATTCGCCGGATGGATGCGGCAAATCTTGCGTGGGGGACTTGCACGATCGGTATTATGGTATACCATCAGACGCACAGACACTCTCAATCCCCCTACGGAGCAGCTCATGAGTTTCGAAATTCGCAAGATCGTCAGCTATGTCGAAGAAACCTTCATCGAAGGCGGCAAGGCCACTGACAAGCCAGTGACCATGGTCGGGCTGGCTGTGGTGATGAAGAATCCGTGGGTCGGCAACGGTTTCGTCGAGGATCTGAAACCGCAGATCCGCGCCAACTGCTCCGACCTCGGCGCCATGATGGTCGAGCGTCTGGTGGGCATCATCGGCGGCGCCGAGAAGATCGAGGCGTACGGCAAAGCGGCAGTGGTCGGCGCCGACGGTGAGATCGAACACGCCTCGGCGGTGATCCACACCTTGCGCTTCGGCAACCACTACCGCGAGGCGGTCAAGGCCAAGAGCTACCTGAGCTTCACCAACAAGCGCGGCGGCCCGGGCACTTCGATCCAGATCCCGATGATGCACAAGGACGACGAAGGGCTGCGCTCGCACTACATCACTCTGGAAATGCAGATCGAAGACGCGCCGCGTGCCGACGAAATCGTCGTGGTGCTCGGTTGCGCCGACGGTGGCCGCCTGCACCCGCGCATCGGCAACCGCTACATCGATCTGGAAGAACTGGCCGCCGAAAAAGCCCAGTAATCACAATAAAAAGGCATTGCAGGAGCGCTCCATGATTCGGCTCACCGCTGAACTCACCCCGGCTGGCACCAGTTACCTGGCGACCGGCCAAGGCCAGCCCGTGGTCTTGATCCACGGCGTGGGCCTGAACAAAGAAATGTGGGGCGGCCAGATCGTTGGCCTGTCTGCCCAATACCAGGTGATCGCCTACGACATGCTCGGCCACGGCGCCAGCCCGCGCCCGGCCAGCGGCACCGGCCTGCTCGGTTATGCCGATCAGTTGCTGGAGCTGCTCGATCACCTGAATCTGCCCCAGGCAGCGGTGATCGGTTTCTCCATGGGTGGCTTGGTGGCGCGGGCGTTTGCCCTGCACTACCCGGAGCGCCTGCAAAGCCTGGTTGTGCTCAACAGCGTGTTCAACCGCAGCGAAGAACAGCGTGCCGGGGTCATCGCGCGCACTGCACAAGCTGCGGAACACGGGCCGGATGCCAACGCCGAAGCGGCGCTGTCACGCTGGTTCAGCCGTGAATATCAGGCGGCCAACCCGGCGCAGATCGCGGCCATTCGTCAGACCCTGGCCGGCAACGATCCGCAGGGTTACCTGACCACCTACGAATTGTTCGCCACGCAGGACATGTACCGCGCCGACGACCTCGGCAGCATCCAGGCGCCGACGCTGATCGCCACCGGCGAACTCGACCCCGGTTCAACCCCGGAAATGGCCGAGCAACTGGCCCGGCGCATCCCCGGCGCGAAGGTTGCGGTGCTGCCCGAGCAACGGCATATGATGCCGGTAGAGTCGCCGCGCCTGGTCAACCAGACGCTGCTGGAATTTCTCGACTACGCACACTCCCGACAAAACCATATAAAGGGGATCGTTGCATGACACTCGCACGCTTCCAGATGTGCATCGGCGGAGAATGGGTCGATGCCCTCTCCGGCAAGACCTTCGAAAGCCTCAACCCGGCCAGCGCGCAAGCCTGGGCCGAACTGCCCGATGCCGATGAAGCCGACGTCGAACGCGCCGTGCAAGCGGCGCAGACTGCCTTCGACAGCCCGGCCTGGCGCGGCCTGACCGCCACCGCACGCGGCAAACTGCTGCGGCGTCTCGGTGACCTGATCGCAGAAAACAAGGAACAACTGGCGCAGCTGGAAAGTCGCGACAACGGCAAGCTGATCCGCGAAACCCGTGGTCAGGTCGGCTATCTGCCGGAGTTCTTCCACTACACCGCAGGCCTCGCCGACAAGCTCGAAGGCGGCACCCTGCCGCTGGACAAGCCCGACCTGTTTGCCTACACCGTGCACGAAGCGATGGGTGTGGTTGCCGCGATCATTCCGTGGAACAGCCCGCTGTACCTGACCGCGATCAAACTGGCCCCGGCCCTCGCCGCCGGCAACACCATCGTGATCAAACCGTCCGAGCACGCCTCGGCGACCATCCTTGAGCTGGCACGTCTGGCCCTCGAAGCCGGGATTCCGCCGGGTGTGGTCAACGTTGTCACCGGTTACGGGCCGAGCACCGGCGCCGCCCTCACCCGCCATCCGCTGATCCGCAAGATCGCCTTCACCGGCGGCGCGGCCACGGCCCGGCATGTGGTGCGCAGCAGCGCCGAGAACTTCGCCAAGCTGTCGCTGGAACTCGGCGGCAAATCGCCGAACATCATCTTCGCCGACGCCGATCTGGACAGCGCGATCAACGGCGCGATTGCCGGGATCTATGCGGCCTCGGGCCAGAGCTGCGTGTCCGGCTCACGTTTGTTGGTGCAGGACGAAATCTACGACGAGTTCGTCAACCGCCTGGTCGATCGCGCCCAGCGCATCCGCATCGGCAACCCGCAGGAAGACCACAGCGAAATGGGCCCGATGGCCACCGCGCAGCAACTGGCGGTGGTCGAAGATCTGGTGGCTGACGCCCTTGCTGAAGGCGCGCGGTTGCGCACCGGCGGCAAGCGCCCCACCGATCTGGGTGACGGCTGGTTCTACGAGCCGACGCTGTTCGAGTGCGACCGCAACTCGATGAAGATCATGCAGGAAGAAGTCTTCGGCCCGGTGGCATCGGTGATTCGCTTCAAAGACGAAGCCGAGGCGCTGGCAATCGCCAACGACTCGCAATTCGGCCTCGCCGCCGGCATCTGGACTCGCGACCTGGGCCGCGCCCATCGTCTGGCGCGGGATGTGCGTTCGGGAATCATCTGGGTAAATACCTACCGTGCGGTGTCGGCGATGGCGCCGATCGGCGGCTTCAAGAACAGTGGCTATGGACGCGAAAGCGGCATCGATTCGGTGCTGGCCTACACCGAACTGAAAACGGTGTGGATCAATCTCTCTCAGGCGCCGATGCCTGATCCGTTTGTGATGCGCTAGGAGTCCTGCGACATGATCGAACCCGGCATTTACAAAGACGTCATGAGCTCGTTTCCTTCCGGGGTCACGGTGGTCACCACCCTCGACCCGGAGGGCGCCATCGTCGGCATCACCGCCAGCGCCTTCAGTGCGCTGTCGATTGATCCGGCGCTGGTGCTGTTCTGCCCCAACTACGCTTCCGACACCTACCCGGTGCTGCGCGACAGCAAGAAGTTCGCGATCCATTTGCTGTCCGCCGACCAGACCGCCGAGGCCTACGCCTTCGCCGGTAAAGGCAAGGACAAGGCCAAGCACATCGAGTGGCATTTGAGCGAACTCGGTAACCCGATCCTCGCCAAGGCCACGGCGATCATCGAATGCGAGTTGTGGCGTGAATACGACGGTGGTGATCACGCGATCATTGTCGGCGCGGTGAAGAACCTGATCCTGCCCGAGCAACCGGTGACGCCGATGATTTATCACAAGGGCAAACTTGGCCCGTTGCCAACCCTGGCCTGATGGATTCACACAATCCCTGTAGGAGTGAGCCTGCTCGCGATAGCGGACTGACATTCAACATTGATGTCGACTGATCCACCGCTATCGCGAGCAGGCTCACTCCTACAAGGGATTTATGGTGATGGGAGGAATGATGAGTAACGAAAAGTACGAAAAAGGCCTGAAAATCCGCACCCAGGTGCTGGGCGAAGCCTACGTGCAGCGCTCCATCGACAACGCCGACGACTTCACCCGCCCACTGCAGGAAATGGTCACCGAATACTGCTGGGGCCATGTCTGGGGTCGCGAAGGTTTGTCGCTCAAGGAGCGCAGCATGATCAACCTGGCGATGATCTCGGCGCTCAACCGCCCGCACGAACTCAAGCTGCATGTGCGCGGCGCCTTGCGTAACGGCCTGAGTCGTGAGCAAATACGCGAAATTCTGCTTCAGGTCGGTATTTATTGCGGCGTCCCGGCAGCCGTGGACAGTTTCCGGCTCGCCCGTGAAGCCTTCGCCGAAGCCGACGCCGAGGCCTCCAGTTAACCCCTCGGCTGTTTAGATGCCCGTCTGGCATGGACAGCCAACTTAAAGAGCGGACCCCATGAAACGCCAGCCACTCGACGACAGCTTCAAGGTCAATCGCAACCCCGTTACCCTGCGCGAAATCGTGCTGGATAAACTGCGTAGCGCGATCATGAATTTCCAGCTCATGCCCGGTGATCGTCTGGTCGAACGCGATCTGTGCGATCGCCTCGGTGTCAGCCGCACATCGGTGCGCGAAGCCTTGCGTCACCTGGAGTCCGAAGGTCTGGTCGAGTTCGCCGATGCCAAAGGCCCACGGGTGGCGATCATTACCCTCGCCGATGCGGTCGACATCTATGAGCTGCGCTGCGTGCTCGAAGGTCTGATCGTCCAGCTGTTCACCCTGCGTGCCAAGGCCAAGGACATCAAGGCCCTGGAAAAAGCCCTCGACGAGAACCGCAAGGCGCTCAAGGACGGCGAACTGCAGCAGGTGATCGACTCGGTGCAGGGCTTCTACGACGTGCTGCTCGAAGGCTCGGGCAACCACGTTGCGGCCACTCAATTACGCCAGTTGCAAGCGCGCATCAGCTACCTGCGGGCGACCTCGGTGTCCCAGGAAAACCGGCGCGGCGCCAGTAACCACGAGATGGAAAAAATGGTCGAGGCGATCAAGAGCGGTGATCCGCTGGCGGCGCATCAGGCCTGTGTCGATCACGTGCGCGCCGCTGCGGCCGTGGCCCTCGATTATCTCAAGCGCAAACAGGAAGAGACCGGCGCCACGCCGAACATCACCCTGCCGATCGCGCTGAAAGAACCGCGTATAGGTCACTGACATGTTCAGCCCGAGCTTTTGCCCGAAATGCGGTGGCCCTGACCTCGGTCAGCAGGTACCGCCGGGCGATACGCACGAGCGCCTGATGTGCCGCGGCTGCGGCTACATCCACTACGTCAATCCGAAAATCATCGCCGGCTGCATCATCGAGCAGGACGGCAAATACCTCTTGTGCCAACGGGCGATCCCACCGCGTCCGGGCACCTGGACACTGCCGGCCGGCTTCATGGAAAGCGGCGAAACCACCGAGCAGGCGGCGCTGCGCGAAGTCTGGGAAGAAAGCGGCGTGCGCGCGGAAATCGTCTCGCCATACTCGATTTTCAGCGTGCCGAAGATCAGCGAGGTGTACATCATCTTCCGCGCCCTCGCGCTGGAGATCACCGGCCAGTTCGGCCCGGAAACCCTGGACTACAAATTCTTCGCCCCTGAGGACATTCCGTGGGAGCAGATCTATTACCCGGCGATCCGGCAGATTCTCGAGCGTTACATCGAGGAGCGTCAGGCCGGGGTGTATGGGATCTACATGGGCAATGATGACAGCGGGAAGATCCACTTTATCCGCTGATCACCACCTATCCCCCTGTGGGAGCGAGCCTGCTCGCGAAGGCGTCGGGTCAGTCGATACAAATGTTGAATGAACGACCGCTTTCGCGAGCAGGCTCGCTCCCACAGTGTTTAGCGGTGTTGCTTAAAGTGGTGCGATGCCTTCTACGATGACGATCTCCGCCCTCGCCCATTCCTCGCGATAACGTTTCGCCTCCTGATACGCCGCCGAGTGGTAGCACGCCACGGCCTTCTCATAGTTCTCGAATTCGATCACCACGCTACGCTGAGGAGTAGCTCTGCCCTCCAGCGCTTCGCTGCGTCCGCCCCGGGCCAGAAACTTCGCGCCGAACGCGGCGAAGGCTGCCGGTGCGCGCTGGGTGTATTGGCTGTAATGCTCGGCATCGTCGACATCCACGTGGGCAATCCAGTACGCCTTCATAGTGACCTCTTTGTTGATTTTGTATTATGGTATACCAATATATTTCCAACAAACCCTGAGAGTCCAGCATGGCCTTCAACAGCATCGAAGAAATCCTCGAAGATTATCGCCTCGGCAAAATGGTCCTGCTGGTCGATGACGAAGATCGGGAAAACGAAGGCGACCTGCTGCTGGCCGCCGACTGCTGCACACCCGAGGCGATCAGCTTCATGGCGCGTGAGGCGCGCGGGCTGATTTGCCTGACACTGACTGACGAGCACTGCCAGCGCCTGGGCCTTGAGCAAATGGTGCCGAGCAACGGCAGCGTGTTCAGTACCGCGTTTACCGTGTCGATTGAAGCGGCGGTCGGGGTCACCACTGGCATTTCTGCAGCTGACCGCGCACGCACGGTCGCGGCCGCTGTGGCCAAAGACGCCCGCGCCGAAGACTTGGTGCAGCCTGGGCACATCTTCCCGCTGCGCGCCAAGGAAGGCGGCGTGCTGACCCGCGCCGGCCACACCGAAGCCGGCTGCGACCTTGCCCGCCTCGCCGGTTTCACCCCGGCCTCGGTGATCGTCGAGGTGATGAACGACGACGGCACCATGGCCCGCCGCCCGGATCTGGAAGTGTTCGCCCGCAAGCACGGGATCAAGATCGGCACCATCGCTGACCTGATCCACTATCGCCTCAGCACCGAGCACACCATCGAACGCATCGGCGAACGTGAGCTGCCGACGGTGCACGGCACGTTCCGTCTGATCACCTTTGAAGACCGCATCGAGGGTGGCGTGCACATGGCGATGGTCATGGGCGATCTGCGCCGCGAAGAGCCGACGCTAGTGCGCGTGCATGTGATTGATCCGCTGCGTGATCTGGTCGGCGCCGAGTACAGCGGGCCAAGCAACTGGACGCTGTGGGCGGCGTTGCAACGGGTCGCGGCGGAAGGTCATGGCGTTGTGGTGGTGTTGGCCAATCATGAATCGTCGCAGGCGCTACTGGAGCGCGTGCCGCAATTGACCCAGCCGCCGCGGCAGTTCAGCCGCTCGCAATCGCGGATTTATTCGGAGGTGGGTACCGGGGCGCAGATTCTGCAGAACCTGGGGGTGGGCAAGCTGCGGCATCTTGGGCCGCCATTGAAATATGCGGGGCTGACCGGGTATGACCTGGAAGTGGTCGAGAGCATTCCCTTCAGCGAATAATCCACGCCAACCACAATTCCAACTGTAGGAGTGAGCCTGCTCGCGATAGCGGTGGATCAGCCAACATCATCGCAGAACGTCACACCGCTTTCGCGAGCAGGCTCACTCCTACAGGGTTTTGCATTTCAATTTAATTCCCTCGAGCTCACAAAAAGCCCATCCGCCAGATAACCGGTAAGGCAAAGTGCTTGCACAAAGTTTGGAATACCATAATATGATATTCCATAGACCGTGCGACCTGAAAAACCGTCCGGCTACTGCTCCCGACAGGCGGGCAACAACGCAAGCCCGCTCAAAAACACAACAATGAGGGCGTAAAAATGGTGTTGAACAAAGCTGCAACCGCAATCCTTTTTGCGGGACTGCTGAGCGTGACCGGCCAGGCTGCAATGGCCGCCGAAAGCGTGAACTTCGTCAGCTGGGGCGGTAGCACCCAGGATGCGCAGAAACAGGCCTGGGCCGATCCGTTCAGCAAGGCCAGCGGCATCACCGTGGTGCAGGATGGCCCGACCGACTACGGCAAACTCAAGGCCATGGTCGAGAGCGGCAACGTGCAATGGGACGTGGTCGATGTCGAAGCCGATTTCGCCCTGCGTGCCGCCGCTGAAGGCCTGCTCGAACCCCTCGATTTCAAAGTCATCCAGCGCGACAAGATCGACCCGCGTTTCGTCAGCGATTACGGCGTCGGCTCGTTCTTCTTCTCCTTCGTCCTCGGCTACAACGAAGGCAAGCTCGGCGCGGCCAAGCCGCAAGACTGGACCGCGCTGTTCGACACCAAGACCTACCCCGGCAAACGCGCCCTGTACAAATGGCCGAGCCCCGGCGTGCTCGAACTGGCGCTGCTGGCCGACGGCGTAGCGGCTGACAAGCTCTACCCGCTGGATCTGGATCGCGCCTTCAAGAAACTCGACACCATCAAGAAAGACATCGTCTGGTGGGGCGGCGGCGCGCAGTCGCAGCAACTGCTGGCCTCCGGTGAAGCGAGCATGGGCCAGTTCTGGAACGGCCGCATTCACGCCCTGCAGGAAGACGGCGCACCGGTCGGCGTGAGCTGGAAACAGAACCTGGTCATGGCCGACATTCTGGTAATTCCAAAAGGCTCGAAAAACAAGGACGCGGCGATGAAGTTTCTGGCCAACGCCAGCAGTGCCAAAGGCCAGGCCGACTTCTCCAACCTGACCGCCTACGCCCCGGTCAACGTCGACAGCGTGGCGCGCCTGGACTCGGTGCTGGCCCCGAACCTGCCGACGGCTTACGCCAAGGATCAGATCACTCTTGATTTCGCGTACTGGGCCAAGAACGGTCAAGCCATCGCGACACGGTGGAACGAATGGCTGGTCAAATGAAAATGGCGGCCACTGCGCCCCGTCCTGCAACGGTGACCGGGAGCGCCAAGGGCGCTGCCGGCTCGACCCCCTCCCTCAGACAACGCTGGAAAGGTGCTGGCAATCTCGTCCCGGCGCTATTGTTCCTCGGTTTGTTCTTCCTCGCGCCGTTAATTGGCCTGCTGTTGCGCGGCGTACTGGAACCGACCCCAGGCCTTGGCAACTATGAACAACTGTTCGCCAACTCGGCGTATGCACGGGTGCTGCTCAACACCTTTTCCGTGGCCGGACTGGTAACGATTTTCAGCCTGTTGCTGGGCTTCCCGCTGGCTTGGGCTATCACTCTGGTACCGCGCGGCTGGGGCCGCTGGATCCTCAACATCGTGCTGCTGTCGATGTGGACCAGCCTGCTCGCCCGCACCTATTCGTGGCTGGTATTGCTGCAGGCCTCGGGGGTGATCAACAAGGCGCTGATGGCGCTGGGCATCATCGATCAGCCGCTGGAAATGGTGCACAACCTGACCGGTGTGGTGATCGGCATGAGCTACATCATGATCCCGTTCATCGTCCTGCCGTTGCAGGCGACCATGCAGGCCATCGATCCGATGATCCTGCAGGCCGGCTCGATCTGCGGCGCGAGTCCTTGGACCAATTTCTTCCGGGTGTTCCTGCCGCTGTGCCGGCCGGGTCTGGCGTCCGGCGGGTTGATGGTGTTCGTGATGTCGCTCGGTTACTACGTCACCCCGGCGCTGCTCGGCGGGGCGCAGAACATGATGCTGCCGGAGTTCATCATTCAGCAGGTGCAATCGTTCCTCAATTGGGGCCTGGCCAGTGCCGGCGCTGCGTTGCTGATCGCGATCACGCTGGTGCTGTTCTACTTCTACCTGAAGCTTCAGCCGGAATCCCCGGTTGGCGCCAGCAACGCGAGGTAAGCCGAGATGCTCCTGACTCCCAATGCCATGAGCCGGCGGATGCGTTTCGGGCTCTACGCAACCACCGGTTTGATCGGCCTGTTCCTGCTGTTGCCGATAGTCTTCATCGTCCTGCTGTCGTTCGGCTCATCGCAGTGGCTGGTGTTCCCGCCGCCGGGCTGGACGCTGAAATGGTACGGCCAGTTCTTCTCCAACGCCGACTGGATGAGCGCTGCGGCGGCCAGCCTCAAGGTCGCCGTGTTGACCACAATCTGCGCCGTGGCCCTCGGTCTGCCAACCGCATTTGCTCTGGTGCGCGGGCGTTTTCCCGGACGGGAAATGCTCTACGGCCTGTTCACCCTGCCGATGATCGTGCCGCTGGTGATCATCGCCGTGGCGGTGTACGCGCTGTTTCTCAAGCTCGGTTACACCGGGACCATGTTTGCGTTCGTGGTCAGCCATGTGATCGTCGCGCTGCCGTTCACCATCATCTCGATCATCAACTCGCTGAAGCTGTTGGATCAGTCGATTGAAGACGCGGCGGTGATCTGCGGTGCCTCACGCCTGCAAGCGGTGTTCAAGGTGACGTTCCCGGCGATTCGCCCGGGCATGGTGGCCGGCGCCCTCTTCGCCTTTCTGGTTTCGTGGGACGAAGTAGTGCTCAGCGTGATGATGGCTAGCCCGACCCTGCAAACTCTTCCCGTGAAAATGTGGACCACCCTGCGCCAGGACCTGACCCCGGTGATCGCCGTCGCTTCGACGCTGCTGATCGGCCTGTCGGTATTGGTCATGGTGATCGCCGCCGCGCTGCGCCGGCGCAACGAAATCCGCGCCTGAGCGCCCAGGAGTACGACATGAGTGCCGTGATCAAAGACGCATCCCAGCAGAACGACAAACCCCTGGTCAGCCTGCGCAATCTGAACAAGCACTACGGCGACTTTGCCGCCGTCGACAACATCTCGCTGGACATCAAGGACGGCGAGTTCCTGACCTTCCTCGGCTCCAGCGGCTCGGGCAAAAGCACCACGCTGTCGATGCTCGCCGGGTTCGAAACCCCGAGCTGCGGCGAGATCCTGGTCAACGGTCAGTCGCTGGTCAACGTGCCGCCGCACAAGCGCGACATTGGCATGGTGTTCCAGCGCTATTCGCTGTTCCCGCACCTGTCGGTGCGCGACAACATCGCCTTTCCGCTGGCGATCCGCAAACTCGCCGCCGCCGAACGTGACAAGCGTGTCGATGCGATGTTGAAACTGGTGCAGCTCGAACAATTCGCCCATCGCCGCCCTTCGCAACTCTCTGGCGGGCAACAGCAACGCGTTGCCATCGCCCGGGCGCTGGTTTACGAGCCACGCATTCTGCTGATGGACGAACCGCTCGGTGCGCTGGACAAAAAACTGCGTGAAGACCTGCAGGATGAACTGCGCCAGCTGCATCGGCGCCTGGGCATCACCATCGTCTACGTGACCCACGATCAGGAAGAAGCCATGCGCCTGTCGCAGCGCATCGCGATTTTCAGTCACGGCAAGATTGTTGGTTTGGGCAGCGGTTATGACCTGTATCAGAATCCGCCGAACGCGTTTGTCGCGTCATTCCTCGGCAACTCGAACTTCCTCAAGCTCAAGGCGCAGGGCAATGCGGCGGCTTCGTTTGAAGGACAGTCATTGTCGATTCGCCTGACCGCCGGGCTGCACACCGATCAGGACGTGTTGTTGATGGTGCGGCCGGAAAAGGCTTTGGCGCTGAGCGTGCAGCAGGCGAGCGCTGAGCCGCTGGCAGCGGGTTGGAATGAGGTGTCGACGCAGGTGGTGGAAGTGTTGTTTCTTGGCGAGAGCCAGACCTGCAGCGTGGTGACTTCGGGCGGTACTTCGATGACGGTGAAAGCGCTGTCGGCGGCGGGCATGCCGCTCAAGGCTGGCGATCCGGTGCGAGTGCGCTGGGCCACGGCGGATGCCTGCGTCTACACCGAATGGGCTGAAAGCGACCTCAACAAAGCCGCCGGTTCTCACTGAGGATCTCGGCAGCACCGCAAATCCCCCCTGTGGGAGCGGGCTTGCTCGCGAAGGCGACGTGTCAGTCACTGTTTATGTTGAATGACACACCGCATTCGCGAGCAAGCCCGCTCCCACAGGGGTCTGGTGGTGTTCAGGCGATCGGGGTGAAACCTTCCATTGCGTCCGGCCAGGCGGTGAGGATTTCGAAGCCGGTTTCGGTCACCGCGACCATATGCTCCCACTGCGCCGACAAGGAGCCATCCTTGGTCAGCACGGTCCAGCCATCCGGCATGTTCTTCACATGGCGCTTGCCGGCATTGAGCATGGGTTCGACGGTGAAGATCATCCCCGCCTTGAGCTTCATGCCCTGATTGGGAAAACCGTAATGCAGGATCTGCGGTTCATCGTGATACACCTTGCCAATGCCATGCCCGCAATACTCGCGCACCACGCTGAAACCTTCTTTCTCCGCAAGGCTCTGGATCGCATGGCCGATGTCACCCAGCGTCGCGCCCGGACGCACCATGCGGATGCCCGCGCACATCGCGTCGTAGGTGGTCTTGATCAGGTGTTGTGCTTCAGGCGTCGCCTCGCCGACCACGTACATGCGGCTGGTGTCGCCGAACCAGCCATCCTTGATAACCGCGATGTCGAGGTTGACGATGTCGCCATCCTTCAGCGGCGTGCCCGACGGGATGCCGTGGCACACCACGTCGTTGACCGAGGCGCAGACGGTTTTCGGGAAGCCGTGATAACCGACGTTGGCCGGAATCGCTTTTTGCACGTTGACGATGTAGTCGTTGCACAGGCGATCCAGCTCATCGGTGGTCACCCCGGCCTTCACATGGGGCACCAGCATCGCCAGCACTTCGGCGGCGAGTTTGCCCGCCGCGCGCGACTTCGCGATTTCCGCAGGGGTATTGATCTTGATCTGATTTCTCATGCGCTGACGGCTTCCTGAGTCAGTTGATGCAGATCCAGCCCGCCGTTCTGTTCGGCGCGGATCAGCAAGCGGCAAATGGCGCTGTGGTCGAGGTTGGGGTGCAGCTCGGCGAGCATGCCGATGCGCATCCAGTGCTCGGCCTGCGCGTTGATCGAGCGGCTGAGCGCGGTGCTGGAGATGCGCAGGTTCTCGTGCATGTCTTCTGAAATCTTTACGATGCCCATATCCGAATCCGATACGAAGTGTATATGGATCGTATATTAGCCAAGGGACGCCCACGATTGCAAACCTTGCGCACGGCTTGCCAAATCGCGGGCAAAAAAAAGCTGCCCAAAGAGGCAGCAAAAACTTTAAGAACACGCGATGTATTGGCGTCAGGATAGTCGCCGGATAATGACAGTGTCATGACAACCAACAATTCACTGAACCGCCCCTGCCCCGTCATCAGGATGTCATCAAGCGCATCGCAGAATCCTCGCAAACCGTCTTGAGCCTTCGACGGATGCTTGCAGGGATTCCCATGAAAGAAGACGCCTCGCTGTTTGCCGCCATCGACCTGGGCTCGAATGCGTTTCGCCTGATGATCGGCCAGTCGGTTCGCAGTCGAAAAGGCTTCATGATTCAGGAAGTCAAAACCCTGCGTGAACCGGTGCGGCTGGCCGAAGGCTTCGACGGCGGTGCACTGGACGAAATGGCACTGGATCGTGGCTGGCAGGCGCTGGCGCGGTTCGGCAAGAAACTGCGCGGCTTCGAGGCTGGCAAGGTGCGGGCAGTGGCGACCAGCGCGGTGCGCGAGGCCGACAATGCGCAGTTGTTTCTGCACAGTGCCGAACGCCATCTCGGGTTTCGCATCGACGTCATTTCGGGCCATGAAGAGGCGCAACTGGTGTATGCCGGCGTCGCCCACTCCCTACCGGGGGCGGAGGACATGCGGCTGGTGGTAGACATTGGCGGTGGTTCCACCGAGCTGATTCTCGGCCAGGGGTCGCAACCGCTGCTCACCGAAAGCATCGCCATTGGCAGCGGTAGCCTGGGCGCACGCTATTTCCCCGACGGGCGCATTGCTCCCGGTGCACTGCAGGAAGCCGAGCGCGTGGCGATCCTGCAATTCGAAAAAGTCGCCCGCCGCTATCGCGCGCAGGGCTGGCAGCAGACTATTGGCTCGTCGGGCACGGCGCGGATGCTGGCGAAAGTGCTTAAAGCCAATCGCTTGAACGATTTCGGTCAGGACGGCATTACCTATGGCGGGTTGTTGCGCCTGTCGCTGTTGCTGCTGAAGGTGAAGAACGTTCAACAACTGAAGCTCGCCGGTCTGCAACCGCATCGCCAGAGCATCCTCCCGGGAGGGCTGGTGCTGATGCTGGCGGCGTTCAAGGTATTCGGCATTTCGCAGATGGCGCCGTCGGAACCGGGGCTGCGCCTCGGTGTGTTGCACGGCTTGATGAGCCGTCACTGACCGATCACTGAACCCATTGTGGGAGCGAGCCTGCTCGCGAAAGCGGTGTATCAGAGAAACATTATTCGACTGACACGCCGCCTTCGCGAGCAGGCTCGCTCCCACAGGGTTTGGTGGTTGTTTCCTCAGGCCAATTCTTTGCGCAACTGGCGGGCGGCGGTGACCATGTGCACCAGCGCCGCTTCAGTCTCCGGCCAGCCACGGGTTTTCAGACCGCAATCCGGGTTGACCCACAACCGTTCCGCCGGAATCCGCTGCGCTGCCTTGCGCAGCAGATTGGCCATTTCCGAAGCATCCGGCACCCGCGGCGAATGGATGTCGTAGACGCCCGGCCCGATCTCGTTCGGGTAGTCGAATGCTTCAAAGGCATCGAGCAATTCCATATCCGAACGCGAGGTTTCGATGGTGATCACATCGGCGTCCATGGCGGCGATGGACTCGATCACATCATTGAACTCGCTGTAGCACATGTGCGTATGGATCTGCGTTTCGTCGCGTACACCGGAGGCACACAGGCGGAACACTTCGGTTGCCCAGTCCAGATAGTGCTGCCATTGCGCGCGGCGCAGCGGCAGACCTTCGCGGAAGGCGGCTTCGTCGATCTGCACGATCTTGATCCCGGCGGCTTCCAGATCCACCACTTCGTCACGGATCGCCAGCGCCAGTTGCCGTGCCTGCACTTCACGGGACACGTCTTCACGCGGGAACGACCACATCAGCATGGTCACAGGTCCCGTCAGCATGCCTTTCATGACCTTGTCGGTCAGGCCCTGGGCGTAGCGGATCCAGTCCACGGTCATGGCTTGCGGGCGGCTCAGATCACCGAAGATCACCGCCGGTTTCACGCAGCGCGAACCGTAGCTCTGCACCCAACCAAAACGGGTGAATACGTAGCCGTCGAGTTGCTCGGCGAAGTACTCGACCATGTCGTTGCGCTCGGCTTCACCGTGCACCAGCACATCGAGGCCCAGCTGTTCCTGGATTTGCACGGCGTGGCGGATTTCGCTGTACATCGCTTCGGTGTATTCGGCTTCGCTCAGTTTGCCCTGCTTGAATGACTGGCGAGCGAGGCGGATCGACGCAGTTTGCGGAAACGAACCGATAGTCGTGGTCGGAAACAGTGGCAGATCGAGGCCGGCGCGCTGCTTGGCGATGCGCTGGGTAAACGGCGATTGGCGCTGGCTGTCCTGCGCGGTAATGGCCGCCACACGGGCCTGCACTGCCGGTTTGTGGATACGTGGCGAGGCGGCACGGCTGGTCTGTACCGAGCGACTTTGGGCCAAGGCGCGGAGCACTTTCGGCGCCTCCGGCTCGTTGACCGCCTGCGCCAGCACGGCGACTTCTTCGCACTTCTGCACGGCAAACGCCAGCCAACTTTTCAGCTCGGCATCGAGCTGGTCTTCGCGGCCCAAATCCACCGGGCTGTGCAGCAGCGAGCACGATGGCGCCACCCACAACCGATCCCCCAGACGCTCATGCGCATGCTGCAACGTCGCCAACGCATGTTCCAGGTCGCAGCGCCAGACGTTGCGGCCGTTGACCACACCCAGCGACAGCACCTTGTAGGCCGGCAGGCGATCAAGGATGGTCGGGTACTGTTCCGCTGCACGTACCAGGTCGATGTGCAAACCGTCGACCGGCAGATTGGCGGCCAGACCGAGGTTTTCTTCCAGACCACCGAAGTAAGTGGCGAGCAGTTTCTTCAGCGGATCACGCTGGATCTGGTTATAGGCACGCTCGAAAGCATTCTTCCACTCCTGCGGCAAGTCGAGCACCAGAATCGGCTCGTCGATCTGCACCCATTCCACACCAAGGGCGGCGAGGCGCGCAAAGATATGTCCGTACAGCGGCAGCAGGCGATCAAGCAATTCCAGCTTGTCGAACTCGGCGCCTTTGGCCTTGCCCAGCCATAGATAAGTCAGTGGGCCGATGATCACCGGTTTGACGTTATGCCCCAGTGCGCGGGCCTCTTCGACTTCTTCGAACAACTGTTCCCAGCCGAGCTGGAACTGTTGATCGGCACTGAATTCCGGTACCAGATAGTGGTAGTTGGTGTCGAACCACTTGGTCATTTCCTGCGCATGGGCACCGCCGCAGCAACTGTCGCTGACACCACGGGCCATGCCGAACAAGGTTTGCAGCGTGGCTTTGCCGTCGTGCGGTCGGAAGCGCTCGGGAACCACCCCGAACATCAGCGAGTGGGTCAGCACCTGGTCGTACCAGGCGAAATCGCCTACCGGCAGCAGCTCGATGCCGGCGTTTTTCTGCAGATCCCAGTGGGCCTTGCGCAGTTCACGACCCACTTCACGCAGGCCGGCCTCGTTCAGTTCTCCTTTCCAGAACGCCTCTTGCGCTTTTTTCAGTTCGCGGTCGCGACCAATGCGCGGAAATCCGAGGGAATGGGCCAGTGCCATGACAAACAACTCCAATGTCTTGATGATGACGGCCATTGTCGAGATCAAGCACTAGTGAGACAAACTCATTTTAATCTTGATGATCACGAGTTTCTCTCATGATCAGATGTGAGCTGTTTTTCCGCTGAAAACACGGTTTGCCCTGCAGGATATTCATCCGCAGATCAAGCTGCAGGCGAAGCTCACGACGCCCTTTCAATACTCGATGGCGCCTTGATGTAAACCCTCTGAAACCGGGCGCTTGCAGGCTGCGATTCTGTTCTATGGTTAGATCGAAATGGCTGGCGCAGCGGCGGGTTAAAGGTTGCGACGGATCATGTCTAAGCCTATGTTGCACGCGAGCTTTTCCCCGCGAATGGAACGCGATCAACACCACTACAAGAGGTGAAGAAATGTCAAAGGATTCACGCCCTGCCGTACTTGGGCTGATCGGCAATACGCCGCTGGTACAGGTTACCCGCTTCGATACCGGCCTCTGCACACTGTTTCTCAAACTGGAATCACAAAACCCCGGCGGCTCGATCAAGGATCGCATCGGTCTGGCGATGATCGACGCCGCTGAACGCGACGGGCGCCTGCAACCGGGTGGCACCATCGTCGAGGCCACCGCCGGCAACACCGGCCTGGGTCTGGCGCTGGTCGGCCGGGCCAAAGGCTACCGCGTGGTGCTGGTAGTCCCGGACAAGATGTCCACCGAGAAAGTCCTGCACTTGAAAGCCATGGGCGCCGAAGTGCACATCACCCGCTCCGACGTAGGCAAGGGCCACCCCGAGTATTACCAGGACGTGGCCGCACGCCTGGCCAAAGACATTCCCGGCGCGTTCTTCGCCGACCAGTTCAACAACCCCGCCAACCCGCTGGCACACGAGTGCAGCACCGCGCCGGAGATCTGGGCGCAGACCGAGCATGATCTGGACGCGATCGTGGTCGGCGTCGGTTCCGCCGGCACCTTGACCGGGCTGAGCCGTTTCTTCAAACGGGTACAGCCGGATCTGGAAATGGTCCTCGCCGACCCGGTGGGTTCGGTGATGGCTCAGTACAGCCGCGACGGCACGATGCCAACGCCCGGGTCGTGGGCGGTGGAAGGCATCGGTGAGGATTTCATTCCATCGATCACCGACCTCACCAGCGTGCGCCACGCCTACTCGATCAGCGACGAAGAAAGCTTCGATCACGCCCGCCAGTTGCTCAAGGCCGAAGGCATTCTCGGGGGGTCGTCCACCGGCACCCTGCTCGCCGCCGCGCTGCGTTACTGCCGCGAACAGACCGAGCCGAAACGCGTGGTCAGCTTCGTCTGCGACACCGGCACGCGCTATCTGTCCAAGGTTTACAACGACCAGTGGATGACCGATCAAGGCCTGTTGCAGCGCAAGCGCTATGGCGACCTGCGCGATCTGATCGCCCGGCGCTTCGAAGATGGCCGCGTGATCAGCGTCGGCCCCGACGACACCCTGCTGACCGCGTTCCAGCGCATGCGCCTGGCGGATGTTTCGCAATTGCCGGTGCTGGTTGAAGGCAAACAACTGGTCGGCGTGATCGACGAATCCGACATCCTGCTGCCCGTGCACGAGGACGCCGCGCGCTTCAGTCAATCGGTCTCCAGCGTGATGACCGACAAACTGCAAACCCTCGCCCCCGGTGCCAACCTCGCCGAGCTGGAAGCGGTGCTCAGTCGCGGCCTCGTCGCGATCATCGCCGATGCTTCGGGCTTCCACGGCCTGATTACCCGCACCGACATGCTCAACCAATTACGGAGATCCCTCGCATGAGTCAGCACGACGATAAATCCCAAGGCTTCGCGACCCGGGTGATCCATGCCGGGCAAACGCCTGACCCGACCACCGGCGCGCTGATGCCGCCGATCTACGCCAACTCGACTTACCTGCAAGACAGCCCCGGCGTGCACAAAGGCTTCGACTACGGGCGCTCGCACAACCCGACGCGTTTTGCCCTGGAGCGTTGCGTGGCGGATCTGGAAGGTGGCACCCGCGCGTTCGCGTTCGCGTCCGGGCTGGCGACGATTTCCACCGTGCTCGAACTGATCGATGCCGGTTCGCATGTGATCTCCGGCAATGACCTGTACGGCGGCACGTTCCGCCTGTTCGACAAGGTCCGTCAGCGCAGTGCCGGGCATCGCTTCAGCTACGTCGATCTGACTGACTTGGCGGCGTTCGAAGCGGCTCTGCAGGACGACACCCGCCTGGTGATTGTCGAGTCGCCGACCAATCCGCTGCTGAGCCTGTCGGATCTGGCCGCGATTGCGCGCATCTGCCGCGCACGCGGGATCATCAGCGTTGCCGACAACACCTTCGCCAGCCCCTATATCCAGCGCCCGCTGGAGCTGGGTTTCGACATCGTGCTGCACTCGACCACCAAGTACCTGAACGGTCACTCCGACGTGATCGGTGGTATCGCGGTGGTTGGGCAGAATGCCGAACTGGCGGACAAACTCGGCTTCCTGCAGAACGCCGTCGGCGCGATTTCCGGGCCGTTCGACGCGTTCCTGACCTTGCGCGGGGTGAAGACTCTGGCGCTGCGCATGGAGCGTCATTGCAGCAACGCGCTGGAACTGGCCAAGTGGCTGGAGCAGCAGCCACAGGTCAAACGCGTCTACTACCCGGGCCTGCCGTCGCACCCGCAGCATGAGTTGGCCAAACGGCAGATGCATGGTTTTGGCGGGATGATCTCGGTGGATCTGAACAGTGATCTGGAGGGTGCACGGCGCTTTCTGGAAAACGTGAAGATCTTTGCCTTGGCCGAGAGTCTGGGCGGTGTTGAAAGCCTGATCGAGCATCCGGCGATCATGACCCACGCGACCATTCCAGCTGAAACCCGCGCCAAACTGGGCATCGGCGATGGCCTGGTGCGTCTGTCGGTGGGGGTCGAAGATCTCGAAGACCTGCGCGCCGATCTGGCGTACGCGCTGACCAAAATCTGACCCTGCAACAACGACAAAGCCCGCAGCAATGCGGGCTTTGGTGTTCGAGTAGGCGGCCAGTGCTGGTCTCTGGCTTACAAGGTTTATCGGGCCTCTCACAGTACAAAAGCAACCATGGAAAAAGAGCGGTGCTTTGCTGCCTCACACGGCATAAGGGCTGGATCTCAGCGCGGAGATCTTTCTAACCGTGTACCCTTCGGAACGCGCCCCACGTCCCCTTGCTATCCGCTTGCGCATCAGTCTGCGTCTTCGCCTACACCTTTGAGGCTAGCAAAAGCCATCGCGTCCCGGGTGGTGTTTTTAGACTGATTTCCTTCAAGCGCCCCTGTGCAAGGAAGTTAACCGACTATCGCTTGCATGTTGTTGCACCTGCGCCTGCATTTTGCCGATCTATACTTTTCAGTTCGCTAACGCGGTTTCATGCAAAAACGTCGACACCCGTGCGCCCATCGAGCGCGCCCGTGCCAATTGCCAACCTGGTCAACCCCGGGCCAACGAATGCTGTGTGGCTGATGGGTCGTGGAGAAAATCATGAAACACACGCTTTTGTCAGGCGCCATTCTTGCGGTCGCGGCGACCGTGATGTTGCCAACGGTTTGGGCTGCGCAGCCGCAGGCGGTGGCCTCTGATGGTTCGGATCATGTCGGAGCCGCTGCAGTGGCATCCGATGGCTCTGATCATGTCGGTGCTGGCGCAGTGGCGTCCGATGGTTCCGATCACGTCGGCGCTGGTGCAGTGGCTTCCGATGGTTCCGATCACGTCGGCGCTGGCGCAGTCGCCTCGGACGGTTCCGATCATGTCGGCGCTGGTGCAGTCGCCTCGGACGGTTCCGATCATGTCGGCGCTGGTGCAGTCGCCTCGGATGGTTCCGATCACGTCGGGGCTGGCGCAGTAGCCTCTGATGGCTCCGATCACGTCGGCGCAGGCGCACTGGCTTCCGACGGCACCGACAAGGTCGGCGCCAATCGCTATGCCTACTCACGCGTCGGTGTCGGTTCTGATCGCGTCGCTTCGGCGCTGATGACCGGCAGCTATTCCGACCAGTTCAACTCACCTCAGTAATCGGTGCGGGGCGACCCGTTGGGTCGCCTCTCCCACTGCGGCACTAGCACATTTGTGCTAATCGACCGCCCCGCCACCCGGCGTTATATTCCCTCGCAACCCCCGATGCTCCCCAACATTGCCGCTGTGCAGTGCGCGGGATCGTCGTGCCTGGAAATCAGAACAACACCAAGGAAGAAACACCATGAAACTGCATTCCAACCTCTGCAAAGTGGCAATCGTCAGCGCCTTGTTGCTTGGCGCCAGCGGCTGCCAGACCGCCAAACCTACCGAAGCCAGCATGAAAGAACGGGCCCAGACGGTCATCGGTAAACCGGTGTCGAAAATCGACAACATCCGCAGCGACAGCACCCTCACCTACTACACCGCGTACACCCCCGCCGGCGAGTACAACTGCGAGTTGCCCAGCGGCGCGATTATCGCGGTGGCGAGCATGGGCATCATGACCCCGCCGCTGTCGTGCCTGCCCAAAGGCGCCTCGCCGATTCCGATCCAGTAAACCTTCATCCCCGGTAAAGGACTACGTTCCATCATGAAAATCCTGATCGCAACTCTCACTCTCACCGCCCTCGCTCTGACAGGCTGCGCCACGCCCAAACAATGGGAAGCCACCGGAGGCAGCAAGAACGACGGCGTGGTCCAGGTCTCCTACGAATTGGGTCAGTTCGAAAGCGGCCAGACCAACGCCGCGCAAGGCCTGACTGTGGCGATGGAGCGCTGCAAGACCTGGGGTTACAAGAACGCCGAGGTGACCGGTTCCGAGAAGAACATCTGCCGCACCATGGGCCAGTTCAACTGCCTGCAAACCACCATCACTCAGGACTACCTCTGCAAGCGTTGAGTCAAACCTGCTCGGCCGGCTCGGTTTGCCGGTCGCGCAGGCTGCGCAAGGTCGCGCGCAGCTCGGCCGGGCGTACCGGTTTGGACAGGATGGCAATTTGGCGGTCTTGCAAGGCCGCCTGTATTTTCTCGATGTCATGCCCGGTGATGATCATCGCCGGCACCGCAAAACCACGCTGGCGCCGCACCTCGTCAATGCACTCGATGCCCGTGGAATGTGGACCCAGATCGTAATCGGCGACGATGATGTCGCAATCGGTGACCAGCCCCTGCCCGCTCAATTCGCCTTGCACCACGCAGCCCCAGCGCTCGAGCAGCGCCGAGGTCGCCAGCAAGACGTTGCGATCATCCTCCACCAGACACACCTTCAGCCCGGTCAACAGGCCGGCCTGCCGCACATCGTCACGCATGACCGGCAACTGCGGCGCCACGGCCACCGGCAAGCCATACAGGGAGACCGCCGTGCCGCGCCCAAGCTGCGAGCGCAAGGCCACATCGACGCCGATCAACTGCCCCAGACGCTTGACGATCGACAGCCCGAGGCCGACGCCTTCCACGTCCTTGTCGCGCACCTGACGCACTCGATAAAACTCCTCGAAGACCTTCGGCAGATGCTCCTCGGCAATGCCGTTGCCACGGTCATAAATCACGATGGCCAGCCCGGTGCCACGCTTGCGCACGCCGATCAGTACCGGGCGTTGCGCGCCGTATTTGAAGCAATTGGAAAGCACGTTCTGCACCATGGTCGCGAGCAACGCCGGATCGCTCTGTGCCCAGTGCTGGCACGGACGCAGGCGCAATTCCACACCGGCCCAGCGTGCCGCCTCGGCGTTCTGGCGGATCAGGTCGGCCAGCCACTCGCCGAGATTGAACACCTGCAGCCTCGGCAGAATGCGCCCGTTGTCGAGGGTGTAGAGGTCAAGAATCGAACGGAACAACTGCGAGACGTTGAGCAGCGAACGGTCGATGTTGTCGACCAGTTGCCGCTCCTGCTCGCCCAGACGCGATTCACGCAGGCACGCCGTGAACAGACCGATGGAGTGAATCGGCTGGCGCAGATCATGGCTGGCCTGGGCGAGAAACCGCGACTTTTCCAGATTGGCCGCGACCGCCTCTTCGGAGGCCTTGCGCGTGCGCTCCAGCAGCAAGTGTGCGTAGAACGGAATCACGGTGCTGGTGAGCATCAACATCAGCACCATGTACGGTTGCGCCTGCCAAACCGGCGTCAACCGATAAACCGCCAGCAACGCCAGCAGCGCCAATCCCGTGGCGATCGCAAGATAGCGCGAGCCATAGCGCATGCCGTTGCCCAGGTTGACCCAGATGATCACCGCGTACAGCGGCAACGCCGCCTCACCGCCGAGCACCAGGCCGAAACAGGTGCCGGTGTAATCGTGGATCATCGCGAATATTCGTCGCGCCGGGTAATGCCCCGGCCAGCGCGCGATGGCTTGGCGCAGGACAATCGACGCCAGCAGAAACAGCGTGATGTAGACCACCACCGGCAGATAGACATCGAAGCGCTGACCCGGCAATACACCGAGCACGCAGATGTAAACCATGGCAATGCTGGCGATGATGATCCGCAGATTGGCCTGATCCAGCTCGGTGTTTTTCTCGAACTTCATGGGCAACGTCCTTGTGCGACAGTCGTCAGATTCAGCAGCGGTCGGCAGGCAATCTGCGCTTGCGGTGCTAAGGTGCATGCCGTAAACCACGCTGATCCAGGGAGGGTCACGTCATGACATGCCGCATCATCATAGCCGACGATCACCCGTTGTTTCGCGAAGCCATGCGGCGCACCGTGCAGCGCCTGTTGCCCGAGGCGACTATCGAGGAGGCCGGCGACCTCGACGCCGTGCTGGCCTTGCTGCCCGACGGCAGCGAGCCGGACACACTGATTCTCGACCTGCGCTTCCCCGGCCTGACCTGCATCAGCCAACTCGCCGAACTGCGCCGAAAACTGCCGCGCACCACGCTGATCGTGGTGTCGATGGTCGACGACGAGTCATTGATTGGTGAGGTGATGGCGGCCGGCATCGACGGTTTCATCGGCAAGAACATTGTCCCGGATGAGATCGGTCAGGCCATTCTGGCGATCCGCGAAGGCGAAGTGCTGGTCAGGTTCGCGCCTTCCGGGCTGCTGCCGCTGGAGACCGGCACCGCCCTCACCCCGCGTCAGCAGGATGTGTTACGGCTGATCGCCCAAGGCAAGACCAACAAGGAGATCGCCCGGGAACTGGATATCTCGCCGTTCACCGTGCGCATCCATGTGTCGTCGCTGTTGCGCACGCTCAATGTGCCGTCGCGGGCAGCCGCTGCGGTGAAGTATTCGGGAGGCAGCGGCACAATTTAAATGAACCCTGCGCGCTTGGACTCACCTAACTGAAAGACCATCAGGAGGTAGCCCATGCAAATTGAACCCGTCTGGATCGTACTCGCCGTCGTTCTTGTGATCGTTGAATTGTGGGCGATCAACCGCGTGCGCAAGAGCGCAGGCAAAGGCAGCAACAAAGGCGTGTGGATTATCGCCATCGTGTTCGTGCCGTTGTTTGGCCTGATTGCCTGGGCACTGGCCGGCCCGAAACACGTGACTCAGGACTGAAGGATTCTTGCGCTGTAATGCCCTGCGCGGTCAACTGTGGGAGCGAGCCTGCTCGCGATGGCTGACCGCCGGGCATCACTGCATTATGGATCAACCTGCGCCATCAGCTCCGGCACCGATTCCGGACGCTTGGCATAGCGCTGCGCCAACACCGCGCAGACCATCAATTGAATCTGATGGAACAGCATCAGCGGCAGAATCAACACACCAATCGTGCTGCCGGCAAACAACACCTGCGCCATCGGCACGCCGGTGGCCAGGCTCTTCTTCGAACCGCAGAACAGAATGGTGATGCGGTCTTCCTGGCTGAAACCGAACGCCTTGCCCAGCAAGGTCGACGCCAACAGCACCAGCCCCAGCAGGATGCAGCAGACCACCACCAGCCCCAGCAGATCGACCAGCGGAATCTGGTGCCAGATACCTTCGTTGACCGCCTCGCTGAACGCGCCGTACACCACCAGCAGAATCGAACCCTGATCGACAAACTTCAGCCAGTTTTTGTTGCGTCCCACCCACGCGCCGATCCAGCGCCGAGCGATCTGCCCGGCAATAAACGGCAGCAGCAGTTGCACGCTGATTTTCAGGATCGCATCCAGGGTCGAGCCACCGTCGCCGTGCACGTTCAGCAGCAGCGTCACCAGCAATGGCGTGAGAAAGATCCCGAACAGGCTCGACGCCGCTGCACTGCAGATCGCTGCCGGGATATTGCCTCGGGCCAGCGAGGTGAAGGCAATTGCCGACTGCACGGTGGCTGGCAACGCGCAGAGATACAGCATGCCCATGTACAGCTTGTCGCCGATCAGCGGTGACAGCAGCGGTTTCAACGCCAGCCCGAGCAGCGGGAACAGCACAAAGGTCAGACCGAACACCAACAGGTGCAGGCGCCAGTGGCCGGCACCAGCGATGATTGATTCACGCGACAGTTTGGCGCCGTGGAGGAAGAACAGCAGCGCGATGGCAATGTTGGTCAGCCAGCCAAACCCCACCGCGACCTGCCCGCTGGCCGGCAGGAAACTGGCCAGCAGCACGACGCTGATCAGGGTCAGGGTGAAGTTGTCGGGCAGGAATCTTGGGCGGGTCATGGTTTGCTCATCCGGGGGTTGCCAGTACGTGATTGCGACTCTAACGTGAGTGGGAATTACCGACTAACGCCGAAGAGCCAACAGATGCCGCCTAAAGGACATGAGAAAAGCTTCCGGCGCAGCATTCCGGGACTGCCCAGCCTGCCGCGTCCGCTATACGGGCGCACCGAATCGCTGCCCAATCGTGCACTGACCCGGCGCCACAGTCACCCGTGGGTGCAATTGTCGTACGCGATTCAGGGCGTGCTCGAAGTGCAGACCGGCGCCGGGCGTTTCGTCGCGCCACCCGAGCGCGCGGTGTGGATTCCGGCGGGCGTGCCGCACCGAGTGTTCAGCTCGCCGCACACGGAAATGCGCAGCCTGTACATCGATTGCAGTGTGGCTGGCTGGGCGCTGGAGCGTTGTCATGTGTTGGGCGTCAGCGACCTGCTGCGCGAGCTGATCCGCGCGTTCAGTCTGGTCCCGGTGGAATATGACGAGGGTGGCGCACATGGTCGGTTGGCCCAGGTGATCCTCGATCAACTGGCCGAGGCGCCGCAGATCGACCTGATGCTGCCACTGCCCCAGGACAGCCGTCTGCGACAGATCTATCAAAGCCTGGAGCAACATCCGGAACAGCAGACCACACTGCAGCACTGGAGCGAAAAATTCGGCGTCACCGAAAAAACCCTCAGCCGCCTGTTTTTACGCGACACCGGCCTGACCTTCCGTGCCTGGCGCCAGCGCTTGCGTCTGCTGGGCGCGCTGACCCCGCTGGAACGTGGCGAACGGGTCACCGACGTGGCGCTGGCCTGCGGTTATGACTCGACCTCGGCGTTCATCGCAGCTTTTCGCCAGCAGTTTGGTGAGACACCGGGGGAATTTTTTCGCTGATTTTTGTCGATATTTATCGAATTAGCACATGCCATTCGGCAAAGTTCAGGGTAGAGTTTCGTCCATACGCAATTTTCTACACGTCTCGACCATAACCATAATGATCCTCCCCTTTAGCGAACCTGTCGGCGGTAACAGCATGATCGAAGTCACTGAAGTCTCCATTGCTCAATTACGCGCGGCGCTCGACGCCGGCCAGACCACCGCGGTTGAACTGGTGCAGGCCTATCTGGCCCGGATCGACGCCTATGACGGCCCGAACACCGCCACCGCACTGAATGCGGTGGTGGTGCGCAATCCCGAAGCACTGGCCGAAGCCCGGGCGTCCGACGCGCGCCGGGCCAAGGGCGAAACCCTCGGCCCGCTGGATGGTATCCCTTACACCGCCAAGGACAGCTATCTGGTCAAGGGTCTGACCGCTGCTTCCGGCAGCCCGGCATTCGCCGATCTGGTGGCACATCGCGACGCCTTCACCATCGAACGCCTGCGCGGCGCTGGAGCGATCTGCCTGGGCAAGACCAATATGCCGCCGATGGCCAATGGCGGCATGCAGCGTGGCGTCTATGGCCGGGCCGAAAGTCCGTACAACGCGGCCTACCTGACCGCGCCGTTTGCCTCCGGCTCGTCCAACGGTGCCGGCACCGCGACCGCGGCGAGCTTCTCGGCGTTCGGTCTGGCGGAAGAAACCTGGTCGAGCGGTCGCGGCCCGGCATCGAACAACGGTTTGTGCGCCTACACGCCATCGCGCGGAGTAATTTCGGTGCGCGGCAACTGGCCGCTGACGCCGACCATGGACGTGGTGGTGCCGTATGCCCGGACCATGGCCGATCTGCTTGAGGTGCTCGACGTGGTGGTCGCCGAAGACCCCGACACCCGTGGCGATCTGTGGCGCCTGCAGCCGTGGGTACCGATCCCGAGCGTCGATTCGGTGCGCCCGGCCTCCTACGCCGAGCTGGCGGTAAAGTCCGATGCACTGGCCGGTAAACGCCTCGGTGTACCGAAGATGTACATCAATGCCGACCCCGAAGCCGGCACCAGCGAAGCCCCAGGCATCGGCGGCCCGACCGGGCAGCGGATCAACACCCGCGCTTCGGTGATCGACCTGTGGAACCAGGCCCGCACCGCGCTGGAAGCGGCCGGCGCCGAAGTCATCGAAGTGGATTTTCCGCTGGTTTCCAACTGCGAAGGCGACCGCCCCGGCGCGCCGACCGTGTTCAATCGCGGCATCGTCTCCAAGGAATTCCTGCACCACGAACTGTGGGATCTGTCGGCCTGGGCCTTCGATGATTTCCTGCGCGCCAACGACGATCCGAAGCTCAATCGCCTGGCCGATGTCGACGGGCCGAAAATCTTCCCGCACGACCCGGGTACCCTGCCCAACCGTGAAGGCGATCTGGCCGCCGGCATGGACGAATACGTGCGCATGGCCGAGCGCGGAATCACTCCGTGGGACCAGATCCCGACGCTGCCCGATGGGCTGCGCGGTCTGGAAAAGACCCGCAAGCTTGATCTGGAAGACTGGATGGATGCGCTGAAACTCGACGCGGTGCTGTTCCCGACCAACGCCGACGTCGGCCCGGCAGATGCCGATATCAATCCGGAATCGGCAGACATCGCCTGGAGCAATGGCGTCTGGGTCGCCAACGGCAATCTGGCGATCCGGCATCTCGGTGTGCCGACTGTCACTGTGCCGATGGGGATCATGGCCGACATCGGCATGCCGGTTGGTCTGACTTTCGCCGGTCGTGCTTACGATGACTCGAATCTGTTGCGTCTGGCCTCGGCGTTTGAGGCTACCGGATCGAAGCGTCAGGTGCCGCCGCGTACTCCGGCGTTGGCTGCCCGCAAGTAACAAGGTGGATTGGATTGAGGCTCGAAAGGGTCTCAATCCGCTTTCGGCGGCCTTGCCCTGTCACTCATCTCTGCATCAATACAACCCTGCCAACACACTCTCCCATAACTGGCAACTGACAGTTCTGACAGTAGCGGTCGAACAGGACGGCGAGTAACGTTCTCACTCGATAGACTTTCCATTTGGAAAATCCCTGAAACCGTTCAACACTGAAGGAACGCAACCATGAGCAATGCCATTCTGCTTAAACAACATGGCGTCGATGAAGACTTGAAGCCATTACTCATAGAAGTAGAAGAACAACCCGTTGGCAAATACTACAAGGCCGAATTCAATCCTGATTTTCCGCCCATTCCGAGTTTCAGGCCGGAGCTGTTTATTTATGCATCTTTGGTTCCCGGATCAGTCAGCATCATCGGCCGATATCACGAAGCAGACGTTTTTTACCAGATTACTATCATCATTGATCAGAAGCTCGGAAGTGGCACATATCCAATTAAGAAAGGTGACGAAAGCCGTGTGCGTGCCAGCGTCATTGCTTCTGGGGGATGGCTTCATGCGGACAACGGCGAAATCAAACTAGAGCGAAAACGAGAGCAAAACAACACAAAGGAATCAATATACGCAGAGTTTGATTTCCAAATAGAGTCCGGTGGCAAGCCGCACAAAGTAAAAGGCAGATTAGAACTGCTGGCGTCGGGTCCTCTTGACAAACCTGCACAATAAGAAAGTCAGTCGCAATGACATATTAATGCCAAACGGGTAGGTGCCCGCCCGCAGTGTTTGGCAACTCTGCCTTCCAAATTAACTCGCACTGAAATTTCTCTCGTATTCACGCATCAATGCCGTCTGCCATTGCAAAGACGCCTGCCGCAAAAAAAGCCAGACACTTCGTTTTTATCGAACTTTACCTCAGGAATATACGATTTTCCCTTGGCATTCACTCCTCGCTAGCATGTCCCGGTCTGCCTCCAACGACATAAAAGACAGGGAGATTGCCATGCCCACTGACAATATCAATATTGGCGAACCATGGATGTGGGGCGCGTTTATCATCTTCGTTCTCGCCATGCTTGCACTGGACCTGTTCGTCTTCGGCGGACGCAAGGCACACCGCGTTTCAGTGCGGGAAGCGTCCTGTTGGGTGATCGCCTGGTGCGCACTGGCCTTGGCTTTCGCCGGGTTGCTCTGGTGGTATCTGCACGGCGAGTTCGGCGCCGAAATTGCCCAGCGCAAGACGCTGGAATTCCTCACTGGTTATCTGATCGAGCAGTCACTGTCGATCGACAACATGTTCGTCTTCGTGATGATCTTCAGCTACTTCGCCGTGCCACCGGAATTGCAGCGCCGGGTGCTGCTGTACGGCGTACTCGGGGCGATCGTGATGCGCGCGGCGATGATCTTCGCCGGGGTGTGGCTGGTGTCGCAGTTCGAGTGGCTGTTGTATGCCTTCGGGGTGTTCCTGATCATCACCGGGATCAAGATGCTGATGTTCGCCGAGCAGCAACCGGACCTCGACAAAAATCCGCTGCTGCGCTGGGTGCGCGGGCACATGCGGATCACCCAGGGCTTTCATGGCGAGCGCTTTTTCGTGCTGCAGAACGGCGTGCGCTGGGCCACGCCGATGTTCCTGGTGCTGGTGCTGATCGAGGCCAGCGACCTGATGTTTGCGGTCGACAGCATCCCGGCGATCTTCGCGGTCACTACCGACCCGTTCATTGTCTTCACCTCGAACATCTTCGCGATCATGGGCCTGCGGGCGTTGTACTTCCTGCTGGCAGACATGGCAGACCGCTTTCATTTGCTCAAGTATGGACTGGCGATTGTGTTGGTGTTCATCGGCGGCAAGATGACGCTGATGCCATGGTTTCACATGCCGGTGGAGTGGTCGCTGGCGGTGGTGGGCGGGGTGATTCTGGGGTCGGTGGTGTTGAGTCTGATCGTCACTCGCAAGGAAGACCTCCAACGCACCGAATGACACAACATCTGCAGGAGTGAGCGTGCTCGCGATGGCGGCGTGAGATTCAATGGAAATGTCGGCTGAGCGGACGCCTTCGCGAGCAAGCCCGCTCCCACAGTGATAGGCGGTGGATGAAGGATTCGGGGCTGCACAAGATCCAGGGTGGGAGTGGGCTTGCTCACGAAGGGGCCGGCACATCCAGCATCAATGTCGGCTGACACGACGCATCGCGAGCAGGCTCACTCCTACAGGTGACCGCGGCGTTACTTGTCGGACTTGATGCTGGTCCACACCCGCGTGCGTACGCGTTCGAGTTTTTGCGGCAGTGGCTGGACGACATAGAGGGTTTTCAGAGCCTCAGGCGTTGGCGTCAGGTTCGGGTTGCCGGTGATGTCTTTGTTCACCAGCGGCATCGAGTCCTTGTTCACGTTCGGGTAGCCGAGGAAGTCGCTGATCGGCGCAATGACTTTCGGATCGAGCAAGGTGTTGAGGAATTCATGCGCCTCTTCGACATTCTTCGCGCTTTTCGGAATGGCGAAAGTATCAAACCAGATCGGCGCGCCTTCCTTCGGCAAACGCCAATCGACCACCACACCGTTACCCGCCTCTTTCGCGCGGTTGCCGAACTGATAGAAGCTGCCGGAGTATCCGATGGCCACGCAGATGTCGCCATTGGCGATGTCGGTCATGTATTTGGCCGAGTTGAAGTAGGTCACGTACGGACGAATCTTCAGCATCAGATCCTTGGCCTTTTCATAGTCGGCCGGGTTCTGGCTGTTCGGATCGAGACCGAGGTAATGCAGGGCCAGCGGGAGGATTTCCGACGGCGAATCGAGCATCGCTACGCCGCAGGATTTGAGCTTCTCCATGTTCTCGGGCTTGAACACCAGATCCCAACTGTCCACCGGCGCGTTGTCGCCGAGCGCTGCCTTGACTTTGGCCGGGTTGAAACCGATCAGTACCGTGCCGTACATGTAGGGCACGCCGTACTGGTTGCCAGGGTCATTGGCGTCAAGCAGTTTGAGCAGCGCCGGATCCTGATGACTCCAGTTCGGCAGTTTCGACTTGTCGAGTTTCTGGAACACGCCGGCCTTGATCTGGGTGTCGATGAACTGGTTCGACGGCACCACCAGGTCGTAGCCGGAGTTGCCGGTGAGCAACTTGGCCTCCAGCGATTCGTTGGTGTCGAAGGTGTCCCAGGTCACTTTGATGCCGGTTTTCGCAGCGAAATCCTTGGGCACCGACGGCAGAACGTAATCCGCCCAGTTGTAGACCCGCAGCTCGCGCTGCTCGGCGTGTACCGCGCTGGCCAGCAGCGTCAGCCCACACACGGTGGCACCCAGAATGCGTTTCATCGTGACCATGGTTGTTTCCCCAGAATGCGACGTGAGATCGATGGTTTTTATGTTCTGTACACGGCAGCGGCTGTAAAGGTAGCCAAGGGCAAGGAAGGTCCAGCGTTTCGTTGTGGCTTTGATTCTTGCCGACCGCGGGGTCGCGGCACAGTGGGGGATGGGCCAAAAGGGGATCGAAATGGCCAATTTGAATGACCACTGGAATGCGGAAGCTGGACGGGGATCACTTGTGGTGAGGGGATTCATCCCCGATGGGGCGCGAAGCGGCCCCCTTTATATCTCAAAGGGGGCCGCACTCGCTGACTTCACGACTGCTTCGCAGCCGATCGGGGATAAATCCCCTCGCCACGTTGCTTCTGCGTCTGCCCGCGTGTGGCGAGGCAATAATACAGCGGCACCGTCACCACCAGGCCAAACAGCCACGACAGATCCGCACCGTCCACCAGATTGGCGTACGGCCCGACGTACAGCGAAGTGTTGGCGAACGGCAGTTGCACAATGATCCCGATGAAATAGGCAATGATCGCGTGCAGATTGAAGCGCCCGTAAATGCCGCCGTCCGCGCGGAAAATCGAGCTGATCTCATACGCGCCGCGCTTGATCAGGTAGAAGTCGATCAGGTTGATCGACGCCCACGGCACCAACACCAGCAGCAACGCCAGAATCAGGCCGATGAACTGCGAAATGAAATCCGCCGAGGCACTCAGCGCCACCACGCAACAACCTGCCAAAACCACGCTCGACAACAGCACGCGCACCTTGATGCTCGGCGTCCACTGACTGGCGAACGTCTGGATCGAGGTGATGATCGACAGCACCGCGCCGTACAGATTCAGCGCGTTGTGGCTGATGATGTTGAGCAGGAACAGCACCATCAGAATCGGCCCCAGCCACCCGGTGGACTGCTTGACTGCCGCCATCGCCTCGGTGCCTTCCGGCGTCGCCAGCACTGCCACGGCGCCAAAGCTGAACGACAGAATCGTCCCCAGCGTCGCGCCCAGATAAGTGGCCCAGAACGGTTTGGCGATGCCGATATCCGCCGGCAGGTAACGCGAATAATCGGACACGTACGGCGAGAAGCTGATCTGCCAGATGATCCCCAGCGACACCGTCGCCAGCCAGCCCGACAGATTGAAACTGCCGCGCGTCAGGAAGTCTGCCGGCAAGTCGTGGGCGAAGATGTAGATGAAACCGGCGAGCAGCGCGCTGCCCATCACCCAGGTGCCGATGCGGTTCAGCGTGTGGATGAAGTTGTAGCCGATCACGCCAATCGCCGTGGCCGCCAGTGCGCCGATCAGAATGCTCAGCGGCGCCGGTACCGACGGTGCGATGCCGACAATCGACTTACCGGCCAGCACGATGTTGGAAATGAAGAAACCGATGTAAATCAGCGCCGCAAAAAACACGATCAGTAGTGCGCCGTAACGCCCGAACTGACCACGACTCTGAACCATTTGTGGAATGCCCATGCGCGGCCCCTGCGCCGAGGCCAGTGCGATCACCACGCCGCCGATCAGGTGCCCCACCGCAATCGCCAGCAGCCCCCAGAGCAAGTCGAGATGGAACACCTGAACCACCATGGCGCCGGTGACGATGGGCAATGGCGCGATGTTGGTGCTGAACCATAAAGTGAAAAGGTCGCGGGCCTTCCCGTGGCGTTCCGCGAGTGGGACGTAGTCGACCGTGTGATTCTCGATCAACGGATCTTGCCGGGACATCTGGGACATATGCATGAACTCGAGTTTGTCTGTTCTTATCTTTGTATGAAGCCAAACCGGGGGGACTCTGCGGTCGCCCCTCAGATGCAGACCATATTATGGTATTCCAAACATTTCACAAGACTGATCCGTAGTTTACGGCGCTAGCTGATCCGCCATCCTCACTGATACTGCGGCCTGCAGGCCAGCCGAAAGCCCAATAAACGCTGAGTTTCCGACGAAAGCACCACGTTTATCGGTTCAGCCTAAAAGCGCTTGCAAAGAAAAAATACTGGTATACCATCAGACCAACAAATACATAAAAATCGCGTCACAACACCCGAGGACCGTCCAATGATCGATGCTGCCATCTACAAACAAGTCATGGGCTCGTTTCCGTCCGGCGTCACTGTCATCACCACACTGGACGATGACGGCCAGATCGTCGGCCTCACCGCCAGCGCCTTCAGTTCACTGTCGATCGACCCGGCCCTGGTGCTGTTCTGCCCCAACTACAGCTCCGATTCTTATCCCGTGCTGATCAAGAACAAGCGATTCGCGATCCACGTCCTGTCCGGCGGCCAACAGAGCGAGGCTTACGCCTTCGCCCGCAAAGGCAAGGACAAGGCGCAGGGCATCGAGTGGACGTTGAGCGAGCTGGGCAACCCGATCCTGGCCAATGCGACGGCTATCATCGAGTGTGAGTTGTGGCGCGAATATGAAGGCGGCGACCACGCGATCATGGTCGGCGCGGTGAAGAATCTGATCGTCCCGGAGCAGCACACCGGGCCGCTGGTGTATTGCCACGGCAAGATGGGCGCCCTGCCCGTTCTGGCCTGAATGGAACAATTGTAGGAGTGAGCCTGCTCGCGATAGCGGTTTAGCAGATGTCGAAGTGTTTTCTGACACACCGCTATCGCGAGCAGGCTCACTCCTACAGGTTTTGTAGCCTCAACAATAAAAGACCCGAGGAAGCGTCATGAAATTTTCCCTGTTCATCCACATGGAACGCTGGGACGAAAGCGTCAGCCACCGCCAACTGTTCGAAGACCTGACCGAACTGACCCTGATGGCCGAGGCCGGCGGTTTCAGCACCGTGTGGATCGGCGAACATCACGCGATGGAATACACCATCTCGCCAAGCCCGATGCCGCTGCTGGCCTACCTCGCCGCCAAAACCACCACCATTCACCTCGGAGCCGGCACCATCATCGCGCCGTTCTGGCACCCGCTGCGGGTCGCTGGTGAATGCGCGCTGCTCGACGTCATCAGCAACGGACGTATGGAAGTCGGCCTGGCCCGTGGCGCCTATCAGGTCGAATTCGATCGCATGGCCGGCGGCATGCCCGCCTCCAGCGGCGGCCAGGCCCTGCGCGAAATGGTCCCCGTAGTCCGCGCCCTGTGGCAAGGCGACTACGCCCACGACGGCGACATCTGGAAATTCCCGACCTCGACCAGCGTGCCGAAGCCGATCCAGAAGCCGAATCCACCAATGTGGATCGCCGCCCGCGACCCGGATTCGCACAATTTCGCCGTGGCCAACGGTTGCAACGTGATGGTCACGCCGTTGATGAAAGGTGACGAAGAAGTCGTCGACCTGAAGAACAAGTTCCAGACCGCACTCGACAACAACCCCAACGTCCCGCGTCCACAACTGATGGTGCTGCGCCACACCCACGTGCATTCGGCTGACGATCCGGGCGGCTGGAAAGTCGGCGCTAAAGCGATCTCACGTTTTTACCGCACGTTTGATGCGTGGTTCGGCAATAAGGAAGTACCGGTCAACGGCTTCCTCGCTCCCAGCCCAGAAGAGAAATTTGCTGGCCGCCCGGAGTTTGAGCTGGAGAGCCTGCACAAGACGGCGATGATTGGTACGCCGGAAGAGATCATTCCGCGGATCAAGTATTACCAGGAACTTGGGGTGGATGAGTTCAGTTTCTGGTGTGACAACAGCTTGCCGCATGCGGAGAAGAAGAAGTCGTTGGAGCTATTTATCAGGGATGTGGTGCCGGCGTTTCGTTAAGTCACTGCCGATCGCCAGTCCAAATAAAAAGCTCCGAGCAGTTCGGGGCTTTTCAGTTCAGCAGCAATTGAAACCCGGCCTAATAATTCCAATCACAAAAACACTTTGCTAACAGTGTCCATATCAGACTGGATAATCTCTAATTCTTTATCATCAACGCCGATTTCTACAAGACTCTCAACGCTGCACTTTTCGTACGTATCTGCCAAAAATTCCAACACATCAATCGCGTATTGACTTTCCCTTGACAGCCTTAACCCACGACGAATGCCTTCCATATAAATAGCGGTCTGAAGAACTGCGTTAGCGCCAGGAGAATCCTTTCGCATAAGACGCTCCAATTCATCTTGAGTATACGCAAACGCTTGTTCCGGACGAAAACCAAGTTCATCAATCGCGTAGCTATAGTTCCCTGCAACCATAGCTCTAGCCTGATTAAACATACTATCGACTCGCATATTCAATTTTCCACTGTAAATACATTCAATTGAATTTTTAGATAGCGATCACGTGGGGAAAACGCGGACAGACCACGTTTCTTAAATAAATTTCAAAGCTGTGGCCCGTGCCCCTTTATCTAAACGTGGTCTGGCCGCACCTACATGCTGGCACAGCGGAGCCCGAAAAAAAACAACCTTGAGGGCCTTCTTCTCAACACTTTTCCACACGGGAGATCGATCACCAGATCCTGTTGCAGAGCATTCATGGTTCGATCTCCAATACCGGGAGGAACAAGCGGAAGTGGTATGGTTTATTCGAGCGGGACCCGCCCACCTTCATCATTGAAATAATCATGAAACGCGTCAATGATTGTGTCCAAAGTTCCATCACGACCTTTAAGGGCTTGAAACTCCTTGGAACGGATCAAATTACGCCCTAAGCCCTCAGAAAATTTTAACTTGGCATTGGCCTTACTCAGAGCCAGCACACCAAACTCTTCGTAAGCACTTTCAAACAATAGCCAATCAAAACCCAGATTACCGATGATCATCGGGTAATCCGCAGTGCCTTTGAAAAAGTCCCGAAAGCCAGAATTCAAGACTTCGATACCTTCATCGACATTGTTCCCATCGAAAAGGTAGCACAAGCCAGAAGGTGCGCTGAACAAGGCGAATACGTCTGTCGAGAAAACTTCATAGTTCAAGCGAACCAAGTCACTGAGAACATCAGTACTACTTAGCACTGGCCTTTCAAAAAAATAATACTCAAGCCCTGAATCAAGAAAGACCATCGCAGGAAGATCTTTTTCCAAATCAAGGTGCCTCGCTAACGCTGCCGTTATGCGATTCACTTCTTTAAATTCCACTTTTGACAGGCTCATTTACTCAACCTTGAATCGGATTTTGACAATCGATCTGTCGATGCCTTTAATTAGCAATTCTGCCGTAGGTTCTTTTGTCGACGTAGACATCGGATAGAACTTATAAGTCCTGTCTCCTTTGGTCAGCATGGAGACCGTTCCGTCCCCTGAAAACGTTCTGTTGTAACCGTTGGCTTCCAGCGTTTTTATTGCTTCTGAAGGTGAGGTATAAGCATCAATTTGGCCCACGCTCTTTCGCGTCCATTTTGGCTTAAACTCTATACCAGTTTGGTAAGGGGCGCTTTTGCCAATAAGTAACATCCCTGCGGTCATCTGCAGCTCAGTCATCAACGTCGCCCGCTGTTGCAGCGTTAGCGGCTGACCCGCTTGCTGATCCAGCCAACTGGTATCTTTTGCCCACTGGTCTGCGAGAGCCATCTCGTCGGGGGTCAACCAACCTTCTGCCAGGTTTTTGGCGAAGGCCATCTGTTTATCGGAGGTAAATAAAGCCCCCCAACCGTCAACGCCCTGCGATGGAACGGCTATCGACCAGGGGTTACCATTAAGCAAACCCACCATGTCGTAAGAAACATTTCTGCGAAGGAAATTCAACAGATCCTTCGCCACCGGAGTATCCATGGAAACGGCGCTGCTCTGGATTTCATCAACACATGCCCGACTTTTGCAATCATTGATTGCCATCGAACGTTGGGCGGACAGATCCTCATACTTAGTGACGATGTCGCGGATCGTTTGCGCACTACAACCAGCAGTTGATCGACATCCCTCAAGCTCTTTGAGCAATCGTTCGGCGGACGGATGGTCAAGATTGTTGTACTGGGTTGCATTGGCTGTCACAGCAGCAGCAGTGGACGCATCCCCACCTGTAATTGCAGCCGTCAGTACGCCAACCAACTGCGAGGCTGCCAGTAACTTGTTTACCCCTTGCTGATAAACCGCACTGTTCTTGTCAACACCTACCGGCAACAGTTTGTCGGCCAGAAAATCAACCAGCGCCTCATTCGCCCCCGCTGCAATCGCACCGGTACGGAAATCGCCACCCATCGCTTCGGCCATCAAACCGCCCAGCGCGGCATGCATCACAACCTTGGTGACTTTGCCTTGGTCGAATACGGTGATATCACCAATTTTATTAGCTGCAACCGCGCCACCGATGGCAACGACGGAGCCAAGTGCTGAAGAAACCAGATTGTCCTGAAGACTTCCGCCCATGACCGCCGTTTTCGCCAAGGCATCAAACGTCGCCTTCATAGCTACGCTCTGGACACTGTCCAGATCGAAGTTCAGATCTGTGGGGTTGTATCCGAATTTCGAGGCAATACCTGCCGTGATTGCAGCGAAAACGTAACTTTTGAAACTCTCTGAAGCGATCACATCCTTGAAGGTATCGCCCAAGTTGCCCTTGTTGTTGATTGCACTGGTAGCAGCCTGCCCTACCGCTGCAGAAAACGCCGCCGTGGCTGCCGCAGATGCAGCCGCGGCAATGGTAGCAGCCGTAGATGCGGAAGCACCCGCAGCGATTGCCGCAGACGAAGCCGCTTGACCTGCAGTAGCCCCTATCGTCGCGGCTGTTCCGGTTCCTGCTGTCAGCACAGAAACAATGATGACCACCGCCAGCATGGCTGCCGGCCCCATTCCGGAGTTGCTGTATTTGAACGATTCGTGAGTTTCCTTGACCATGCGCCAGTCAACATCACCGCGTTTCTCGGCGTCTTTCAACCAGGCGAGCCCCGGGTCTGCTTTGACCATGGCGTCGATCGTTTGACTGACCGACTTTTGGTTGATGTCGCGCAGGTCGATATTCAAGCCGTCAATAGCATTGATTACCAGATTGCCATTAGCTGTGAGTTCGGTCTGACGCAGTGTTTCGTCGGTATTCCCTCGCCCCTTCGCAGAACTCCAGACCGAGCTTGAACTGCTCTTCTCGTGACTCTCCTGATGCAGATCCTTGACGCCTTCGAAAGTAACGGAGCCGCCACTGGTGATGGTCAGATCATTGCCACTGTCCAGTTTGGCGGCCTGGTAATGTTGATCGCCATTACTCACCAGGACCATGTCACCACCCGAGGTGATCACACTGCCAATGTTGTCGACCTTGGTCACCTCATCACGCTTGGTCTTACTGGAACCGAAAGAGCCCTTTTTCTTCTTGTCGTACAGCGAATAATCAGTGTCCTGGGCCGCGAGAATATTCAGGTTGTTACCCGCTACCAGATACGCCTCGTCGCCCGCCGTGACCCGGCTGGAGACGACGGTCAGATCTTCGCCAGAACTAAGCGCCACACTGCCGCCTGCCGTCACCCCCGACATGACCTGGCTGACATGATCTTCCTGAACGGTAAGTTTCTTGCCCTTGGACAAAGAGTGCTGTTCGTCCGCCGCAGAACTGATGATCAAGTTTTCGGCAGCGCTCATCGAGACATCGCGCTTAGCATCAATCTGGCTGGCGATCACTGCCAAGTCGCGACCGGCCTGCGCTGTGAAATCGCGTCCCGCATTGACGTTCGCACCCAGTTGAGTGACGTCACTGCTGTTGTGTTTGCTGTCGTGAAATACGCTGTTAGTGACTTGTGTCGCTGCGATATTGAGATCGCGCTCGGCATCAAGATCCATGTCTCGACCGCTTTGCAGCACACCACCGGAGATATTAATGTCGCGGCCGGACATGATGCTCAGGTCATTGGTGGCTTCGATACGTGCAGCTGTATCGGCGAAATCGTGATGCTGAGTACCGAAACGTGTACTGCTGTCGGATGAAGTAACAGTGCGCTCGTTGATTACATCTCCACTGAGTGTGTTCAGCGACACTTCACGCCCGGTGATGACGCCCCCGGATTTATTGATAATGTCGTTGGTCGCCAACAGATCCAGACGATTCCCAGCCTGAATAAGTCCACTATTTATCAGATTGTTACCCGCCGTCGCCGACAGATTATTCGTCGCCTTCAACGTCCCGACGTTATCCAGGTTTTCACCGGCAATCAGCGTCACATCATTACCGGCAATCAGCGCCCCGGTAGGACCCAGACGACCATTGGCCTGCGCCAGATAAACCACCGGCACCAGCACTTTTTCGCCGTTCACTTCGTGCTCTTCGAGCCAGACGATGTCGTGCGTCAGCGCGGCAACTTGCTGCGAGGTGAGGCCGACGCCTACCGACAGATTGAGGGCGTCCTTGCTGGCGATGGCGTTGTTCATCAGGTACTTGAACATGCCCTCGTTGGAGGTCTGGCCATCAATGAATGCCTGGCCAGTGCGGGCGGTCACGGCTTGCTGGATCAGGCGTTGCTCGTAGAGGCCGTCGCCGAGACGCTTGGCGCTCTGGTCGGGGTCGTAGCCGAGTTTTTCCAGCAGGTAGTCGGAGCTCATGAACGACTTGAGGTCGGTCAGCACCGGGTTGGTTTCGATCAGGTATTTGTGTGCGTTGGACGGCGCCTTGGTGTCCGGCAGACCGGTGACGCGGGTCACCGGACGGGTGTCGATCGACTCCCTGGCGTCGTTGCCGCGGTCTTTCATGCCCGGGCCGGCGGGTTTGACCGGCACGTTGACGTCGACCGTGCTGGCGACAGCCTGAACGACGCTCGGGGTGCGGTGGAACGTATCCACTGCGCGCGTGCTGTCGGAGACTGCGGGCGGCGCGTCAATGAAAAGGTTACGCGGGCCGCCGCTGCTGCCAGCCACGACGTGAGCTTCCGTGGCGACGGTTTGCCCGCCCACGGTCCAGGTCGGCGCCGGGCCGGTCGCGGCGACTGGCGCAGTATCAGCGGCGCCCTGCCCGCTCAGGCGGAACAGACCGTTCTCCCCGGTTGGCAGGGAGAAGCCTGGCAGGGACAGCGGGTTGACCTGCTGCTGGGCGAGGTCCGGCGGCAGTTGGCTGTTGATCCGGATAACGGTGGTGCCGGTGTTGCCGACGTTGGTGTTGCCGACCTTGTTGGTGCCTCCGGTCGAGCCGTAGTCTTGGTGGATAACGCTGTTTTCCAGTTCCTTGGCGGCGGTGATCGATACGTTGCCGCCTGCCTGGATGACTGCGTTGCGGCCAGTGTTGGTACTGGCAGCACCGGTGCTGTCCACGGCGATTTCAGTGACAGACTCCGCTTTGTACTGGGTCAACTGGCCGGGCAGTTCAACTAGATTGTTCGGGTCATACAGGGAGGGAGTTGTGGTTTCAAAGCCGTAGTTCAGAGCCGGAAGTGCGATGCCGTATCCACGCAACGCACTAACAACGGCGCCCGTTTCACTGTCTTTGAGCGAAACCACGTCATACCACTCACCGTCGCGGTTGCCCTCTCTGATACGACCGGATTTCGGGATGGCCTTACGGATGCCGCCTGACGGATCGATGTAATACACATACGGGAAATCAGGATTGTTTCGCTGGTTGTAGGGCATTACGACGTCTTCGAGAAATTGCGTCGTAGTACCGCCCCCCATGGTGAGTACGTAAGTACTTGAGCGCTCGATCGTCCCGCTTTTTGCACCGATATTCTTCAAGTTGTCAGCAGTGATGTCGATGTTGCCGCTCGCGGCGATAGTACTTTTGCTATTAAGAAACGTACCACCCTTGAAAACGAAATCCTTGCCGACATTGAGCACTGCTGACGCGCTGCTATCAGTGTCAGTACTTTGAAAAAGCTCGCGAGCTATCAGTGTGAAGGTGAAAGTACCGCCCCTGCAGTCATTGCAAATATTGGCGATATAACCCGAGATCAGTTTGCGATCGCCCGACATCACCGGACCTTCGGTACGGTTCTCGAAAACATCGGCGTTGATCTGGAACCCACCACCGCTCTCCATTGACCCGGAGATGTTGTAGACACCTGCAGCCCGCGCAGCACCGCCGTAACCCTTGATGGTCACATTCCCCAACCCGTAGAAATCACCTTTCTGGTTCGTCAGATTGCCCACACTGAGCGTCATGTCGTTGCCGCTGAATATCAGCCCGCGATCATTAAGCAACGAAGGCGTGTTGATGTTCAGGTTCTGCGCCGCACCCAAGGTGCCGTAGTTGGTCACACTACCGGCATTGACGATCAGGTCTTCACTGGAAGTGATGCGCCCGGCGTTGATGAGTGCCCCACCCACACTGATGGTCGAGGTCGCACCCGCAGCAAAACTGCCGCCCGCGCCGATGTTCATCTGTGCTGCGGAGAGGTAAGTGCCGCGCTGGCTCGACAGCCGGCCATTGCCGCTGTAGCCGCCGCTCAACTGCATATCGATCAAGCCATCACTGGCGATCAAGCCGTCGTTGGTCCAGTTGCCGCCCCGCAGCTGTAATACATCCGAGGCGAGCAACTTGCCGCTGGCGCTCTGGCTGAACTGCCGGACGTTGACGTTCAAGGTTCCGGCCTGAATCACGCTGGAGTTGTTCCAGGTATCGGCATTGAGTTCCAGCAGCCCACCGGTGGTGATGCTGCCACCCGCACCGATCACATTGGCCGTGGAAATTTCGAACTTGCCGCGGCCGACGTGGTTGAGTTGCCCGCCGTCATTGAGGAAGCTTCCGACGTTGACAGTCATGTCGGTGTTGGCGGTTTCCAGCACACCGTTGCGGTTGTCGAGTTGGCCGCCGATCTGCAAATCGGTCTTGCCCGAGTTGCCCAGCGAACGCAGACGACCATTCTGGTTGTTGACGCTGGCCGCCCTGACGGCGAGTTGCGTGTTGCTTTCAATGACGCCCGCAACGTTGCTCAGCGCGCCGCTGAGGCCGAAGTCGATGCGCTCACCGGCAATCTGCCCGGCGCCGTTGTCCAGATTGGTGCCGCTGACGCTCACCAGACCTTTGGCATAAAGCACACCGTTGCGGTTATCGAATCCGGCCGTGGTGATGTTCGCGTCTGTCGCTTGCGCGGAGATGCGTCCGCCGTTGTTGTCCAGCCCGGCCAGTGCCGACAGCTTCAGACCCTGTGCCTGAATGATGCCGCCCTGACGGTTGTTGTTGAGGTCGTAGCCATTGCGCAGCACACCTACCGTGCGCGCTTCGAGCGCGCCCTTGATGCTGGACAGAGTCCCGCCACGGTTATCGATATTGGCGGCGTTGATGCTCACATCACCGTTTTGTGCGATGACCTTGCCGCTCTGGTTGTCGAGGTCGCCGCTGATATCCAGGGTCAGGCCGTTTTCGCTTTGCAGCGCACCCTTGCCGTTGTTCAGGCTCGCCGCCTTCAGTTGCAGCGCGGCGTTCTGGCTGTAGATCAAACCGTCAGCGTTGTTGCGCACTGCGCCGCTGGCGGTAATCTGTAGCAGATCATTGGCGGCGATGGTGCCCTTGTTGCTGTTGTCCAGCGTGCCGCTCGACAGGTTCAGATTCTTCTGGCTGGCGAGTTGGCCGTTCTGGTTGCTCAGATCAGTCACGCCCTTGATCAGCACGGGGCCCGCGCCAGCCAGTCGGCCACCGTTGTTGTTGAGGTCGCCGCTGAGGTTGAGGGTGATCGCGTCGTTGCTGGCGATCTGGCCACCACTGTTGTCCAGTCGCGAAACCGTGGCGGTGATCGCCTGCTGCGCATTGATCGCGCCGCCGACGTTGGTCAGCGCCATGCTCAGCAGATCCAGCGCACCGTCGCTGGCGATCAAGCCGCCCTGACTGTTATTGAGCGCGCCGCTTAGCGTGAGCGTCTGCCCTGCTCCGCTGCTCAGAATGCCTTTGTTGCTGTTATCGAGGCTGCCGGCCTTGACGGTCAGGCTGCCCTCGGCAACCAGTGCACCGGCGCCACTGTTGAGCAACGCGTCCTGGAGCTCGACCGCGACATCACCGAATTTGCTCGAGAGTGTGCCGCTGTCGCGGTTGTCGAGGCTGTTGCCGCTGACGCTCAACCCTTGCCAGCCGGACAGCAAGCCTTTCTGGTTGGTGATCGAGGTGCCACGCAGCAAGAGTTTTTCGCCGCTGATCAACTTGCCGGCATTGTTATTCACGGCACGAGCGATGACGTCAAAACTCAGGTTGCTGGAGATCTCACCGCGCTGGTTGTTCAGGTCGCGCAGACGCTTGAGGGTCAGCGGGCCTTTGGCGGTGAGCAGGCCGCTCTGGTTGTCGAGGTCACCGTTGGCCAGCTCCAGCGTGATGGCTTGGTCGCCCAACAGGCGGCCGCCGTTCTGGGTCAACGAAGTCAGGGTCAGATCGATGTCACCCGCGGCGGAGACTTCACCGCCATTGCTGGAGTCGAGACTGGTCGCGGTCAGCTTCAGATTGCCCTTGCTGTTGATCAAACCACTGTCACGGTTGTTCAGCGCCATCGCATTGAGCGTGACCGCGCTGACACCCAGCAGCGTGCCGCTTTGGTTGTTCAGATCGGCGCTGCTGATGTTCAGCGCCTGCGCAGCACTGATCAGGCCGCTGGCATCGTTGCGCAACAGGCCATCGACCGTAAGTTCAAGATCGCCACGGCTGACCAGGCTGCCACCGCTGTTGTTCAGGCTGCCTGCCCGCGCATCAATCGACGCCGCGCCGATCAGGCCCTTGACGTTATCCAGCGCGTTGGCAATGCGCAGGGTCAGGCCCTGATTGCTCAAGAGTTTGCCGTTGCTGTTGTCCAGGCTCTGCGCGGTAAGGACGAACGCTTCAGTGCTGGAGATCGTACCGCCCTGGTTGTTGACGCCATTGAGTTGCTTGAGCAACAAAGTGCCAGGCGCGCTGATCACGCCGTTGATGTTGTTCAACTGGCCGTGATTCAGGTCCAAGTTCAGGCGCGTGTTGCTGAGCAACTTGCCGCCCTGTTGATCGAAGCCGGTCACCGATGCGGTCAGTGCGCCCTGGCTGCCGATACTGCCGGCATCGCTGTTGGTTACCTGGCCGGCGACGAGATTGAGCGTGTCGGCGCTGCTCAGCGAACCGCTGCTGTTATCGAAGTCACCGGTCGTGACCGTGACCGCGCCTTTGCCACTGAGGGTGCCCTTCTGCCGGTTATCCAGGCCAGTACTTTTCAGCACGAGGGCGCCATCGGTGACGATCCTGCCTGCCTGGTTATCGATGTTGCCGCTGCTGTCGAGAGTGATATCTGCAGCGCTGGACAGGCTGCCACCGGTATTGCTCAGTTGCGCAGTATTGACGGTCAGCGCGCCTTCGCTGCTGACTTTGCCGAGTTGGTTGGTGAAGTCGCCGCTGAGGTTCAGCAGCATGTCCTGCTGGCTGAGCAATTCACCGCCGCTGTTGTCCAGCGTACGACCTTGCAGCTTCAGCAGCGTGCCCGTGTCGATCAGGCCCTTGTTGCGGTTGAGCAACTGATCGACCGTGAGCGTCAGTGCCTGGCTGATGAAGACCTTGCCGCCATCGCTGTTATCGAGTTTTTTACCGGTCAGCAGCAGATCGCTGTTGGTGGAGATTTCGCCGCCACGGTTGTCCAGCTCAGCGACCGTCAGGGTCATGGCTTTGGTCGAACCGAGCAAGCCACCCTGGCGGTTGTCGAGGGTCTCGGCGCTCAGTTTGAGCATACCGGTGGCGATCAGTTTACCGTTCTGGTTGTTCAGGTTTTTGACCTGAACACTGGCATCGGACTTGCCGGCAATACTGCCCTGCTGGTTGACCAGCGTATCGGCGGTCAGCGCCAGTTCACCGTCGGCGATGAGTGTGCCGGACTGGTTGTTCAAGGTCTTGTCGGTGGTTAGCACCAGAGGGCCACGACTGCTGATCAAGCCATCCTGGTTGTCGAGGCTCACGGAATGGCTGTCGAGTGCCGCCGCAGAAATTACGCCTTTGAGGTTATTCAGCGCTTGAGCAATACGCAGCGTCAGCCCTTGCTGGCTGATCAGCTTGCCGTTGCTGTTATCCAGGTCATTGGCGGCGAGGGTGAATGCTTGCTGGCTGGAGATCTCGCCGCTGTGGTTGTTCACGCCATTGAGGTTTTTCAGCAGCAGGGTGCCGGGCGCGTTGATCAAACCGTTCTGGTTGTTCAATTGGCCGTGGTTCAAATCAAGGGTCAGGTCGGATTTGCTGAACAGTTCGCCGCCCTGCTGATCCAGCCCGGTGACCGATACGTTCAACGCTTGCTGGCTGGCAATCCGGCCAGTGGCGTTGTTGACCTGAGCGGCCTTGAGCGTCAGAGACGCTTCACTGGTGAGTTTGCCGCCCAGGCTGTTATCGAAATCACCGGTATCGACATGACTGGCGCCTTTGGCGCTGATCAAACCTTTCTGGCTGTTATCGAGGCTGGCGCTGGTCAGGGTCAAGGAGCTGTCGGTGTTGATCGAACCCGCCCGATTGAGCACCGCGCCACGACTGGTTACCGACAATACGCCGGCTGTGCTCAGGCCACCGGCGCTGTTGTCGAACCGGCCAAGATTGGCCGTCAGCGTGCCCTCGCTGCTGATAGTGCCCTGCGCGTTGATCAAGGCATCGTCGAGGGTAATCACCAGACCGTTGAGACTGTTGAAGCGACCGCCGCTGTTATCCAGGCTGCTGCCGGTCAGCGTGGTTGCGCCCTTGGCGCTGATCAGGCCTTGATTCAGGTTGATCAGTTTCGCCACGGCGAGGCCCAGGTCGGTGCCGGCCAGCAGCTTGCCGCTGTCGCTGTTGTCCAGGCGCTGGCCCTTGATGTTCAACAGCAGACTGCTGGAGATTTCGCCGTTGCGGTTGTCGATGTCGTCGACTGTCAGGGTCAGCGCTTTTGTGGTGCCGACCAGACCGCCATTGCGGTTGTCGAGCGTCTTGCCGGTCAGGCTCAGATTGCCCTGAGCGACCAGCGCACCGCCCTGTTGTTGCAACAGGCCGATGGTCGCTGTCAGATCGTTCTGGCTGGAAATTCGGCCTGCGGCGTTTTGCACTTCGCCCGCGTTGAGGCTGACCGGACCGACCGCACTGATAAGTCCGCCGCTGTTGTCCAGACGTGTACCGGCGTAAGCGATACCGGACTTGCCGGTGATCTGACCCTTGTCGCGGTTGTCCAGGCGGTCGACGTTGAGTGTCAATTGCTGATCGGCCTGGATCACGCCGGCACGGTTGTCCGCGGTATCGCTGCGCAGTGCCAGGGTGGTTTTACCGATGAGTTTGCCGTCGCGGTTGTCGAGGTTGCCGGTTTGCGCGTCGATGGCGCCCTTGGCAGTGATCTCGCCTTTGTTGCGGTTGTCGAGTGCGCCGCGCAGACGCACGGTCAGGCTGCCGTCGCTGACCAGCACACCGCCATCGCGGTTATCCAGGCTGGCCGCCTGCAGACTCACCCACTGGCCGGAGCCGAGCACGCCGTCACGGTTGTCCAGCGCGCCGCTGAGGTCGATATTCAGCCCCAGATCGCCGAGGATCTGACCGCTGCGGTTGTTCACCGTTGCCGCGTTGAGCCGGGTGACGCCGCTGCTGGAAAACTCGCCGTTGCTGTTGTCCAGTTGACCGAAACTACCGGTCAGATGGCCCGAGCTATGGATCACCCCTTGAGTGTTGAATAGCTGATTGGCGGTGACGTTCAGCGTCGCATTACCGAGCACGCGGCCGCTGTTGCGGTTGTCCAGCGTGCCCGCCGTGATCGCCGTGGTTTGTCCGCTGAGCGTACCGCCCTGGTTGCTCAGGGTTTGCGCAGTGCTGACTGTCAGATTGCGGCCGGCGATGAGGCTTTTGCCAGTGTTGTCGAGGTTTTGCGCACTCAGGCTCAGATCACCGTTGGCGTTACGGCTGCCGTCGGCGTTGACCCCGGCCTCGATGACTCCGGCGTTGGTCAGCTGACCGCCGGCACTGAGGTTGATACTGTCGCGGGCAGCCAGGGTCTGGCGGTTGGTCAGATTGCCTTGGGTCTGCACGTTCAATGTCGTGCCGGCATACACCGGCCCGCGCGCATCGAGACTGGCCGCCTTGGCGTTGACTGCACCGGTCGCCGAGGTATCGGCCAGGCTCAATTGACCATTGGCATCAAGCTGAATATCGCCACCGCTGGCGATCAGTTTACCGTCGAGCTTCACCCCGACCCCGGCCTCGGTGCCCACCAGTTTGATCGCCCCGGCATACATCCCGCCCAGCGCCGAGGAGTCAATCGCCAGTTGCGGTTTGGCGCTGCCGTCATCGGCACGGGCCGTGACGTTCAAGGTCTGCGCGTTGACGTCGTTGCGCCCGGCAACAATCGTCAGGTTCTGCGCCTGGAGCTCAGCGTTGATCTTCGCGCTGCGGGTGATGATTTCGAAACGGTCAACGTTGTTGGCGTTGAGGCCGGCGCCTTCGATGGCGACGCTGCCCTGATCAACTTGAAAACGATCCAGCCGCCCCGCGCCATCCAGCACCGGTTTGCCGGTGGTCAGCGTGACCCGTGGCGAGTTGATGAAGCCGCAGCCATTACAGGTGATGCCATACGGGTTGGCGACGATCACTCGCGCTGACTGCCCCGCCACTTCGGTGTAACCGCGCAACTGGCTCGGGTTGCCGCTGATGACTTCGTTGAGAATGGCTTGCGCCGAGCCGCTGTTTTTCAGGTTCGGGTTGCCGATGATGTGGCCGCCCAATTGTGTGTTCGACGTCTGGCTCGAGCCGTTGTTGAGGATGACACCCTGCGCGCCGACGTTGTAATCGTGGAACTGGTTATGCGACAGCCCGCTGCCGTTGGGCGTGGCGATGTTGATGATCGGCACGCCATTGCCGGCCCGGTCCAGCGCGGTGTTCGGGTTGGCCACGACAATGCCGTCGGCCTGCGCCCACATCGGTTGCCAGAACATGACGTTCGCCAGCAGGAACGCCAGCCCGCGCTTGGGCATGCCCAGAAACGACTCACGGTTTTTTACGGCCGCAGAAGGCTGGCCTGCAAGGAAGGCGAACTGACGAACATCCATGTCGATGGTCTCGAAGAATTTGAATTAGATGAAAAAGTCGAGGCGGAAATAGATCGGCGCTTCGCGCTCGGTCAGCACATCCGGACGTTCGAGTGAGTGAGCCAAGGTCACGCTGGCAGCCACATGCTCACCGCGGGCGAACAGTTCCAGCGAGTTGCTCGACATGCGTCCGTGCTGATCACCGTTGTAACGGTCGCCGCGAATAACGCCTTGGTCGTAACCGAGGCTGGTGCCGTATTCAGCGAACACCGGGCGCAGCCATTCGGCCGTGACCGGTCGGCTCCAGCGCAGGTCGTTGCGCCAGTAGCCGCCGCTGTCGCCGGACAACGACTGATCCTTGTAGCCACGGATCGACGCTGACCCGCCAAGGCTGGTGCGCTGCGGACTGAACAGCACGTCTTCGCTGCGCTGGCCGGTCATCAGGCTGCTGAAGCTAAAGGATTCGCCCCATACCTTGAACGGCTGCAGGTAGCTCAGAGTCGCGGTGTATTTGCGGTAGCGTGCGTCGGGCTCGCCGGGGCCTGGATCGTGGCTGCCCTGCGCATCGAACGCGCCGATGCCTTCCTGCATGCCGGCGTCGAAGTTGACGAAGGCGCTGCCGATGCGGCGACCGTGGTTGAAGCCGAACTGCGCTTCGCTGATGCGGTTGCTGCTCAGCTTGAGCTTGCTGTCTTCGATGTAGTTGTTGGTGCGCAGGTAGGACAGCCCGGCGCTGAGCGAAGTCTTGCTCACCGAGTCGCGATGGATCACTCGCTCGGCGCGCAATTGATGGTTTTCGCTGTCGCCGGTCTGCTTGAAGTTGTAGCCGTTGGCGGCGATCTGCGAGCGGTAGTCGCTCTGGCTGTAGGTGTAGCTGAAGTTCCACCAGCCCCACGGCAGGTTGTAATTGAGCATGGCGTTGCTGGAGGTGTGCTGGTGATCGGTCATTGCGTCGTGACCGCCGCGCAGGCTCAACTGATCGGCCAGGCCCAGCGGGCTGTCCCAATCGAAAGTGGTGCCCCACTGCTGTTCACCGGTGCTGCGCTGGCCGTCGTTGCTGCGCGACAGTCCGGCACGCCATGGCTTCTGCGGGTTATTGGTGACCAGCACTTCACTGCCGCCGACGTTCTTGCCCGGCGCCAGCTCCATCTTGGCCTGATTGGACGGCAGGCGATTGAGCTGATCGACCATCTGCTCGATCTCGCGCAGGTTGACCAGTTCGCCGGACTTGCCGGGAAACGCCATCGCCAGTTCGCGCTCCGAAAGCTTGCTGTTCTCGGCGCCTTTCATGCCTTCCAGTTTGCCTTCGACCACCAGCACTTTCAGGTGCCCGCCGGACAGATCCTGCTGCGGCAGGTAGGCGCGGCTGGTGACCAGGCCTTTCTCGATGTAATGGTCGGTGATGACCTTGAGCAACTCGTTGAGTTGCGGCACCCCGAGGCACTGGTCGATGTAGGGTTTGAGCAGACGGGTTTTGTCGCTGTCGGACAGACTGTCGGCGCCCTTGAGCTCGATGTCCTTGATCGGGAAACAGCGGGTGTCGGTGGGCGCTGCCGGTTGCGCAGGCTTGGCATCTTTGCCGGGCAGGTCCTTGAGTTCTTCCAGACGTCGCTGCTGCTCTTCAAGCAGGCGATTCTGGCGATCGCGGATCAGGTCGGTTTCACCGGGAGTGGGTGCAGCGAAGGCAATCTGAAGTGGAGACAGGCACAGCAAAGCTGCGCACAACCTCGCCGCGAGGGCGGGTGGGTACATGTTCGATCCCTCGATACGGAATGACATCAAAATAGTGGCGCGATATTAGATGGCCATCATTTTGACGTCAAACAATCGTTTCAACCTTTTGTCGGGTTTGTAACAGGGATTGAACAATCGACGCGGCTGCGGTTTTCCGAGGGGAATCCTTGGTTCAGTGCGCAACGCCCAACTTCGTCGCCACGTCCTGAGGTGCCAGTAAGCGGCCATCCGCTGAACGCAATTCCAGTTTCCTGATCGGCTGCCGCTGATGCGCATCAACCATCACCGAACCCGGCTCACCCGGCGCATACAGGTGCTCCCCGCCCCACTGCGACAGCGCGACGATCACCGTCTGCAAGGCCTTGCCGCGTTCGGTCAGCACGTATTCCTTATAGGCACCGCCATCGGCGGCCGGCACGGTTTGCAGGATCCCCTGCTCGACCAAGGCCTTGAGCCGGGCGCTGAGCATGTTCTTGGCGATATCCAGATTCTTCTGAAAATCACTGAAGCGGCGAATGCCCTCCAGCGCATCGCGGATGATCAGCAGCGACCACCAGTCGCCGATCAGGTCCAGCGTACGGGCGACCGGGCAGGCGTTGCCGTGCAGGCTTTTGCGCTTCACAGGGTGTTTCTCCATCAAAACCGGCGTGTGGTTGCATCTTACAACTGTGACGCTGGAAAAGAACCACGCCACCCGCCATGGCAATTGAGCACTTGCGTACAAGTGACAGCCGCGATTTGCACCGATAGTGATGGGCGGCCATTGCGGCATCCGGCCTTCCTGAACGATTGCCCACAGCAAGGAGTTTCCATGAGCACATTCACTACCGATGACGGCACACAGATCTATTTCAAGGACTGGGGCAGCGGCAAACCCGTACTGTTCAGCCATGGCTGGCCGCTGGATGCCGACATGTGGGAATACCAGATGGAATACCTGAGCAGTCGCGGCTACCGCACGATTGCCTTCGACCGCCGTGGTTTCGGGCGCTCCGATCAACCGTGGGCCGGCTACGACTACGACACCTTCGCCGATGACATCGCGCAACTGATCAACCACCTCGACCTGCGCGACGTCACGCTGGTGGGCTTCTCCATGGGCGGCGGCGACGTCAGCCGTTACATCGCCCGCCATGGCAGCGAGCGCGTTGCCGGGCTGGTACTGCTCGGTGCAGTGACGCCACTGTTCGGCAAGAAAGCCGACTACCCGCAAGGTGTCGACACCTCGGTGTTCGACGGTATCAAGGCAGGTCTGCTCAAGGATCGCGCGCAGTTCATCGCGGATTTCGCCGCGCCGTTCTACGGCACCAATCAGGGCCAGAAAGTCTCCGATGGCGTGCTCACGCAAACCCTGAACGTCGCCCTGCTCGCCTCGCTGAAAGGCACCGTGGATTGCGTCACCGCATTCTCGCAAACCGACTTCCGTCCGGACATGGCGAAGATCGACGTACCAACCTTGGTGATCCACGGCGACGGCGATCAGATCGTGCCGTTCGAAACCACCGGCAAGCAGGCGGCGGCACTGATCAAAGGCGCCGAGTTGAAGGTCTACGCCGGAGCACCGCACGGTTTTGCCGTGACACACGCCCAGGCGCTGAACGAAGACCTGTTGGGTTTCCTGAACCGCTGATGTGCGTCGGCGCGACAACCTTCTGCGAGTGGTTGTCCGCCTGCCTCAATCTGCCATCAACGCTGCCAGTGCCAACGCGTTACCCAGCGCGGCACCACTGGCAGTGTTGTCGAAGATGCACCAGACTGCGGCCCCCTCTGCTGCCGCGACTTTCATTTGCTCTGCCAGCGCGTGCAGATAACGCTCATCGTAGGCGCTGTGGTAGATGCGTGGCGAACCGTGTAACCGCCAATAGCGCAAACCCGCCCAGCCCTGCGCCGAACCATCGGTAGTGATCCGCGACGGATCGACCACGACCTGGGCAATCCGATACGTCTGCAACATCGGCGCCGCCGCCACCCATGACTCATGCCGAGGCTCAAGCATTACGGCACCGGCGAAGCGTTGGCGCAACGCCACGAAAAACGCTTCGACAACTTCAGGTGTGAATGTCAGCGACGGTGGCAGTTGCACCAGCAAACACCCCAGCCGATCGGCCAGGCCTTCGCACTGCCCGAGAAACTCATCCAGCGCTTGCTCACAGTTTTGCAGACGCAACTCATGAGTAATCTGCTTCGGCACCTTCACTGAAAAGCGAAAGCCCGGCGGCACCGAATCCGCCCAGCGCGCATAGGTCTGACGCCGATGCGGGCGATAGAACGAGCTGTTGATTTCCACACAGTTGAACTGCGCGGCATAACGTTGAAGATGCGTGCCCTCGGCCGGAAACTGCGGCCAATACTCACGCCCCAGACTCCAGCCTGCGCAACCGATGAACATCAAAAAAGCACCCTCGCCGCTTCACGCATGAAAATCTCCACGGTCTTCGTTCACAGATTTCAGGGACGGCGAAATACCTGTGGGAGCTGGCTTGCCAGCGAAGGCGTCGATACATCCACAAACGCTGTGCCTGACACAACGCTTTCGCGAGCAAGCTCGCTCCCACAGGGTTCAGCGGCGCTCACAGATTTGGAGCGCGACGAAGCGCCTACACGATTATTTTTTGCCGGGCAGGACGCTGGCCAGCACCTGCTTGGCGGCTTGCACGATCACGCCCGCCTCGTCCGGGTCGCCTTTGAGCAAGGTCGTGGCAAATTTCTTCGCCTGTTCGAGCTTGATGTGCGGCGGCAATGGCGGCACGTTGGGGTCGGTCTTGAACTCGATCAGCACCGGTACGTCCGAGGCCAGTGCCTGCTCCCAGGCGGCGGCGACGTCTTCTTCGCGGTCGACGAAAATTCCTTTCAGGCCGATGGAAATGGCGAACAGGTGATACGGCACGTCGGGAATGCTTTGCGAGGCTTCGAACTTCGGATCGCCCTCCATCACCCGCTGCTCCCAGGTGACCTGATTCAGGTCCTCGTTGTTGAACACCGCACAGATCCACTTCGGGCTGTCCCACTGGCGCCAGTATTTGGCGACGGTGATCAGCTCGGCCATGTTGTTCATCTGCATCGCGCCGTCACCCACCAGCGCAATCACCGCGTGCTCGGGATGCGCAAACTTGGCGGCAATCGCGTACGGCACGGCAGCGCCCATCGAGGCCAGGCCACCGGACAACGAACACTGCATGCCCCGGCGGATTTTCAGGTCACGGGCGTACCAGTTGGCGCAGGAGCCCGAGTCGCTGGTGATGATCGCCTGATCCGGCAGGCGCGGTGACAGCTCATACACCACCCGCTGCGGATTGATCGGATCGGCTTTGGACATCGCGCGTTTTTCCAGGGTCTTCTCCCAGGTACTGCGCCAGCCTTCGATTTTCTTGCGCCATTTGTGCGAAGTTTTCTGTTCGAGCAACGGCAGCAGTGCAGCAAGGGTTTCGGCGGAGTCGCCGACCAGATTGACCTCCATCGGATAACGCAGGCTGAGCATGTCTGGCTGCAGATCGATCTGCACGCCACGCGCCTGACCTTCCTTGGGCAGGAACTCGGCATAGGGGAAACCCGAGCCGATCATCAGCAAGGTGTCGCACTCGTGCATCATCTTGTAGCTCGGTTCGGTGCCCAGCAGGCCGATGCTACCGGTGACCCACGGCAAATCGTCCGGCAGCGCAGCCTTGCCGAGTAACGCCTTGGCGACCCCGGCACCGAGTTTTTCCGCAATGGCGATCACTTCATCCGTTGCCTGCAGTGCGCCGGCGCCCACCAGAATCGCGACTTTTTCACCGCTGTTCAGCACATCAGCGGCGCGCTGCAGATCGGCCTCGTAGGGCAGCACTTTCGGCTTGGTGTAACCGACGCCGGAATGCGCGGTGCCATGCGCCCGCGCCGGTGGCTCATACTCAAGATCCTGCAAATCATTGGGCAGGATGATCGCCGTCACCCGCCGCTCGCCAACCGCCGTACGCACGGCGCGGTCGAGCAAATGCCGAACCTGCGACGGCGCCGACGCCTGCTGCACAAACGCCCCGGCCACATCCTTGAACATCGAGACCAGGTCCAGCTCCTGCTGGTAATGACTGCCAAGCGCCGTCCGCGCCTGCTGGCCGACAATCGCCAGCACCGGTTGATGATCCATGCGTGCGTCGTATAACCCGGTGATCAGGTGCGAAGCACCCGGTCCCGAAGTGGCGATGCACACGCCCAACTCGCCCGTGAACTTGGCGTGGGCCGAGGCCATGAAAGCGGCCATTTCTTCGTGTCGCGCCTGAACGAATTCGATCTTGCCATTGGCTCGGGCGAGCGCGCCGAACACGCCGTTGATGCCGTCTCCCGGATAACCAAAAATCCGCGTGACGCCCCATTGGCTGAGCCGCTCAACCAGAAAATCTCCCACTGTCGTCGTCATCTCGTTCCTCGCCTGTCACCTGTGCATGAAGCCTGCCCGGCGAGATATCCGCCGGGCAGTACATGGGTCTGGACAGCTTGGGAGCGCGCGAAGTTTCGATTGTTTTTACCCGACGGCGTTGCCGAGCCGCTCCCTGTAGGAGCTGACGAAGGCTGCGATCTTTTGATCTTCAAAAACAACATCAAAAGATCGCAGCCTTCGGCAGCTCCTACAGGTTCAAGTGGTTCAACTGGTAGCGGGCATGGGTGAAGGCCACTCGGCCTCATCGATTTGCGCCAGACTCAGGTGCGCCGTTTCTCTGAGCAGCAATGAACACAGCGCCACGATGCCCAGCGCAATCGCACCGTAAACTGCCACCCCGAAGGCGTTGTGATTGTTGGCGATCAGAATCGCTGTGGCCGCACTGGAGGCTGTCCCGCCGCCCAGCGCCGCACCGATCTGATAAGCAGCCGACATTCCCGAATAACGCATGTGTCGCGGAAACTGCTCCGCCAGAAACGCGGGAATCGGCCCCTGCGTCGCACCCATGAACGCACCGATGGCGACGTAGGCGGCGGTTGAAACCAGCAGGCTCTTGAGGCCGACCAGCGGGAAGAACGCAAAAAAACCGAGGGCCATGATCACCGCGCCGAGGATCATTACCTTGCGGCGTCCGATGCGATCCGAGAGCAAGGCAAACAACGGCGCAGTGATCACAATGGCGATCGACAGCGACAAGTCGAAAACCAGCGCATCGGTGCTGCCATAGCCCAGTTGCGTGGCGTACGACAGAAAGAACGTGCTGCCGATGTAGGCGATGGTCACGTAGCCGAAAGCGATACCGGTGCACAGCAGCATGGCTCTGGGCCGTGCGCGCAGCGCTTCGAGCAACGGCATGCGCACGTGCGTCTGCGGTTCGGCGGGTTGTTCAAGCGGTTTTTGCAAGCGCGCATACAGACCGATCAGCACCAGCACGCCACCGAGCCAGAATGGAATACGCCAGGCAAATCCGGTCAGGTCATCGTGCGACGCGACACTGACAATGGCGAAAACCCCGGCGCCGAGAATCCCGCCGATTCCGATGCCCATGCTGGTGAAACTGCCCCACAGACCACGTCGTCCGGGCGGCGCCGACTCGATGCCGAACAGCGCCGCACCGCCCCACTCGCCACCGGCGGCAAAGCCTTGCACCAGCCTGAGCAGCACCAACAACACCGGTGCGCCAGCACCAAGGGTCGCATAGCCCGGCAGACACCCGATCAACAAAGTGCTCAGGCCCATCAACAGCAGCGTGATCACCAGCATTTTCTGCCGGCCGAGTTTGTCGCCGTAATGCCCGAATACCATGCCGCCAAGGGGCCGGGCAAAGAACCCGGCACCAAAGGCGCCGAACGCCACCAGCGTCGCGGTCAGCGGGTCCATCTGCGGAAAGAACACCTTGGGAAACACCAGCGCGGCGGCGGTGCCGTATATCACGAAGTCGTAAAATTCCAGGGCGGTGCCCATGCCGGAGACGAAAAACGTCCTCAGCGCAGACGGGGAACCGCTCGTGCGATCAATCTCGGTAGCCATGTGCAATGCTCGTTTTGTTTTTATTGGAGGCAGCGATTCAGAAGCGCAGATGGCCGTTTCGGGCCAGCTGCGCGGGGTTGCCGGCTGCGTATTCGAGCACGCTGTTTTCAGTGTCGATGCCGATGGTCAGCAAGGTTTCCCAACGCTCGGTGGCCGGCATGCTCAGATCCGGGTGGAAGCAGATCGGCGCGTCTTCGCCCGCCTCGCCGCACATCGCCTCAGCCCTGCGGCTCAGATTGCCGCTGGCCATGTTTTGCAGCGCCGCGTTGACGTGATCGAAACGCGCGTAAGTCGTCGAGGCATCGGGGGTACGCTCGCCGAGGCTCAGTTCGGGATCGAGAAAGTGGTTGGTGTGGGTGATCCAGCCGTCGGCGTCGGGCCGCACCACAGCGGTGAAGACCGGCGACATTTCGATGCTCACCGCACGCGGGGTAGAGTCCTCGCGGGAGAACACGGTCAGTACCGTCGAGGCACTGACCCGTGCCGAACGCGCCAGCGCAATCGCCTCCTCAACGCTGCTGGCTTCTTCGAGGATGCGCCGCGCAATCGCGTGCACCGGCACCCCGGCGGACCCGTTGTCGCTGGCGTGATGCAGGATGTTGAAATGCAATCCCAGCCCCGCACTGTTGACGCCAATCTTGCCGAGCATGCCGAATTCGGTGAACAGCTTGACCGTCATACCCTTGGCCGTGGTCAGTTGCAGAATCAACCCGTTGGGCACCAGCGAATCGTGCCAGTCCCAGGTCTGAATGGTGCGTGGCGCCCTCGCGCCATTGGGGGCGAACACGGCGGTCGAGCACTCGCCTTCGGTGGACGCAGGCATCACCGCGAGTATCTCGGTGCGGGCATTCAGGCTGGCGAGCTGCCACAGCGGCACGCCAGCGCCCTCAGCAGTGGCGACGATCTCTTCGGCTAGGCTCGGGCACCAGCTTTGGAGGGTTTGCAGACTGGCTTCGCCGATGGTCTGCACCTGTGCCTGAGGCACACCGACCTGATTGAAGAAATCCAGATAGAGCTCGACGGTCTGGCGGATCTGAGCCGCCCAGGTGGCGCCAATCTGTTGCCCGCGAATCTGTGGGTTGCGGGTGTCGGTGACAAAGCAATGAACATTCACGAAAAGGTTTCCTTGGTTACTTTACAGAGAGATGCCGTCAAGGCTTGCGGCGGTAGATTTCGCGCCCGGCAAACCAGGTATTGAGCACTTGGGTGTCGCGCAGGGCCTGCGGCTCGACACTGAACACATCGCGGTCGAGGACGATCATGTCGGCCTGCTTGCCGGGTTTGAGCGAACCGATCCGGTCTTCCAGGCGCAGCACTTTGGCTGCGTTGAGGGTGTAGGCCTGGAACATCGTCTGGCGGTCGATGTCTTCAGCGGCGTTGAGCACGCCTTTCGGGCCTTTGCGGCTGACGGCCTGATAGATCGCCTTCCACGGCTCGGGGGTGGTGATCGGCCAGTCACTGGCACCGGCGATGGTCGCGCCATTCTTGAGCAGCGAGCGCGCGGGATAGGTGTACATGAAGGCCATCGCGCTGACGTAAGGCTTGACCAGATCCATGCTCGACTCGTCGGCAGCGGCCCAGAACATCTGCATCGAGGCGATCACATTCAACGCCTTGAAGCGGGCGAATTCCTTTGGGTTGACCATTTGCAGGTGGGTGATCGAATGGGCGATGCCGCTCTGCCGATCCTTGCGCGCCTGCTCGATGCCGTTGAGCGATTCACGTACCGCACGGTCGCCGATGGCGTGGATGTGCACCAGCCAGCCACGGGCATCGGCAGCGCTGACCAGCTCGCCGAAGTGCGCCGGGTCGATCAGCAGTTCGCCGGTCTTTTTTGTGTTGCGATACGGCTCAAGCATCGCCGCGCTTTGCGCCGGCACTTCGGCCACGCCATCGGCGAAGATCTTGATCCCCGGCAGGGTCAGGTTGCTGACGCCGAGGAACTGCTGGCGCACCTTGTCCAGCTCATCAAGGTCGGTCGGCGTAGCCTTGGAGTCCGCCATCAGCAGCGCCGCGACGTGAGCGGTGAGTTCGCCGTTTTCCGAGAGTTTTTTGTAGGTCGGCAGCACGCCGAGCGAGGTGTTGGTAACGTCACTGCCGGGGACTTCGTTGGCGAGCGGATCCAGCCACCCGGTGATCCCCAGACTCTTGTAGTAATGGAGTGCCGCGCGCGCGCCGTCCAATAACTCATCAGCGGTCGGCGGCGGCAGCAGGGCCTGCACCGGGTACAGACCGGCATCGACAAGGAAGCCATCCGGGCTGCCGTCGGGGTGGTGGCCGATGGTTGCCTGCTCTTCGCCTTTGAGCCCCTTGATCTTTTCAGCCGTCACGCCAGCGCGGTCGAGCATGGCCCGATTGGCCCAGCCGGTGTGCAGATCCCAGCCCAGCAGCAGGATCGGCTGGTTCGCCCATTCGCCCTGATTGAAGCGCTGTTCGAGGCCGGCAATGTCGCTCCAGTAAGTCGACGGCAATCCGCCGACACTGAGGGATTCTCCACGCTGCGCCTTGCCGTCCTGACGCCATTTCCGCAGGTGCTGTTCCAGTTGATCAAGCGGCAACAGTTGCCCGTCGAGGTTGGCCTGCAACATCTGCAGACCGCCCTTGATGGTGTGCGAATGCGAGTCGATGAAGCCGGGCATCAGCACCTTGCCGTGCAGGTCGATCACTTGCGTGGCCGCCGTCTTCAGACGCATCACCTGCGCATCCGTGCCCACGGCGAGGATCTTGCCGTGTTCCACCGCAACCGCTTGCTGCAAGGCTTGGCCGGGTTCGGCGGTGTAGACCCTGGCGTTGTGCAGGATCAGATCGGCGGACGCCAGACTTTCCAGTGAGGCACAGGCCAGTGCCGATGACACCATCAGCGTCAGTAGCTGCTTCATGAGGCTTCTCTTTATTTTTGTTAGGCTGCGAGCAAGCCTATCCAAGCCCTGGCGATAACTGAATGCCACCTCGCGCACAACTTCTGTGCCCAGCAGGAATAGATCAATGGACAAGATGAGTGCCCTGACCATGTTCGTCGCCACCGCCGAACACGGCAATTTCAGCCGCGCCGCCGATGTGCTCGGCAAGACGCCGTCAGCCCTGACCAAAGCCGTGGCGCAGCTGGAAGACGAGCTCGGCACGCGCCTGTTCGACCGCACGACCAGACACATGGCGCTGACCGAGGCCGGACGGATTTATCTGGACGGTGCGCGGCAGGCGCTGATGCAATTGCAACTGGCCTGCGAAGGCGTCGAACAGCTCAAGCACGAATTGAGCGGCGGCTTGCGCATCACCGCCCCGCCCTCCTTCGCCCCGGCGTTTCTCAACGAAGTCTGCTGCCGTTTTCTCGACGCCCACCCGCAGGTGCATCTGGAAGTCGACTTGAGCGACAGCTATGACGATCCGGTGGATGGCGGTTACGATCTGGCGCTGCGTGATGGCCCGATCGACCTGCCGGGGGTGATCGCCCAACCTATCGTCGAGAATCACGTGGTGTTGTGCGCCAGCCCGGCGTACCTGGCGCGCAAGGGCAAAGAGGTGTCACTGGACAACTATCAGCAGCACGAGTGGCTGATCTTCCGCCACCCGCTGCTCAACCGGCATTTCTGGTGGGTCAAGCAAGGGGACCGGCGGATTCGCCTGACCCAGCCGAACCCGCGAGTAGCCAGCGACAATTACGACTTCCTGCTGGCATGTCTGCTGAAGGGTCAGGGCCTGCAGTTTCTGCCGCAATGGAGCGCCGCAGCGTATCTGGCGCGCGGTGAACTGGTAGAAGTGATGCCCGAATACTGGCGTGAGCCAAGCGCGTTCGGCCCGTGGATCTACGTGCTGTACCTGGCGCACCGGCGCAGTACGCGCAAGGTCAAAGTGTTTATCGAATTCTTGAAGGCGCACTGGCGCCCACTGTCACAAGGGACGAATGAAAATGGATCTGCCACAGACATGGCGCCAACGCTTCGCTGATATCCGCTACGAACAACAAACCATCGGTGAATCCCGTGCCGACGTGTTCCGCCTCACGCCCGCTGGATCAGACCCGCTGTTCGTCAAATCGGAACCGCGGATTTCCTTTGCCGAATTGCCCGGCGAAGTGCAGCGCCTGCGCTGGCTGGCGGAGCAGGATCTGCCAGCGGCGCGCGTGCTCGACAGCGTCGAAGAAAGCGAGCGCTTCTGGTTGCTGATGACTGCCGTACCGGGGCGTGACCTCGCCAGCAGCGAGCATCTCGCACCGCAGCAAATTGTCTCGCTGGCGGCTAATGCCTTGCGCACCTTGCATGCGCTCGACATCAAAAACTGCCCATTCGATCATCGCCTCGATGCGAAAATCGCCTTGGCCCGCGAGCACCTGCTGGCTGGTTTGATCGATGAAGAAGATTTCGACGATTCGCGCCTCGGCCAAAGCGCCGAAGCGGTGTTCGAGCAGATGCTGGCCGCGCGCCCGCACAGCGAAGACCTGGTGGTGACCCATGGCGACGCATGCCTGCCCAACTTGCTCGCCGACAACGGTCGCTTCAGCGGTTTCGTCGACTGCGGGCGACTGGGGGTTGCCGATCGGTTTCAGGACTTGGCACTGGCAGCCCACAGCATCGCCTACAACCTGGGCGAGCAATGGCTGCCGGTATTTTTCGAGGCTTACGGAGTGCAACCGGATCAGCAAAAAATCGCCTTTTATCAGTTGCTCGACGAGTTTTTCTGAGGCGTATCTCAGCGATGCGGATGCACCGTCATCGCCACCAGTTTGATCACGATCGGCCGCACCACGAGGATGCAAAGGAAAGCCACCGGCATCGCCAGCTTGTAGGCGTGCAAGGCATTACTCAGGTAGTCGTTATCAATCCCGGAGTTGGCAGCGGTGATCACCAGCGACATCAGGAACGCCATGATCGTCGCCATGTACAACGCAAACACGTACGGCGTTGCACGCGGCGACAGCTTGCGCCTGCTGGGATACAAGGCATCGGTAGTGGTTCTTTGATTCATATGGCTTTTCCATCCATTGACAGGGAGCCGGCACCTTAGCAAAGCCCCCTGCCCTCAACTAGACGGCCCGCCACAGGTACTTTATAAAGCACAACTTACGAATCAAACCCACGCGGCGGGACACGGATGAATCTGTTGGCGGCGATTGCCAGTTTTATCAAAGTGGTCGAAGCAGGCTCCATCGTCGGCGCCGCCAAGACCCTGGGCGTCAGTGCGGCCGCGGTGAGCCAGACCCTCAGTCGCCTCGAAACGCACCTCGGCGTTCGCCTGCTGCAACGCACCACCCGCAGCATGGCCCTCACCGAAAATGGTGCGCTGTATTACGAAAAGGTCCGACGCATCGCGGCTGATCTGGAGTCGGCGCAAAGTGCGATCGTCGGCGATGAAAGCGAACTGCAAGGGCGTTTGAGCATCGCCTCCACCAGTGCATTCGGCCGCCACGTCCTGGCGCCGTTACTCGCCAGTTTCGCCGCGCTGCATCCACGCCTGCTGGTCGAGCTGTCGACCACCAACGGCAAAATCAACCACATCCAGGACGGCATCGACCTGAGCCTGCGGATCAAGCCGCAACTGGAAGACGGCATCGTCGCGCGCCGGATTGTTTCCCTGCCGTTCATCTTCTGCGCCGCTCCCGCCTACCTTGCGCGCGCCGGGGTGCCGCAATCACCGCAAGAGCTGCAACACCACGCCTGCCTCGCGTTTCGCTATCCACTGGATGGACGCTTTCTGCGCTGGGGCCTCATCCGCGACGGCCAACGCTACGACGCCCCGATCAACGCCACCGCCATCAGCGACGACATCGATGCCTTGGCGCAAATGGCAGTCAACGGCGCAGGTGTCACGCGCCTGGCCGAATTCGTCGCTGCGCCCTATCTCGAGAGCGGTCAACTGGTGCAACTGTTCGAAGATCTTCCGGGTGAAACCCACGGGCATGTCGAACCGATGGACATCTATGCATGCGTGCAGGAACGTGCAGCGATGACGCCGAAGGTCAGAGCCTTCATGGATTATTTGACGGAGCACCTGAACAGGCGCTGGCCGATGCAAGCCCGTTGATCATGCCTGGCTGATGAATGCAGCGCTCTGTCTTCAAGGCTGCAGATCACCCCCGAGCCATTGGCTGCACGCACTCATCTGCTGGCTAATCCACTCACGAAAAAGCATGGCATTGGCGCTCTGTTCGAAGGGTCGCGGTGACAGCAGGCAATAACTCGAACCGTCGCGAACGAAGCCGAACGGCGCGATCAACTGGCCGGATTTGAGTTCGTCCTGCACCATCAGAAACGACGCCATACCGACGCCCAGCCCGGCCAGCGCGGCCTGAATGCACAGGTAGAAATGCTCGTAATCGACCCGACTGCCCCCTGCCGCGCTGATCCGGGTCTGTCGCATCCAGTTGTCCCACGCCTGCGGGCGGGTCTTGCTGTGCAGCAGGCAGGCGCCGCGCAAATGATCGCCGTCAGGACGACTGGACAGCACGCAAACCGGACCGATCCACTCTTCACAAACAGTCACGGCGTGCACGGTCTCGTCCCAATGGAAATCGTCGCGGCGGATCGCCAGATCCACGCCTGAACGAGCGAAGTCGATCGGTCCGCCGGCCGTCAGCAATTGCACCTGCAACTGTGGGTGTGCGCTGTGGAAGTCAGGCAAGCGCGGGATCAACCACTTCATGGCGATGGTTGGCTCGCAGGACACCACCAGCACATCGTCGTGGACTTCACGCTGCAGGCGATAAACCGTGTTCTGCAATTGCTCGAACATCGGCGCGGTGACGTTGAACAGCAAGCGTCCCGCGTGATTGAGAAAAATCGCGCGGTTACGCCGCTCGAACAATTCGACCCCGATCGCCTCCTCCAGCAAGCGCACCTGACGGCTGACCGCGCCGTGGGTGACGTGCAGCAACTCAGCGGCCTTGACGAAACTCTGGGTCTGGGCGGCGGTGTTGAAGAAGCGAAAGGCAGCCAGCGGAGGCAGGTTCATATAGACGATGATTTCTCACAGATTTTCGCGACTATAAATCGTTTTTTTTGCCAAAGACACTTCTCCATCATGTCGCCGCTCAGGGCCTGTTAATTCCATCCACGCTGTTGGCGGCGATGCTGCAGGCTCTGTATCTGTGAATTCAAGTAGCGCAAATAACGCGATGGAGCGTAGGGATGAATGAATTGTTTCTGGTAATCGCCATCACTGTTCTGGCGGTGATCAGCCCCGGCCCGGACTTTGCCATGGTCACTCGCAACAGTTATGCCTACGGGCGGCGCAGTGGTTTGCTGGCTGCGCTGGGCATCGCCTGTGGCGTGCAGGTTCATGTGTTCTACACGGTGTTCGGGGTGGCGCTGATCATCACCCAATCGCCGCTGCTGTTCTGGATGATGAAACTGCTGGGTGCCGGCTACCTGGTCTATCTGGGCATCAAATCCTTCACCAATAAATCTGTACTGACATTTGCCGAGGCGAGCGCTTCGGCACCCCGTGCCTGGAAGGTGTTCTGCTCAGGTTTTCTGACCAATGCACTGAATCCGAAAACCATGTTGTTCGTGGTAGCGGCGTACAGTCAGGTGGTGGAGCCAGGCAGTTCGCTGACGTTGAACTTCGCCTATGGCCTGTTCATGTCGGTCATTCATTGGCTGTGGTTCAGCCTGGTCGCGCTGTTTTTCTCCACCGAACGGTTACGCCGGCGCCTGCTGGAAAAACAGCGGCTCCTCGACAAGGTCATCGGGATCGCGTTGATGGGTCTGGCGGCGTGTTTGATCATTCCGGGGGTTGCGCAGTCTTGAGCTAGAGCGTTTATGCTGTCTGGTCTGATACCCGTCAGGTCATTCTCGGCAAGTTCACCATGAGGCCCATTTCATGAGTAAAGCGCCCTACGTACCGCCCAAAGTCTGGAAACACGAAGCCCCGTCCGGCGGCCATTTCGCCAGCATCAACCGCCCGATTGCCGGGCCGACGCATGAAAAAACCCTGCCCGTGGGCAATCACCCGCTGCAGCTGTATTCACTGGCGACGCCCAACGGCGTCAAGGTGACCATCCTGCTGGAAGAATTGCTCGCACTGGGGCACACCGAGGCCGAGTACGACGCGTGGCTGATCCGCATCAACGAGGGCGATCAGTTCTCCAGCGGTTTTGTCGAGATCAATCCGAACTCGAAGATTCCGGCGCTGCTCGACCGTAGCGCACAGCCGCCGATTCGGGTATTCGAATCCGGTTCGATCCTGCTGTATCTGGCAGAGAAATTCGGCGCCTTCCTGCCGAAAGATCCCGCCGGCCGCACGGAAACCCTGAACTGGCTGTTCTGGCAGATGGGCGCCGCACCTTATCTGGGCGGTGGCTTCGGGCACTTCTACGCGTATGCGCCGGAGAAGCTCGAATACCCGATCAACCGCTTCACCATGGAAGCCAAGCGTCAGCTCGATGTGCTTGACCGGCGCCTTGGCGAGAGCCGCTATCTGGCCGGCGACAGCTACACCATCGCCGACATCGCGGTCTGGCCGTGGTACGGCCAACTGGTGCGCAACAACGTGTATGCGGCCGCCGAATTTCTAGCGGCCCACGAATACACCCACGTGCAGCGCTGGGCAGAGGACATCGCCCAACGCCCTGCGGTGATTCGTGGCCAGCGCGTCAATCGCACCTGGGGTGACGAGGCCAGTCAGGTTGCGGAGCGACATCAGGCCAGCGATCTGGACTGACGCCACATTCCCACAAACATTTGTGCTGGACAGGGACATCCCGGTTCACAGCAACCTTTGTGGGGGCGAGCTTGCTCGCGAAGGCGCCAAGTCAGTCAACACTGACATAACAGACCTACCGCTTTCGCGAGCAAGCTCGCTCCCACAGGGTATTCGGGTTGGATATGAGAATTTGTGAACCTCAGCAATTACATTGAGACCACACCACCACTGTCGTCAAAGGATCTGCAATGCCTGCTGGAAAACGAGAACTGGCGCGGATCGAGCGGCGCTTGATTGCCACGCTCACCGACGCATGTGAAGCCGCAAAAGCTGAAATCCAGGGCTTCACCTGGCTGACTCACACCGCTGACCTGAACGCATTGGCGGCGACCCTGAATGTCATTTGGGTGTTCGACACCGAAGCCGACAAAAACCTCGCCCTGACTGACGCCAAGGCACGCCTCTTCGAACTGACGGCCACTGCGCTGAGGGAAGCCGATATCGACCTGTCCCCTTCAGAGCGCAACGTGCGTTTCGACTCCGAGGAGGAATGCCAACGCACGCACGGTGGCAACTGGCGTGAGCGTCTGGCGCAAAATACGCGAGGGCAACGGTGACACCCTGCTTTCGATCAGGTTGGCTATCATCGCTCGCAGCAGGCTTCTCTCAGAGACAGTGAAACCATGGAACAGTCCAGACCAGATCCAGATTCCGATTGGGTAGTGCGCAGCACTCAACCGGTGCGGATAGAACGTATCGAAGCCCGGTTTGGCGGCCATGGCTACCACCCACATCGGCACGATACTTACTCGATCGGTCGCACACTCTCTGGCGTGCAAAGCTTTCACTACAAGGGCAGCCTGCGGCACGGCTTACCGGGAAATACCTTGCTCCTGCATCCTGATGAACTGCACGATGGCATGGCCGGGACCGAAGCGGGGTTTCGCTATCGAATGGCCTATATCGATCCGGCTTTGATTCAGCAGGTGTTGAAGGGTGAACCGCTACCCTTCATCGCCGGCGGTCTGTCCAGCGACCCACGCCTGTATCGCGCCAGCGAACCGTTCGTGCAGGCGATGGATTAATCACTTGATCCGCTGGAAGAACAGGACGCCCTGTTTGATCTGGCAATGGCTCTGCGCGCCGTGGCCGGCAAACCTCGCGGGCGCAAACTGCTCGATTACCCGGCAGCCGAGCGCGCAAGGGAATTCATCATGGCTCACCTGCACCAGAGCATTACGCTGGAAATGCTGGAGCACGCCAGTGGCCGTGAAAGATGGAGCCTCTCTCGGGACTTCAGAGTGCTGTTTGGCACCAGCCCCTATCGCTTCGTGACCCTGCGCCGCCTGGATGTATTGCGCACGCTGCTGCTTGACCGATTCTCACTGGTGGATGCCGCACTGGCTGCGGGTTTTCACGACCAAAGTCATATGACCCGGCACTTCACCCGCACTTATGGGGTATCTCCGTCGCGTTGGCTGGAACGCGTCCTGGGGCAAAGGCAACTTGCAGGATCGTACAAGCATCGCCAATAGCGCCTTCGCTAGGCTGACGACTTCTGTCTGATAGAGGATTTGTCATGCCACATACCAGCAAAGTACCAGCACTGCACGCCATCAATCTGGCGCAGAAATCCGCGCTGATCGATCAGCAGTGGAGCCCCCGTGTGGTCGCCGAAATGAATGACTACCAGTTCAAAGTGGTTCGTATCGAAGGTGAATTCATCTGGCACTCCCACCCGGAAACCGATGAGGCCTTTATTGTGATCGAGGGCACGCTGCGGATCGACCTGCCCCATGGCAGCGTATACGTCGAACCGGGTGAGCTGTACGTCGTGCCGCGCGGGATCGAACATCGGACGGCAGCGGAAGGAGAAGCGCGCCTGATGATGATCGAGCCTCGGGGTGTGCGTAACACCGGGCACGAAGGTGGCGAGCGCACGGCTGACAACGACGTCTGGATCTGAGCAGGAGGCGCCGTCAATCTGCGATTTGACGGCGCCTTTTTTGAGTGGCGGGCCGTTGGTTGGCCGCTGATCGTACGGGCGTTTTTGTACTGGGTTTACTGAGCGAGCGCCGCCTCAGACCACCTCTTCGTCAACCGGCATCGAAGCCAGCATTTCAGCGCGGCACACCTCAAGAATCTCGTCAGCCAGCGCGGAATCATCCGGACAGGCACGCGACAGCACAATCGCGCCGACAGCCCGCGACAACAGGTCGATCATTTTCTTCCTCCCCTCGCCCGCCACGGCGTCCGGCCCGGTTGGATATTTGTCTCCGAGGGTCTGCAGGGTGCGCTCGATCCCTTCGGCAAACGTCGTTTTCACCTCATCCGATTGACGCGCCGCGTCGCCACACAGCGCGGCCATGGTGCAACCGCTGCCACGTCCGTCGCGATGTTCTCTTGTCAAATAGACATCGATGAAGCCAGGCACGTCGAGCGCTTCGGCACCTGCCAGCGACTTGGCAAGACTGCAGGACGCGGCTTCAGCCATCAGGTCGGCCTTGGAGCCGAAATGTTTGTAAAAACCACCGTGGGTGAAACCGGCAGCCGCCATGAGATCCGCCACACCGACGCCGTCAAAGCCACGCTCACGGAACAGCTCGGAAGCGGTCTCGACGATGTGTTCTCGATTGGCCTGCGCCTGGGCCTTGGTCACTCGCACGTGCAGTACCTCGTGTTCATTGGGAATGCTTGCGCCAATCATACATAGATGCTGGTCATAATCAAAACCGTTGACAGTTTAGATTTCGATCATCATCCTAATTGCACGCACACCGATCTCCACCAACGGGCACGGAAGAAATACCAGATGAGTAACCAGACTCTGTTCACCCCTTACACACTTGGCGACCTGACGCTGTCGAACCGTGTGGTCCTCGCACCGCTGACTCGCAACCGTGCAGGCGCAGGCTTTGTACCCAGCGAGTTCGCGGCCACCTATTACAGCCAACGTGCCAGCGCAGGCTTGCTGATCAGTGAAGCCACGCAGATTTCCCGACAAGGTCAGGGCTATCAGGACACCCCGGGAATCTACACGCCGGCGCAGATCGACGGCTGGCGCCTGGTGACCGATGCAGTCCATGCCAAGGGCGGAAAAATCTTCCTGCAACTGTGGCATGTCGGCCGCGTGTCGCACGTTGATCTGCAAGAAAACGGCGCCGCCCCCGTGGCCCCTTCTGCGCTACGCGCCGCCACCAAAGTCTTCGTCAACAATCGCTTTGAAGATGTCTCGGCGCCGCGCGCGCTGGAGACCAGCGAACTGCCGGGGATCGTCTCGGATTTTCGCCAGGCTGCGGCAAACGCGATTACCGCCGGGTTTGATGGTGTGGAAATTCACGGTGCGAACGGCTATTTGCTCGATCAGTTCCTCAGGGACAGCGCCAACCTGCGTACGGATGCGTATGGCGGCTCGATTGAAAACCGGGCGCGTCTGTTGCTTGAAGTGACGGCGGCCGTGGTTGATGAAATCGGCGCCAATCGCACCGGTGTGCGCCTGTCTCCGGTGTCGCCGGCCAACGGCGTCTCCAGCAGCGATCCGCAGGCGCAATTCGATTACGTCGCCGAGCAACTCGATGCCCTCGGCGTGGTTTATCTGCACGTGGTCGAAGGCGCGACCGGTGGCCCGCGCGACGTGGCGCCCTTCGACTTCGGCGCACTGCGCCAGCGCTTCAAAAACACCTACATCGCCAACAACGGCTATGACCTGGACCTGGCGACTTCGCAGCTCGCCGAAGACCACGCCGACCTGATCGCCTTCGGTCGCCCATTCATTGGCAATCCGGATCTGGTGGAGCGCCTCAAGCAGGGCGCGCCGTTGTCCGCGTTCAATCCCGCCACCCTCTATGGCGGCGGTGCGGCAGGCTACATCGACTACCCGACGCTGGCTGAATCAAGCGTCAGCGCCAACTGAGCGCGTTCTGTTTCTCACACCCTGAAAGAGAGATCCCCCATGAGCACTCGCCCTACTGTTCTGATCACTGGCGCCTCCACCGGCATTGGCGCGGTCTACGCCGAGCGCTTCGCGCAACGCGGCCATGACCTGGTTCTGGTCGCCCGCGACCAGGCACGCCTGGACGCACTTGCAGCTCGTTTGCGCAGCGAACACGATGTCACCGTCGGTGTGATCCCGGCGGACCTGACCCAACTCGCTGATCTGAGCACCGTTGAAAACCGCCTGCGCGAGGACGCCCGTATCGGCATCCTCGTCAATAACGCCGGCGCTGCCCTCTCCGGCAACTTCATCGACCAAAGCACCGACAGCGTTGCGCAACTGGTCGCCCTCAACACCACCGCGCTGGTGCGCCTGGCCAGCGCCATCGCTCCACGTCTGGTCAAGGCCGGTGACGGCGCGATCATCAACGTCGGTTCGGTGGTGGGTCTGGCACCGGAGTTCGGCATGACCGTCTACGGTGCGACCAAGGCCTTCGTCCTGTTCCTGTCTCAGGGACTGAGCCTGGAACTGTCACCTCAGGGCGTCTACGTGCAAGCCGTACTCCCCGCCGCCACCCGTACGGAGATCTGGGATCGCTCCGGCATCGACATCAACACCTTGAGCGACATCATGGAAGTGGGCGATCTGGTGGATGCCGCTCTGGTCGGTTTCGATCGTCGCGAACCGGTGACCATCCCGCCGCTGCACGAAGCGCAACGCTGGGATGATCTGCAAGGCGCACGTCAGGGCCTGATCGGGCAAATCCGTCAGTCTGCGGTTGCCCAGCGCTACCTGGACCCACAGTGATTGTCTGGTAGCGAACACGCGCGGCGGATTCGATGCAGGCGCAAGTCACTGCATCGAATCCGGCCCGCGATCCGGAGCAGAAATGAATCAAATCCTGGCAAATAACCACACTGGCGCGTCGACGCCATTCAGCAACGCGGCGAACCAGTCGATCATGGTCAACGGCGTTCGCTTCGCTTACCGCGACATCGGCCCCGCGATCGGCGTGCCGCTGGTGCTGTTCAACCATTGGGGCGCCGTGCTGGACAACTTCGATCCCGCGATCATTGATGGCCTGGCACGAACCCGACGCGTCATTACCACTGACTATCGCGGTATTGGCGGCTCTGGTGGAACCGCGCCAATGACTGTCGGAGAAATGGCAGACGATGCCATTCAGTTGATCCGGGCACTGGGGTTGGAAACCGTTGATGTACTGGGATTCTCGCTCGGCGGCTTCGTTGCTCAGGACATTGCCCTGAAGGCGCCTGATCGGGTGCGTCGCTTGATTCTGACCGGTACCGGTCCGGCCGGTGGCGACGGCATCGACAGAGTCGGTTCGGTGACGTGGCCATTGATCCTCAAAGGCTTGCTGACCTTTCGCGATCCCAAGGTCTACCTGTTCTTCACCTCGACAGCCAATGGCCGTCGATCTGCGTCGCAGTATCTGCAACGCCTGAAAGCACGCAAAAACAATCGCGACAAAGGCCCGACACCGAGCGCTTTTCTGCGCCAGTTGAAAGCGATCACCGCGTGGGGCCAACAGCCGCCGCAAGACCTCGGACGCTTGCGCATACCCACACTGATCGTTAACGGCGACAGCGACATCATGGTGCCCAGCGTCAACTCGATGGCGCTGGCCAGGCGTATTCCCAACGCACAACTGGTGATTTACGAGGATGCCGGCCACGGCGGGATTTTCCAGCACTGCGTTGATTTTGTCGCCAAGGTGCAGGCATTCCTCGACGCCTGACGACACGGCGCAGTAACACCGCAACGCGCCAGCTACCCTCCTTACAACCGTCAAGAGCCGCACTACGATGAAAGCATTTCTGATTGATCGCTATGGAAAGAACACCGGGCGCATTGGCGAAGCGCCTGCCCCTGTGGTGGGTGCCCGTGATGTCTTGATCGAGGTACACGCCAGCAGCGTCAATGTGCTGGATTCGAAGATCAGCAGTGGCGAGTTCAAGCTGATTCTGCCCTATGCATTACCGCTCATACTGGGCAATGATCTGGCGGGTGTCGTGGTTGAGGTTGGCTCACAGGTGACGCAGTTCAAACCGGGAGACGAGGTCTACGCTCGCCCGCCGGAAACGCGGATCGGAACGTTTGCCGAATTGATCGCCGTGGACGAAAACGCGGTCGCCCGAAAACCCGTCAATACCAGCATGGCGCAAGCCGCGTCCCTGCCTTTGGTCGCGTTGACGGCGTGGCAAGTACTGATCGAAACCGCACAACTGAAAAAGGGTCAGAAAGTACTGATTCACGCGGGATCCGGTGGGGTTGGCAGCATTGCCATCCAGTTGGCCAGACACCTCGGCGCCTTCGTCGCCACGACCACCAGCACCGCGAATGTCGAATGGGTCAAGGCACTGGGGGCCGATCTGGTCATCGACTACAAACAGCAAGACTTCGAAAGCGTCCTGCACGACTACGACGTGGTGTTGAACAGCCTTGGCCCGGACGTTTTGCAAAAATCACTCAAGGTCCTGAAGCCCGGCGGCCAGCTCATTTCCATCTCGGGCCCGCCCACAGCACAGTTCGCACAAGAACAAGGCTTGTCCTGGCCACTGCAACAGGTCATGCGCCTGCTCAGCTTCGGTATCCGGCGCAAGGCGCGCAAGCAGGCGGTCAACTACACGTTCGTCTTCATGCGGGCCAATGGTGCACAACTGCAAAAAATCGCCACGCTGGTCGAGGAGGCAATCATCCGACCGGTGATTGACCGCAGCTTCTCGTTTGCCTCGACGGCAGAGGCGTTGAAGTACGTCGAGCAGGGGCGCGCCAAGGGCAAGGTCGTCGTTACGCTCAAATGACAACGTTCCCCCGGCGGCCGGCTGAACTGATCAACCGGCCGCGTTCGACTCGACCAGATGAACTTCAGTTGCACTGCGTCCCGCTAACCAGGCGAGCACCGACGCAATCACCAACACCGCCGCGCTGAGTTCGAAGGTGGCTTTATAACCGCTCAGATCAAACGCCAGTCCACCGACGATGGCCCCTGCGGCGATTGCCAGTTGCACGATGGCCACGAGCAAGCCTCCGCCGGCTTCGGCATCCTCCGGCAGCGTCTGCGCCAGCCATGTCCACCAGCCCACGGGGGCCGCCGTGGCGACCAGCCCCCAGAGTCCGAGCAGCAACGCAGTCAGCAACGGCGAAGCACCGAAGTTGACCAGCGCCAGTGCAATGACCGCCATTATCAACGGGATAACCGTCAGCGTGCGGTACAGGCCAGTGCCAAGGAATCTTTCGATCACAAAGGTCCCGATCAGGCCTGCAAGCCCCAGCCCCAGCAGCATCAACGACAGGGTTGCAACACTGACCCCGGTGACCCCCTCCAGAAAGGGCCGCAGGTAGGTGAACAGCATGAACTGCCCCATGAAAAATACGCTGACGGCGACCATCCCCAAGGCGACCGGCCATTGCTTCATCAGCCGCAGGGCGTTGCCGCTACCGGCCTGACGCTCGAGCTTGAAGGACGGCAGACTGATCAGCAGCCACACGGCCGCCAGCGCAGCGACCGGAACCACACAGAAGAACGCGCCGCGCCAGCCTATCAACGCGCCGAGGAAACTCCCCGCCGGAGCGGCAATTACCGTCGCCAGCGCGTTTCCGCCGTTGACGATCGCCAGTGCCCGGGACACTTGGTCAGGCGGCACCAGACGCATCGCGGTTGCCGCCGACAACGACCAGAAACCGCCAATGGCGATGCCGATCAGGGCCCGCCCGAACATGAACGACGGATAGCCCGGCGCGAATGCGACCACCGTACCCGAGACGATCATCAGCAAGGTCAGACCCAGCAACAGCTTCTTGCGCTCGACACGAGCAGCGACCGCTGCAATCACCAGGCTGGTCACCAGGGCGAATGCTCCGGACACGGAAATCCCCTGCCCGGCCTGGCCCTCGGTGATGTGCAGTTCGGCGGCAATCGGCGTCAGCAGACTGACCGGCATGAATTCTGAAGCGACCAGGGCGAAGGCGGCCAGCGACATGGCCAGCACGGCGCTCCAGCCGCGTTGTTCTGTAGAAAGGGAAGTCATGGGAACTACCTGTATTGCGAGAGGCGTCAGGATCGCGTTGTCGAATCGCGGCTCTCCTGTAATGGTTTGACACATTCTCCCGGTCGATTCACCTCTGCCCTAGTGCATTCCTCTTGAATGCTTGCCTGATCCTCTGAGGATGCAGGGTGGTGTATAGGAATCGCCTGTGCAGCGGATTAGAGTTCGTTCAACAGGAGTTGCCCGACATGATCCCTACCCCGCTGCGCCACCAATCACCTCTGGCGTTGAACATTGACTCGCGCGTGAGCGTAGCGGGCGACTTCGCCACGTCGATACCCGGCCTGCCGCTGTTTCGTCGCGATCAGCCGGCGCCACCGAGCGTGTGCATGATCGAGCCGAGCCTGATTCTGGTGGGCCGTGGGGAAAAGCGCTTGTGGGTCGGCGGTGAGGGCTACAGCTACGACCCTTCGCGATTTCTGGTCACCTCGCTGGATCTGCCCGCCAATTCCGAAGTGCTTGCAGCCAGCCCCGAACAGCCCTGTGTCGGGCTGGTGCTGAAGCTGGATGTCGGCATGCTCGCCGAGATCCTCAGCAAAGGTGGCTTGCCTGCGAAACGGCAGCCGTCGACGAACACCGGCGCTGGCATTGGCAACATGTCTTCCGCTCTGGAAGGCGCGCTCGAGCGCCTGCTGACATTGCTCGACGAGCCTGAGGCGATCCCGGTGTTGGCGCCGCTGGTGCTGCGGGAAATCCACTATCGGCTGCTCCATACCGATCAAGGCGCGCGGCTGCGGCAGATCACGGCCGTCGATGGCCAGGGTTATCGCATCGCCAAAGCCATCGACTGGCTCAAGGTCAACTACACCGCGGCGCTGCGCATCGATGAGCTGGCGGCGCGGGTGCAGATGAGCGCACCGACCTTTCACCATCACTTCCGCCAACTCACCGGCATGAGTCCGCTGCAGTACCAGAAATGGCTGCGATTGAACGAGGCGCGCCGGCTGATGTTGATGGAGCGTCTGGACGTTTCGCGAGCGGCGTTTGCGGTCGGCTATGAAAGTCCCTCGCAGTTCAGCCGTGAATACGCACGCCTGTACGGCACCGCACCCAGTCGGGACATCGCGCTGCTGCGTGGCGAACCCTTCGCCGCAGAAGCACTGGGCAACGCGGCCAGTTGAACAAAGAACACGCTTTACCGGTGAGGCGCCTCGCAGCGTTTCACCGCTTATAAAAATGCACGTCAACCGATGATCGAGCGGGTGAACCATGGAACTACGAATCAACCAGAAAACCTATCAGGTCGATGCCGACGCCGATACGCCCCTGCTGTGGGTGATCCGCGATGATCTGGGCATGACCGGCACCAAGTACGGCTGTGGATTGGCGCAGTGCGGCGCCTGTTCCGTGCTGGTGGACGGCAACGTGGTGCGCTCGTGCGTCACGCCGGTGGCCGGTGTGGTCGGCCGCGAGGTCACCACCATTGAGGCGATCGAGGCCGATGAAGTGGGCAAACGGGTGGTCTCGACCTGGGTTGATCTGCAGGTCGCCCAATGTGGCTACTGCCAGTCCGGGCAGGTGATGGCCGCCACGGCACTGCTCAAGCAAAACCCCAAGCCAAGTGACGCGCAGATTGAGGCGGCGATGGTCAACCTGTGCCGCTGCGGCACGTACAACGCCATTCATGCCGCTGTGCATGAGCTGGCCGGCAAGGGAGATGCCTGATGAACGTGCGTATCGATCCTGCTCAGGAAGCATCAGCACTGGCTCTGCATGAACCGATCAACGTGTCGCGCAGACGTTTTCTGACCGGCACTGCCGTCGGCGCACTGGTGCTCGGTTTCGGCCTGCCACTGGGCACGACGCGCGTGCAAGCGGCAGTGGCAGCCGCGACTGCCGAGCGCGGCACGCAGGTGCCGGCGTTTCTGGAAATTCGCCCGGACAACCGCGTGCGCCTGCTCTGCCCGTTCATGGAAGGCGGGCAAGGGACGTTCACCGCGATGGCGCAGATCGTCGGTGAAGAACTGGATGCCGACCCGTCGACATTCCTGGTCGAAGCCGCGCCGCCCGGCGAAGCCTATGTGGTGATGGAAAACGGTATGCGCATCACCGGCGGCAGCATGTCGGTGCGCATGAGTTACCCGGTGATGCGCCGCCTCGGCGCCCTCGCCCGCGCCATGCTGCTGCAGGCCGGTGCGCAGAAACTTGGGGTGCCGGTCAGCGAACTGAGCACCGAACCCGGCAAAGTCGTGCACGCCAGGTCGGGCCGCTCGCTGGCCTACGGCGAACTGGCCGAACACGCCATGGATCTGCCGGTTCCCGATCCGGCCTCGGTGCAACTGCGTGATCCGAGCCAGTTCCGCTGGATCGGCAAACCGGTGAAGCGCGTCGATGCCTACGACAAGTCCACGGGCAAAGCGCTGTACAGCATCGACCTGAAGGTCGACGACATGCTGCATGCTGCCGTTCAACATGCCCCGCGTTTGGGGATGACCGTGGGTAACCTGCGCAACGAAGAGCAGGTCAAGGCAATGAAAGGCGTGCATTCCGTGCATCGCCTGCCGGGGGCCGTGGCGGTGGTGGCCGAGCGCTGGTGGCACGCCAAACGTGCAGTGGAAGCGATTCAGGTCGACTGGCAGGAACCAACAGCCGACAGCAAGGTACGGCCGATGCCTGCGGACTTTTCCAGTGATGCCTGGCTCAAGCGCCTGGCTGAAGACAAAGGCCCGGCCAGGGATGATGAAAATGAGGGCGACGTGGCTGCAGTTCTGGCCAGCGCCAAAACGCGGATTGACGCCACTTACCACAACCAGTACCTGAACCACGGCCAGTTGGAGCCGCCGTCGGCGCTGGCCCGATTCAATCCGGACGGTTCGCTGGAAGTCTGGCTGCCGAATCAGGCGCCGGACATGTTTCGTGCCGACATCGCTAAACGCACCGGGCTGGATCCGTCGCGCATCACCTTGCATTCGCCATTGTTGGGCGGATTCTTCGGTCGGCACTTCCTCTACGACGCCGCCAGCCCCTACCCGCAGGCGATCGAGTTGTCCAAGGCGGTTGGCCGCCCGGTCAAACTGATCTGGAGTCGCGAGGAAGAGTTTCTGCGCGACGTGCTGCGTCCCGTAGCCGCCGTGAATTTCCGCGCCGCGCTGGACAACGACGGCTGGCCGCTGGCGATCGAAGCAATCAGCGCCACCGAAGGCCCGACCGAGGCGCTGGCCGGCAAACAGGGTGAAAAACTCGACCCGACGGCGCTTGAAGGCTTGTCGGGCAAGTCCTATGCGATCCCCAACAAGCGCATCGCGCAGATCTACGCCAAAGGCCCGGCGATGCTGGGTTACTGGCGTTCGGTGGGCAATTCGCTCAACGACTTCTTCTACGAATCGTTCCTTGACGAACTGGCTGACAAGGGCGGCAAGGACCCGTTCGAATTGCGCCTGCATCTGCTGCGCGACAACCAACGACTGACCACGCTGCTGCAAGCGGTGGGCGAGCTGTCGGGTGGCTGGAAGCGTGGGCCGTTCATCGCGACGGACGGCAGCAAACGTGCGCGAGGCGTGGCGATGGCGTCGCCGTTCGGTACCCAGACGGCGGTGATCGCCGAGGTTTCCATCGAGAACGGTCAGGTCAAGGTGCACGACATCTGGCAGGCGATCGACCCCGGCAGCATCGTCAATCCGGCGATTGTCGAAGCACAGGTCAATGGCGCGGTGGCGCTGGGACTGTCGCAGACTTTGGTGGAGGAAGCCGTGTGGATTGATGGCAAACCGCGCGCGCGCAACTACGACCTGTATCCGATCCTGCCGCCTGCGCGGATGGCCCGGGTCCACGTGCGTGTTGTCGAGAGCGGGGAAAAAATGGGCGGCATCGGCGAACCACCGTTGCCCGCTGTCGCGCCCGCCGTCGCCAATGCGGTGGCAACGCTGACCGGGCAACGGGTGCGCAGCCTGCCCATGAGCCGACACACCTTCAGTTGATCAGCGCCGGAGCGTCCATGAATAACAGCCGATTCGCAAGAACCGCTGGCTGGCTGGCAGTGCCGTGCCTGGTCGCGGCAGGCCTGCTGGCCTGGTATGTCACCCGCGAGCCTGTCTCGCGCCTTGAAAACAACCACACCGCCGTGGCCGATATCGACCCGGCGCTGGTCGCTCGTGGCGAATACGTCGCCCGACTCAGCGACTGCGTGGCATGCCACAGCGTGCCGGGCGGTGCGCCGTTCGCTGGCGGTCTGGAAATGGCCACACCACTGGGCGCGATCCACGCGACCAACATCACCCCGGAGCCGGAAACCGGCATCGGTCGCTACAGCCTGGCGGACTTCGACCGTGCGGTACGCCACGGCGTGGCACCCGACAGCCGTCGTCTGTACCCGGCGATGCCCTACCCGTCCTACGCCAAGCTCAGTGACGACGATGTGCGAGCGCTGTACGCGTTTTTCATGAAAGGCGTGGCACCGGTCAAGCAGGCGAATATCCCGAGTGCGATTCCTTTTCCGTTGAACCTGCGCTGGCCGATTGCGTTGTGGAACGGTGTGTTTGCCGATACCGAACCTTACGTGGACAAACCGTCGCAGGATGCCGTGTGGAATCGCGGCGCTTATCTCGTGCAAGGCGCCGGGCACTGCGGCAGTTGCCATACGCCGCGCGGTCTGGCGTTCAACGAGAAGGCTCTGGATGAATCCGCCACGCCGTACCTCGCCGGCGCCTTGCTCGATGGCTGGTACGCGCCGAGCCTGCGTGATGATCACAACACCGGTCTGGGCCGCTGGAGCGAACCGGAGATCGTGCAGTTCCTCAAGACCGGGCGTAACAAACATGCAGTGGTTTATGGCTCAATGACCGAGGCGTTCAACAACTCGACGCAGTTCATGAGCGATGACGATCTGACCGCGATCGCCCGCTATCTCAAGTCATTGCCGGGGGATCCTCAGCGCGACGGCCAGCCATGGCAGTACCAGGCGGTTTCGGCGACGGAACGTCTGGACGCGCCCGGTGCTCATACCTACGTCACGCGCTGTGCTTCGTGCCACGGTTTGGACGGCAAGGGCCAGTCAGAATGGATGCCGCCGCTGGCCGGCGCCACCTCGGCACTGGCCAAGGAAAGTGCCTCCGCGATCAACATCACCCTCAACGGTTCACAACGGGTGGTGGCCGCCGGAGTACCGGACGCCTATCGCATGCCGGCGTTCCGTGAACAGTTATCGGATCAACAGATCGCTGAAGTGCTGACCTTCATGCGCAGCACCTGGGGCAATCAGGGCGGTGCCATTGAACCGCAGGCCGTCAACAAGCTGCGTGAACGTACGGATCCGGCCAGCAGCAGCCCGATCATCCTGCAAATGCGTTAGAGGAACTTTGATGGAAAGCATCGACTTGCTGGTCCTGCGCACCGCGCGGGACTGGCTCGCCGCCGGCGAGCAAGTGTTGCTCGCCACGGTGGCGCGCACATGGGGCTCTTCGCCGCGCCCGACAGGGTCGATGATGGCCTTGCGTAACGACGGGCGCGTGATCGGCAGCGTGTCCGGCGGCTGCATCGAGGACGACCTGATCCAGCGCTACACCACCGCGCATGGCGGCAGCGGCCTCAACGACGCGGCGCCCGAGGTGGTGCGCTACGGCGTCAGCGCCGACGAGGCACATCGTTTCGGTTTGCCCTGTGGCGGCACGCTTGAGCTGATTCTGGAGTTCAACCCGTCGTGCCAGATGCTGGACGAACTGCTGGTGCAACTGGATGCCGGGCAACTGGTGCGCCGCTGCCTGGCACTGGATAGCGGCCAGGTCACACTGCAAGCCACGGCGACTCCTGAGCAATTCAGTTTTGACGGCCAACAGATGCTCAATACCCTCGGGCCGGGGTATCGGCTGCTGATGATCGGCGCCGGCGCGCTGGCCGAGTATCTGGCGACCATGGCCCTGTTCAACGGCTTCAAGGTCGCGGTGTGCGACCCGCGTGCGGAATACATCGAAACCTGGGCGGTGAACGGTGTGGAGCGGATCATCGGCATGCCGGATGACGTGGTGCGCGACTTCGCGGTTGATCTGCGCACCTGCATCGTCGCCTTGAGCCATGATCCGCGACTCGACGATCTGGCACTGCTCGAAGCTCTTCACAGCCCGGCGTTTTACATCGGCGCCATCGGTTCGCGGCGCAATAGCCAACTGCGCCGCGAACGTCTGATCGAGCATTTTGGTGAGACCCAGGCATCACTCGAACGGCTGCACGGGCCAATCGGCATCTACATTGGCAGCAAGACACCGGCGGAAATCGCGGTCAGCGTGATGGCCGAGATCCTGGCCGCGAAGAATGGCGCCAGCCTGCCGAAGGCGTTTTCGATTGCCAGAGCCAAGGCGCAACAGGGTCTGGCGCAATCGCATTGAGCCCCGTTGCCTGGCCCTGTGCCTATATCAGGCGACTTTGATCACCACTTTGCCAAACGCGCCCTTCGCCAGATGCTCGTACGCCTCGCGCGCTTTCTCGAACGGATACACCTGATCGATCACCGGGCGAATCTTGTGCTGGTTGAGGAAGACGTTCATTCGGTCGAAGGATGAGCGCGGTGCCACGGCGATACCGCGAATGGTGGTCTGGCGGAAAATCAGCGGCATCAGATTGAGTGCAACGGTCTGCCCGGTCAAAAAGCCGATTTGTGCAATGCGCCCGGAAGCCTTGGTCGCTGCAACCGACTGATTGATGCCGTTGCCACCGGCCACGTCGAGCAGCAGATCCACGCCTTTGCCGTCAGTCAGCCGCAACACTTCATCGGCCCAGCTCGGTGTCGTTCTGTAGTTCACGCCCGCGACCGCTCCCAGTTCCTTCACGGCTTGCAGGTTGTGCTCGCTACTCGATGTGGCGATCACTTTGGCGCCCAGCGCCGTGGCGATCTGCACGGCAAAAATCGACACCCCGCCCGTGCCTTGTACCAGCACGGTCTGACCGGGCTGGATCTGTCCAAAGTCGACCAGTGAGTACCACGCCGTGAGCGCAGCAATCGGCAACGTCGCCGCCTCTTCGTCGCTCATGTTGTCCGGCGCGGCAACGGCGCTGTCTTCGTGGATGATCATGTATTCGGCCAATCCGCCGGGCAACGGCGAACCAAAGCAGTAGTCCGGTTCATTCGGCCCCGGCTCGCCATCCAGCCAGCGGGAATACAGATGCGAGTTGACCCGATCGCCGACCTTGAAGCGGCTGACGCCGTCACCCACCGCTACCACGGTGCCCGCTGCGTCGCTCACCGGAATCAACGGTTTGGGCACCATGTGCGGCTCGTAGATGCCGTCAACGATCGCCTTGTCGCGAAAATTGAGGGACACGGCGCCGACCTTTACCAGCAATTCGCCGGACTGTGGCTGCGGGGTCGCTGTCTCTTCCAGGTGCAGATTGTCGAGGCCGAAATCTTTCAGTAACCAGGCTTTCATTGCGAATCTCCAAAAACGGATCAATGGCTGCAAACCACCAAGGGTTTGCCTGGGCACATCTTTCGCTGTTGGGCTCGCGCAATAAATACGCAAAAAGGCACATGATTATTCTATCCTCAAGCAACAATTGAATTCCGTCAGGTCCCGATCATGGAATTGCTGCAATCGATGCGACTGTTCGCTCGGCTTGCCGAGCTCGGCAGCTTCACTAAAGCCGCCGAATCGCTGGACATCGGGCGCCCCCAGGTCACCCGTTACATCCAGGAGCTGGAAACATCCCTGGGTGTGCGTCTGTTTCAGCGCACCACCAGAAAAGTCGCGCTCACCACCGAAGGCCAACTGTTCTATGAGCGAGTGCAGGAAATTCTCGCGGATATCTCGGCCGCCACTTCGATGTTCGACCGCAGCGGAGCAACGCTCGAAGGCCGGCTTCGGGTCGATATCCCGACCGCGTTCGCGCAACTGGACTTCATCAAAAACCTGAAAACCTTCACCAGCGCCTTCCCCGGGATCGACATGGTGCTGGGCGTGACTGATCGGGCGGTCGACCTGATCGGTGAAGGCATCGACTGCGCGTTACGAATTGGCGAGTTACCGGACTCGACCTTGATCGCTCGCCCGATCGCCATGGCGACCATGGTCACGTGCGCAGCCCCCGAGTATCTGCAGGAACACGGCGAACCGCGGACACTCGACGATCTGAATGCCCATCGCGGGGTGAATTTTCTTTCCGGCCAAAACAACAGGACATTGCCCTGGCACTTCTCGGTCAAAGGCAAAGACCGCACGTTCATCAGCAACGCCGGCATCACCGTCACCGAGTCGAATGCCTACGTGCAGTGCGGCGTAGCGGGCTTTGGAATCATTCAGGCGCCAGGCATCACCGTGGCCGAATATCTGGCCAGCGGCACCCTGGTGGAAATCCTCAGCGCCTATCGGCCCACCCCGCGCCCGGTATCACTGCTGTACCCCAGCCGCACGCATCTGGCTGCGCAAGTTCAGGTATTTGTCGAATGGCTGCAGCAGCACTTTGTGCAGATCTATCCTGACTGGCTGGAACAATAACGATCAACAGCGCCGTTCGCGGCTTGCGCGTAATCAAGGAGCACCGCACGACATGGAACAAATCACTTACCGCACCGCGACGAGCGCAGACGCGTTGAGCATGTGTGAGCTGGGGCAATTGCTTAACGACGTGCATCACACTGCCCGCCCCGACATCTATGCCCCTCCCACCGCGGACTTTTCCCGCGACCTGCCCCACTGGTCAGCGCTGTTCGAGAAACCCGGTCACGTTGTGTTCATCGCCCATGTCGACGATCAACCTGCGGCGTTTATCACGGCCAGCCTGTCGGCCAGTTCAGGGCCGTTGATGCAACCGCAGAATGTCGTTCGCATCGGCTCGGTGTGTGTCGCCAAACAGTTTTCGGGACAGGGCATCGGCCGTGGGCTGATGAATCTGGTGAAAAACTGGGCGATCGAACAGGATGCCCAGGATCTGCGTTTGAACGTCTGGCCGTTCAATAACCGTGCCGCGCGGATGTATGCGGAGTTCGGCTTTGAGACTCGGGCTGTCGAAATGGGCATGCGTTTGTAGTGGTTTGCCCCTGGGGTGGGCAGGACTCAGCCCAGTCGCATCGACAGCTCGATGTCATCAGCAAATGGCACCGACAGGTAACCGTTCTGTGGCGCACGCACGTGGGCCAGATATTCCGGGCAATAGTTGGTGTTATCCGCCACCACCAGTGCGCCAGGCTTCAGGTGTTTTTCCACCAGCCTCAACACGTCGCCGTACAACGCCTTGGCCCCATCGAGCAGGAGCAAATCGACTGACGGCGGCAGGTCGCTGGCGAGTGTGACGAGAGCATCGCCTTCGCGGATTTCCACCAGATCGCTGATGCCGCCCTCGATGAAGTGATGGCGAGCCAGGGCGATTTTCGACGGTTCGAATTCGCTGCCGATCAGCACGCCACCACCGTTGTCGCGCAGTGCCGCCGCCAGGTGCAGAGTGGACAGGCCGAACGAGGTGCCGAACTCGACAATCGCTTTGGCCTTGGTATTGCGCGCCAGCATGTACAGCAGTTTGCCGGTGTCGCGCGAGACCGGCAGCCATAGGTCCTTGAGCATGGCGTAGAGTTGCAGGTACTCGGTCTTGCTGTGCATCAGGCGCTCGCGCTCCTCGCCCGACACCGTTTCCAGCACCGGGCTGGTGGCGGCGCTGGCCTGGCTGTAGAGGCGTTCGATCAGGCTGGCCAATGGTTCAGAAGTCAGGGTGGTCATGATTGCTTTCCGTCAATGGGGGATTAAGATGCGAGTGATTCGTCGCATTTAAATGATGCAAGTGATTCACTCGATCCGCTATTCGCGTTTCCCCCGAGGCCCGAGCCGCCCATGAGCAATCGTCAGACCGCCCGTATTTCCTCGCGCAAACAGCCGCAGCAGGCACGCTCGACTGACTTGGTCGCGGCGATTCTGCAGGCGGCTATTCAGGTTTTGACCGAGCATGGCGCGCCCCGATTCACCACCGCACGGGTCGCGGAAAAGGCCGGCGTGAGCATCGGCTCGCTGTACCAGTACTTCCCCAACAAGGCGGCGATCCTGTTCCGATTACAAAGTGATGAGTGGCTGCACACCACGCAGATGCTGCAGCAGATTCTGGAAAATCATCAACAGCCGCCCCTGACGCGTCTGCGCACACTGGTGCAGGCTTTCATCCGTTCGGAGTGCGAGGAAGCGCAGATGCGCGGTGCGCTGAATGACGCGGCGCCGCTGTATCGCGATGCGCCCGAGGCCCACGAAGTGCGCACGGCCGGACGGCAGATCTTCGCCACGTTCATGCAGCATTTGCTGCCGGAATCCGATGAGCCAACCCGCATCGCGGCCTGCGATCTGATCCTGACCACGCTCAGTTCGGTGGGCAAAGACTTTTCCGGCACTGCGCGCAGCGATCTGGAAATCACGGCTTTCGCCGACCGGCTGGCGGACATGTTCAGCGCCTACGTGATGACGCTGAATCAACCTTCAGCGTGAGACGGCTGTTCGGGTGAACTGCTGTTCCGTCACCACGCTACCCCACTGACTGCCCTGCTCTTCCATGGTCAATTCGAACCCGGCCGCTTCGTACAGTCGGCGCGCGGCGTCTAGGCCCTTGAAGGTCCAGAGCTGGATCGCATCAAAACCCTGCTGATCGCAAAACTCCACTGCCGCGCTCAGCAGTTGCCGGCCGACGCCACTGCCGCGGCAGCCGTCGTCGAGGATGAACCAGCGCAGATGCGCCTGATTGTTGCCCAGATCCTGGCCGTCGATTGCGATCGAGCCGACGATGCGCTCATCAAGCGTGGCTGCCCAGATCTGGTTGCAGGGCTGATCGAGGCGCCCGACAAACTCCGCCGTTTCACGGGCGACGCGGCTTTCGAAGATCGCGCCGAAACCGGAATGCCGCGAATAATAATCCGCATGCATTTGCGCCACGCGGCCGATCAGACCGGGGCGATAGCCGGCGCTGATGTGTAGGTTCGGCGTGAGTGGCCGGTCGGCGCCCAAACGGATGGTCTTGAGCGCATGCGCGTAGGTTGACAGGCCCTGCGCCACGCTCTGTTGTTGCGACGGATTGAGCGTGTCCAGTGCCTTGCTGACCTGGGCCTGGCCATAGGCATGAATGTCGGCGACGGTCTGCCGGCCCTGCGGCGTCAAGTGCAGATGCTTGACCCGCGCGTCCTCGGCGGCACGCTCCTCGATCTCCCCGGCCTTGATCAGTTTGCCGACCATGCGGCTGACACTGGACTTTTCCAGACCAAGGCTTTGCGCCAGCTGTGCAGCGCTGACGCCGTCCCCGGCCTCGATTTCCAGCAATGCGTGCACGCCGGAGGCGGAATAGTCGGTCGCCGCCAGGGTGGCGCGCAGGAAACCGAATTCACGCACCATCGTGCGCGACGCTGTACGGATTTCTTCGATCAAGGCTGTAGGGATACTCATGACACATCACCGCTGAAATTTAGTTGTACTATACAACCATATTTCAATATGACGGTGCAAGAAGCCGACGACTCCGGGCGAGCGGTCGATTGTCGGCGTCGCCACAGCAGCAAACGTCAGACAAAAAAAGCCCCGCAACCGAATGAGGTGCGGGGCAAAGTATTGGTTGGTTGCGGCCAACCAAAGGAGCTCGGTTAAAACGGTTTGCGCAGCCGGGTCAGATGCAGTCCTGGGCGGCGCGTTCAAAACTGGAAGGCAGGAAGTTCGAAGCCAGCAAGTGGCGCTCGTAGATGAACACCTTGCCGCCGTTGCCGGCCTTATAGGCTTCCAGCACGTTGTCTGCCGACACCTTGCTCGGCACCACAATTCGGTAGCTGCGCTGGGTCTGCGAAACGGTCGGGTTCAGCGCACTGCCCTGCAGCTTCGGCACCACGCAATCGGCGTATTGCGCCGGAGTCTTGTTGGTCTGCAAGGTCAGCGTCGGGTCGTTCGGTGCGGAGGCGCAACCGGCGAGCAGCAAGGAAGCAACGGCCAGGGTCGGGGCAAACAAAGCACGCATCGGGGGTCATCCTGAAAATAAAGGTTCGGTTCAACCGGCAGCGGTTCAGCGTCACGGCGCCGCCGCTGCCCTTTTGGTTTTGAGTGTTCAGCTGGAAGCCACCAGCGCCTTGAGCGAGGCATCGAACTGCTTCAAGGCATTGAGTTGCAGGTCACGTTGCTGCTCGATCTGCGCGGCAATCTCGTGCGCCGCTTTGTCGTGTACCCAGACCGACGAAATCTGTTTCTCCACCGAGCCCTCGGCTTTGCCGATGTACTGCAGGTCGGCATCGTAGAAACGCGCGATGAAATGCGCCTCGTACAGGCTGTTCTGCTGAGTCAGCAAGCGGTTGAAGGTGTCCAGTTTCACCACGATGTCCGGATGCGCCAGAATCAGTGCATCGAGGTTGTCGTAAACGGTCACCGACAGAAACTGGCGTTGCAACGAGCTGAGCAACCAGTCGATCGCCAGTTCCGGGTCGGAGCTGCTGACAAAGGCTGCGCGAATTCGCGGATCCAGTGCATCCTTGGCCCCGTGCAGCGCCGTATCGTGGTAGCGCGTCAGGTATTGCAGGTTTTCCCGGGTGTTTTCGCTGTACAACACACCCACGGTCTGTGAATGCTGCAAAGTCGCGCTGCTGCCGGCGATTGGCTGAAGATGACACGCACAGGCGTCGTCGGCGTAAGACGGTGCCGTGGCTACCATGCCGCTCATCAGCAGAGCGGTCAGCGCCAGTCGGGTCAGGGTCTTCATCGCGCAATTTCCTTGAGCTGCGTTTTCAATGAGGGCAATTTTCCGCCTATTGCCTGCAAAGCTGAACTTGCGTTTCGTGATGGTCACTATTACTTCTAGCGATAGTTGCGCACGATAAAGACGGGTACACACTCATCCACAATGAATAAAACAACAGTGAGGAAGCCGATTTGAGAACCTTTGACCTGATCCGCGACGCGGTTTTGCCCGACTTTCGCGAGCGGGTGGCGGAATACCTGGTGCAGTACGAAAAGGTGTTGCTGGACAAGAACATCACCGATGCGCAGCTCAAGCGCGATACCGCCAATCAGTTGCGTGGCTATTTGCGCGGGTTGAACACCACGCGGGTGCTGGGCATGGCTTATTGGGAAGAACTGGACCGGCGGGTCGTCGACACCTGGCTCACGCCTCACGAATGAGCGTGGACGCCGGTCGGTGACGATCGTATGCGGTGCCTGCCAAAACGGCCCCGAACGCTTACAATCGGCGGCCTTACCGACCTTCTGACAGGCTCCCCCGGAAATGCCGCTCGACCCACCAACGATGCTGACCATCTCGATCGCTCTCGCAGCCGCCGCCGCGCTGTATCTGGCGGTCGAGTGGCGCAGCATTCGTGAGCCTTCGCTGCTGTTCTGGAGCGCCGGTTTCGCCACCATCACCGTCGGTTCCACCCTGGCCCTGCTGCGCAGCAACGGCTTTTTGCTGATCGGCATCTGGTTCGCCAACGGCTTGCTGGTGACCGCGCACTTCCTGTTTCTGCTGGGGGTGGCGCGCTTTACGCAGATCCGCCTGTCACCGGCCTGGTACCTGATCTTCGTCTGCTGGCTGGTGATGCTGTTGCTGCCGGACGGGCCGCTATGGTCGAAAGTCATGCTCGCCGCCAACTCGCTGCTGGTCGCTGCCTCGACGCTCAAGGCCAGCCTGCTGCTGCGCCCGCATGGCAAATCGCTGAGCGTCGGTGCGGTGCAATTGCGCTACGTGCTGCTCGGGCATGGGATTTTCTATGTGGCCAAGGCCCTGACCGTAGTGATCCCCGGCACGCTGATCGACCTGGCTGCGTTCCGTGGCGTCATCATCCAGATCTCGCTGGTCGAGGGCGCGATGGCGATCATGCTGATCGCACTGTCGATGACCGGCACCGAACGCTACCGGCGCGAGGAGCAGATCGCCCGACTGGCCGCCCGCGATCCACTGACCGCGCTCTACAACCGCCGCGCCCTCGACATGCGCGCGCCGGGCCTGCTGCGGGGCGTGTCTGCGGCGCATCCCGGCGCCCTGCTATTGATCGATATCGACAACTTCAAATCGGTCAACGATCAGTACGGCCACAGCGCCGGCGACCGTTTGCTGGTGGCGTTGAGCGAAATGATCCGCGCCGAGACCACCGATGAGGCGCTGGCCGCCCGTTTGGGCGGCGACGAGTTCGTGATTTTGCTGAGCAACGCGCCCAGTGATCACATCGTCAGACTGGGCGATGCCCTGCGCGATCAATTTCAGCGCAGCGCCGCCCAGGCATTCCCCACCGCCGAACCGGTGACACTGAGCATCGGCGCCACCCTGTTCAACCAGCCACCGGCCAGCCTCGCGGCATTGATCGAACAAGGCGACGCCGCGCTGTATGAATCCAAGCGCGGTGGGCGCAACCGCCTGCGCCTGACCGGGCTCACCACTTCAGGATGATCAGACCCATGACCCGTTCCGAAACGCCTCTGCAAGACCTCGCCGCCCCCGAAGGCGTCTGCTACGGCTGCGGCAGCCGCAACCCCCATGGCTTGCACGTCAAAAGCTACTGGCACGAAGACGGCGTGCACGTCATGGCCGAACACCTGCCGGACGACAAATACTGCGGCTGGCCAGACCTGGTATACGGCGGCCTGCTGGCAATGCTGGTCGACTGCCATTCCAACTGGACCGCGATGGCTTACCACTACCGCGCCGAACAGCGTGCACCGGGCAGCCTGCCGCGCATCGACTGCGTCACTGGCAACCTCGGCCTCAAGTTCATCAAACCCACACCGATGGGCGTCACCCTGACCTTGCGCGCCAGGGTCGAAGGCGACGTCGGGCGCAAAACTCGGGTGATCTGCGAGGTGTACGCCGGGGAAGTGCTGACGGCGGTGGGCGATTCGGTATTCGTGCGGGTCGATACCGGGCAACTGGCGGACGCGGCGCACGGGCGCTGACTCCTACAGGGCATGGTGCTCGAATTAACCCGGGCGCTGCCCCGAAGACTGCATAACCGATTTGCGGCCCACAGCAGCGATGGCAGACAGACGTCTAAACGCCTCGGCAATCGTAAGATTCACTTACATGTTTTTCCGCTTGTGGTGCACATTGCCAACCCCTTATAAGAGCGGCTCTCACTCGCGAATTGAAGGATGCACCCATGAGCAATGCCTGGAACGAAGGGTATTTCACCGACGAGGGTTACACCTATTCGTACAGCCGGGAAATCAACCCGGTGTTCCAGCGTTTTTGTTTGTTGTTGCGCGGTTTTGCCACCCTGGAAGGCAGCGGCGGCTACCACTGCGAACTGGGCTTTGGCCAGGGTGTCTCGATCAACATCCACGCCGCCGCCAACCCGGGCAACTACGTCGGCACCGACTTCACGCCGTCCCAGGCCGCACATGCCATGGCGCTGGCAAACGACTGGAACAGCCAGGCCCGTCTGTATGACGACAGCTTCGAGCAACTGCTGGCCCGCGATGATCTGCCGGCCTTCGACAGCATCAGCCTGCATGGCATCTGGTCCTGGGTCAGCCGCGACAATCAGCAACTGATCGTCGAGTTCGCCCGTCGCCACCTCAAGCCCGGCGGCATGTTATACGTCAGCTACAACTGCTTCCCGGGCTGGTCGCCTTCAGCGCCCCTGCGCAATCTGTTCAGCCTGCACAATCGCTTTGCCAGCCAGGCCTCGACCAGCCCGGCCAAACGCATCGATGCCGCGATGGAGTTTTCCGAAACGCTGCTGGCGGCCAATCCGAAGTACGCCAGAGCGGCGCCGGCCCTGGGTGCCCAGTTGCAGAGCATCAAGGGCCAGAACCGTCAGTACGTGGCCCATGAGTATTTCAATCGCAACTGGGACTGCATGTATTTCATCGACGTGGTCGATGCCATGACCGCGGCCAAACTCGACTACGCCACTACGGCCGTACCGCTGGACACCGTGGCTGCGCTGAACCTGAGTGCAGAAGGCATGGACTTTCTGGAAGGTATCGAGCACCCGATCATGCGCGAACAGGCGCGCGACTACTTTATCAATCAGAACTTCCGCCGGGATCTGTACGTACGCGGCGCCAATCGGCTGTCTGCCGCCGAACAACGCGATGGCCTGCTGAGAAGCCGTTTTGTCCTGCTGCAAGCCATCGAAAGCATTCCCGGCTCGGTCACAGGCCCTGCGGGCGAGGCGTCTTTACAAGCGGACATTTACCGCCCGGTGCTCGCAGCGCTCGCCGCCAATGCCTACGAAGCGAAAACCTTGCAGCAGTTGTCGATAGCCGTCGGCGCCGTTGCTTATGACGACCTGGTGCAGGCTGTCACCGTGCTGATCGGCATGGGCGTCGCCGCGCCGTGCCAGAGCGAAGCCGCCGAAAGGCAGGTGCAGGAACGTTGCGACACCCTCAACCTGCAACTGTGCAAGCGCGCCCTGTTCAACAGCAACATTCAGGTGCTGGCCAGCCCGGTCACCGGCGGTGGCGTGCCGATCAGCCGCGTGCAGCAGCTGTTCCTGATTTCGATCAAGCAAGGCATGACCGACCCGCAAGACTGGGCGCAGTTGGCGTGGGCCGTCATCGGTGATCAGGGCGAAGTGCTGCACAAGGGTGACCAGCCGCTGCTCACAGCCGAAGAAAACCTTGCCGAGATGACCGAACAGGCCCGGGCATTTGCCCAGACACCGCTGGACATTCTCATGGCGCTGAAGATTGCTTGATCCAGATATACGCCGGACGACTGACCGCGATAGAACGCGGCCAGTCGTCTGCGTGTATGGCCCTGACTGCCGCCTCCTGAGCAATCCTGCCCCCGCCTGCCACGCAGCGCCCCGTTAAAAAAGCAAAATTGCCATGTGTTTCCGTCGTTCCTTCTTGCGTCGCACTGTTCATTGCCCGTTCCTGTCTGCCTGGAGTTTCTTCGATGCCGTCGCCCAAATCCCTGCCCTCTGCCCTGCTGGGCCTGGCCCTCGCCTGCCCGGTCATGGCCGAGGAACCCCAAAGCATGGAGTTGGGACAGGTGCTGATTTCGGCTGAAGAACAAAGCGGCGTCGACGCCTCTGTGGCCGAGGCCCAATCGCGTCTGGCGCAGGTGCCAGGCGGCAGCAACGTGGTTGACCTGCGCCAGCCGTTGCAGGGCCGTGTGGCGAGCAATCAGGATGTGCTGGCGTATCAGCCGGGGGTCTACGCGCAATCGGCGGGTAATGAAGGGGTGAAAATCTCGATTCGTGGTTCGGGGATCAACCGCGCACCGGGCGCGCATGCCTCGGGGTTGTACACGATGCTCGACGGCCTGCCGCTGACCGGCCCCGGCGGTACGCCCTACGAATTGCTCGAACCGCTGTGGCTCGACCATGTGGAGGTGCTGCGCGGCGCCAACGGCTTTGATCGCGGTGCACTGGCGCTGGGTGGCGCCATCGATTACGTCAGCCACACCGGCTACGACGCGCCGAAATTGCAGGTGCGCTATGCCACCGGCAGCCACGGTTATCAGCAGCGTCAGGTGAGTTCCGGGCAGGTGCTGGGCGACTTCGATTACTACGTGTCGCTGACCGACTCGAACGCCGACGGCTATCAGGATCACACCGCCAGCGAGAGCAAAGGCGTGATCGCCAACTTCGGTTATCGCTTCAATCCGAACCTGGAAACCCGCTTCTACTTCCGCTATCGCGAAACCGACAACGACCTCGCCGGCCGCGTGACCAAGCACTCGATCGAGCACACTCCACGGGCGGCCAACCCTGCCTACGTGGCGCGCGATGACAGCCGCAAACAACCGGGCAGCGCCTTCATCGGCAACAAGACCACCTACTACATCGACGACGATTCGAGCATCCAGACCGGGCTGGTCTATCACGACTACCCGATGGACCTGCGCGAAGGCCCGAACCGTCTGAAAGTGGCCTACACCGATGTCAGCGGCACCTTCGATTACAAGCGCCGCGACACCCTGTTCGGCATGGAAAGCCGCAGCACTGTAGGCCTGCGCACCACCAAACACCTGCCGAACGACGGCGCCAGTGAGTTCGTGCGCATCCCGTCCGGCAACACCGCCGCGTATGCGCCGGGCACCCGCATGCGCAACTTCACCTATCAGGGTTCGGACACCGTTCTGCACGTGGGCAACGACCTGGAAATCGCCGACGACCTGTGGCTGACCACGGGCCTCGCCGCCATTTACACCCGCCGCGAAAGCGCCGTCACCTACCCGCAAAGCGGCGGCAAGACCAGCCTGAACGACTGGGATTACGCGCCACGTCTGGGCCTGCGCTATCAGGTCACGCCGGACCTGCAAGTGTTCGGCAACCTCAGCCGTTCGGTCGAAGCACCGCACCCATGGTCGCTGATCTACAGCTCGAACATCCGCTTCCCGGCCGGCAACGGTGCGGCGACCGGCACTCAGAGCGACCCGATCAAACTGCAGAACCAGACCGCGACCACCCTCGAACTCGGCGGTCGCGGCGACAGCGCGCTCGGCCAGTGGAGCCTGGCGTGGTACTACGCCCAAGTGCGCCACGAATTGCTGTCGGTACTGCCGGACGCCAATGCCGTCACCCCGTACGAACTCAACGCCAGCCCCACCGTGCACCAAGGCGTGGAAGCCAGTCTGCAAAGCACGCTGTGGTCGGCCGCCGACGGACGTAAATTGAGCCTGCGTCAGGCTTACACCTTCAGCGATTTCCACTACCGCGACGACCAGCGCTTCGGCGACAACCGCCTGCCCGGCCTGCCGATGCACTACTACCAGGGCGAACTGCGCCACGACTGGCCGCAGGGTTTCTTCGCGGCAGTCAACACGCAGCTGGTGTCCAAAGTCGCGGTGGATTACGCCAACAGCTACTACGCCGATCCCTACGCACTGTTCGGCGCCACCGTCGGCTACAACGCGCCGAAAAACGACTGGCAAACCTGGCTCGACCTGCGCAACCTGACCAATAAGCACTACGCCGCGACGGTCACACCGGGGTATGACGACAAGGGCCTGGATGCGGCGCGGTCTACGCCGGGTGAAGGGTTGGGGGTCTATGTCGGGGTGTCGTGGAGTTTGCTTTGACGGCATGACCTGACCAGCAGCAGAAAAACGCAGCGGGTCAAAACGGCCCCTGCGTCATCACTCGCGTCTCGATGATGTTGCGCAACGCAACGACGCGCTTCTGATACAGCTCAGTCAAACAATCGACCTTCGCACCACAGGCCTTGCGGCTTTTGAGGAAGGCCTGCTGCTCACCGATCAAAGCATCGCGCCCGCCCATCGGCAGCAGGCGTTTGTCGAGGCTGAACAACTCGCCCATGGTGACGTCCAGGTCGTTCAAGGCGCGGTTGGCGCAAACGGCTTTTTCGTCCATGGATTTGGCCTTGTCGCAGTCGAAACTGGCAGCTTGAGTTGAATTGGCAGCGATCAGCAGCGCACAGCCGAGGGCAGCAGCGGTCACCCGTGAAATTTCTCGAACTCGCGTCATGTCGTCGTATCCAACGTTGTAAGTCAATGGAGGTATGAGAAATGAAAAACACCGACGACAGCAAGCCTGCAACACCGCATAACGCGCCACCGCTCGATTCCTCGGGCAAACCGGTGGATGTGGTTTGCCGCGATCTGCAGGACAGCGACGACGACACCCGCGCCGTGGATGAGGTGATTACACCGACGTCCATTCGCGAAAAGGAACAGGACGCCGAAGAACTCAAGCGCAAGACCGATGCGATCGAACGCAAGGTCGCCGACGGCAACTGACGCGACGCTCCCCGTCCTGAATGTAGAGTTTTCTCCTCTCTGTCCCGGGTATTCCTGCCCGGGACAACTCTCCCCCTGCCCTGAAACCCTCGGTTTTACTGGGTTTTCCCTGTCTGCTTCAGCAATTTGTATTCACAGCCCAGCTTAATAATATTTTACCGATACCCCCCTCCTGCCTAGTCTGACCGCAAGCAAAACGGACAAGCCTGAAGCGATCCGAATCCACTTGCCTTGCCAGGAAGGATGTAGAAATGACCACTGAAATAATAAAAACAGACACGCTTGTCGTGGGCGCCGGACAGGCCGGTGTGGCGATGAGCGAGCACCTGAGCAAACTCGGTGTGCCGCATCTGGTGCTGGAACGCAGCCGCATTGCCGAACGCTGGCGCAGCGGGCGCTGGGACTCGTTGGTGGCCAACGGTCCGGCGTGGCACGACCGTTTTCCGGGGCTGGAATTCGATGATGTCGACCCCGACGGTTTCGCCCCCAAGGAGCGCGTCGCGGACTATTTCGAAGCCTATGCGAAGAAATTCAACGCGCCGATCCGCACCGGGGTCGAGGTCAAAAGCGTGGTGCGCAATGTCGGACGTCCGGGCTTCACCGTCGAGACCTCCGAAGGCGTGATCGAGGCCAGCCGCGTGGTCGCGGCAACCGGCCCGTTCCAGCGCCCGGTGATCCCGCCGATCGCGCCGCAAGACCCACGTCTGTTGCAGATCCACTCCGCTGATTATCGCAATCCGCAGCAACTGCCCGCCGGCGCGGTGCTGGTGGTCGGTGCCGGTTCGTCGGGCGTGCAGATTGCCGATGAATTGCAGCGTTCCGGCAAGCAGGTCTATCTGTCGGTCGGTGCGCATGACCGTCCGCCGCGTGCCTATCGCAACCGTGATTTCTGCTGGTGGCTGGGTGTGCTCGGCGAGTGGGATCAGGCAGCAATGAAACCCGGCCGTGAGCACGTGACCATCGCGGTCAGCGGCGCGCATGGCGGGCGCACCATCGATTTTCGTGGTCTGGCCCATCGCGGCATGACCCTGGTCGGCGTCACCGAGTCGTTCAGCAACGGCGTGGTGACCTTCAAGCAGGATCTGCGCGACAACCTCAAGCGTGGCGACGAAAACTATCTGGCGCTGCTGGATGCCGCGGATGCCTACATCGAACGTAATGGCCTGGATCTGCCCGAAGAACCCGAGGCGCGCGAAACCTATCCGGATCCCGAGTGCGTGAAAAATCCGCTGCTCGATCTGGATCTGGCCGAAGCCGGGATCACCTCGATCATCTGGGCCACCGGGTTCGCCGTGGATTATTCCTGGCTACAGGTCGCGGCGTTTGACGACAAGGGCAAACCGCAGCATCAGCGCGGCGTGTCCACTGAGCCGGGGGTGTATTTCCTCGGGCTGCCATGGCAGTCGCGGCGCGGCTCGTCGTTTATCTGGGGCGTGTGGCACGACGCCAAACACGTGGCCGATCACATCGCCACCCAGCGTAAATACCTTGAATACCAGGATGCCGAGCAGCGTGAAGCCGCCCTGCATGCGCCGAACCACAGCAAAGCCGCCGACCCCGTCGACGCTTGATTTCCCTCTTTCGCGGCGGTGCCCGGTGCGCCGCTGAACACCTAGTCTGGAGCTGTACATGAGCAAGCCAACCCACACTCGCATCCGTATGTTCAACACCAAGGACACCTACCCGAATCAGACGCTGGACAACGACCTGTGCCAGGCCGTGCGCGCCGGCAACACGGTGTACGTCCGAGGTCAGGTCGGCACCGATTTCGACGGTAATCTGGTGGGCCTCGGTGATCCGCGCGCGCAGGCCGAACAGGCGATGCGCAACGTCAAACAGTTGCTGGAAGAAGCCGGCAGCGACATGAGCCACATCGTCAAGACCACCACCTACCTGATCGACCCGCGCTACCGCGAGCCGGTGTATCAGGAAGTCGGCAAGTGGCTCAAAGGCGTGTTCCCGATTTCCACCGGGCTGGTGGTGTCGGCACTGGGGCAGCCGCAGTGGCTGATGGAGATTGATGTGGTGGCGGTGATTCCCGATTAACCCTGAAAACCGAGTCGCGACATTCGCGAGCAAGCTCGCTCCCACAGGGAAATACATGCCAACTGTGGGAGCGAGCTTGCTCGCGAAGAGGCCCGCAAGGACAACAAATTCCTCGAAAGGAGTTAGACCATGACCTTTTCAATCGCAGCCCGTTGCCCCGAAACCGGCCAGTTCGGTGTCGCCATCAGTTCCTCCAGCATCGCCGTCGGCGCGCGTTGTCCGTGGCTGTTGCCGGGTGTCGGCGCGGTGTCGAGCCAGAATATCACCCTGCCATCCCTCGGCCCGGAAGTCCTTGCATTGATGGAGCAAGGCCACGCGCCCGACGCTGCGCTGGACCAGGTGCTGACTCGCAACGGCTACAGCCAATACCGGCAGATCACCGCGATCAACCACCTCGGCCAGACCGCGCATTTCAGCGGCGCGCAAACCCTCGGCGTGCACAACGCGGTCTCCGGCGAACAATGCGTGGCCGCCGGCAACATGCTCGCCGGGCGCTCGGTAATCGAAGCGATGGTCAGTGCCTTTGAGGACGGCGAAGGCCAGTTGGCCGACCGCTTGCTTGAGGCCTTGCACGCCGCACAAGCCCTCGGTGGCGAAGCCGGGCCGGTGCATTCGGCGGCTGTGGTGGTGGTCGGCGAACAGACGTGGCCGATCGTCAATTTGCGCGTTGATTGGGCCGACGAAGACCCGATCGGCCAACTGCAAAAGCTCTGGGACGCCTATCAGCCGCAGTTGCAGGACTATATTGATCGCGCCCTCGATCCGGCCAAGGCACCGGGCTATGGCGTTGCCGGTGATGATCGATGAACAGCGTCGGGTTGCTCAGGACGCTGGTGGGCTTCGACACCACCAGCCGCGAATCCAACCTGCAGCTGATCGAGTTCGTGCGTAATTACCTCGCAGGCTTCGATGTGCCGTGCGAGCTGATCTACAACGCCGAGCGCAGCAAGGCCAATCTGTTCGCGACCATTGGCCCGGCCGAGCAACCGGGCATCGTGCTCTCGGGGCACACCGATGTGGTGCCGGTCGATGGTCAACCATGGACAGTAGCGCCGTTCGAACTCTGCGAACACGACGGCAAGCTGTTCGGGCGTGGCACCGCCGACATGAAGGGCTACATCGCCTGCGTGTTGGGGTTGGTGCCGGCGCTGGTCGCTGCAGAGCTGCGCATGCCGGTGCACATCGCCCTGTCCTATGACGAAGAAGTCGGCTGCCTCGGGGTACGCTCGTTGCTCGCCGAGCTGGAGCAGCGGCCGGTCAAACCGCTGCTGTGCATCATCGGTGAACCGACCGAGTTGAAACCGGTGCTCGGCCATAAAGGCAAACTGGCGATGCGCTGCGACGTGCGCGGCCATCCGTGTCATTCGGCCTACGCACCGCTGGGGGTCAACGCCATCGAGTACGCCGCCGAGCTGATCGGTGAGCTGGGGCGCATCGGCCAGCAACTGAAAGCACCCGAGCATCACGACACGCGCTTCGATCCGCCCTACAGCACGGTGCAGACCGGGGTGATCAGCGGCGGCAAGGCCTTGAACATCGTGCCTGCCGATTGCCGCTTCGACTTTGAGATCCGTGCCCTGCCCTCGCAAGATCCAACCCTGGTAGCGCAGCAGTTGCAGGCTTATGCCGAGCAGCAAGTGCTGCCGCGCATGCGGGCAGTGAGTGAGCACAGTGCGATTCGTTTCAGTGAGCTGTCGGCTTATCCCGGCCTGGCTACCGATGCGCAGAGTCAGGCCGCGGAGTTGATCGCGGCGTTCTGCGGTTCACGGGAATTCACCACCGTGGCGTTCGGCACCGAGGGCGGGCTGTTCGATGCGGCGGGTATTCCCACGGTGGTCTGCGGCCCCGGCAGCATGGATCAGGGGCACAAACCTGACGAGTTTGTCAGTCGTGCGCAACTCGATGCCTGCGATGCGATGCTGCAACGGATGCTGGCCTCGATTCGCGCCTGATCCTTTCGGCCTGACTGCCTGCCTTCAAGCGTGCAGTCGGGCCAATTCCTCACGGCAATGATCAACGAACAACTGCACCGGTTTGGTCAGTTGCACCCGACGCAGCCAGGCTGCCGACAAGCCCGAGCCGGTCACGGTTTCCGCCAGCGGCACGCACACCACTTTCTGCCCGTCGTAGGTGTACTCGCCGAACGGTCGGGTCACCAGAATCGAAAAGCCGAAACCGCGCCCGACCATGCCGCGCACCATCTCGATCGACGGCGAGCTGAAGACGATGTGCGGGGTCAGTCCGCGCTCCTCGAAAATGCTCACGAAGTAGGTGCGGCTGGGCACCACGTCGAGCAGGATCATCGGCTCCAGCACCAGATCGTGCAGCGAGACTTTAGCCTGTTGTGCAAAGCGATGGTCGGCCGGCAGCAACGCATAGGGCTGCTGCGGCGGCATCAGCGGCATGGTGTCGATGGTGGTGTCGAGGTCATGTTCAAAGAGCATCGCCACATCGATGCTGCCGGCGGTCAGCGCCTGCACCAGTTCCTGCTGTTCGCCATCGCGAATACGGATTTCCACCCCCGGCCAGCGCTGCTTGAACCCGGCGATCAGGCGCGGCAGGTACAGCGGCGCGACGGTTTCGAAACAGCCGATATCGATCTGTCCGGAAACCACGTCGTTGTCCGCCAGCGCGTTCTGCTCGAACTCATGCGCCACTCGCAGCAATTCCAGCGCCTTGCGATAGAAACGCGAACCACTGGGCGTCAGCGACACGCCCTGGGCGTGATGGCGGATGAACAGCTGCACGCCGAAGCTTTCTTCCAGATGCTTGATCGCGGTGGAGACCGACGGCTGGGCGATATAAAGCTTGCGCGAGGCTTCGGCGACGCTGCCGCAATCGGCGGTGGTGACGAAGTATTTGAGCTGGCGCAGGTTGTAGGCAGCCATATAAAACCTCTGCAAGTGAGACAACGCTTTTGTGGTGAGGGGATTTATCCCCGATGGGGCGCGAAGCGGCCCCTGTTTCTAAAGTCAAAAGAGGGGCCGCTTCGCAGCCCATCGGGGATAAATCCCCTCACCACAAAACTGTGTAAATCCAGGACAGAGTGAAGCCTGAACATACCGGAGCTACGCATTACACGCGGCATATATTTTTTAAGGTCTGAAGCAACAAACTTACTAATTTATCTATCCCGGGCCTTTGCACATGATCGCTTCAACAAGAAATGCGCCGTCCGTGTCGGCGCTTACCGAAGTACGTCCACGTACTCATCCTTGCCTTGGAGTTCGTCATGTCCACCTCTGCAACAACATCCGCGCCGCTCATTGAAAAACACACGATAGGATACGTGCCCCCCGAAGATCGCCACGGAAAGGTCAGGGATCTGTTCACGCTGTGGTTCGGCGGCAACATCGCGCCGTTGCCCATCGTCACCGGCGCGCTGGGCGTGCAGTTGTTCCACTTGAATCTGGTCTGGGGCATCGTCGCGATTCTGGTCGGTCATCTGGTCGGCGGCGTGCTGATGGCGCTGCACTCGGCGCAAGGCCCGCAGATGGGCATTCCACAGATGATCCAGAGCCGCGCACAGTTCGGCTCGCTCGGCGCGCTGCTGGTGGTGCTGATTGCCGGGGTCATGTACATCGGCTTTTTCGCCTCCAACATCGTGCTGGCCGGCAAGTCGCTGCACGGCGTGGTCGACAGCGTGCCGGTCCCGGTCGGCATCGTCATCGGCGCTCTCGGGTCGGGGATCATCGGCATCATCGGCTACCGATTCATCCACGTGCTCAACCGCATCGGCACCTGGGTGCTGGGGATCGGCATCGTCGTCGGTTTCGGCTACATCTTCACCCACATTCAAACCGATGACTTCCTCACCCGCGGCAGCTTCAACCTCTCCGGCTGGCTCGCCACCGTGTCGCTCGCCGCGCTGTGGCAGATCGCGTTTGCGCCGTACGTGTCCGACTATTCGCGTTATTTGCCGGCCGACGTCAAAGTCTCGTCGACGTTCTGGACCACGTATCTGGGTTCGGCGCTGGGCTCAAGTCTGGCGTTCATCTTCGGTGCCGTCGCCGTGCTCGCGACACCCGTGGGCATTGACACCATGGATGCGGTCAAGCTCGCCACTGGCTCGATCGGCCCGCTGATGCTGGTGCTGTTCCTGCTCAGCGTGATAAGCCACAACGCCCTCAACCTGTACGGCGCGGTGCTGTCGCTGATCACTCTGGTGCAGACCTTTGCCTATCGCTGGATTCCGACCGCCAAGAGCCGTGCGGTGATCTCGATCATCGTGCTGCTGGCCTGCTGCTTCGCCGCCGTCGGCGCGTCGAAGGACTTCATCGGCCACTTCGTCGACATGGTGCTGGTGCTGCTGGTGGTGCTGGTGCCGTGGACCGCGATCAACCTGATCGACTTCTACGCCATTCACAAGGGCCAGTACGACATCCAGTCGATCTTCCAGGTCGACGGTGGCATCTACGGACGTTACAACCCGCAGGCGTTGCTGGCCTATGCGATCGGCATTGCGGTGCAGATCCCGTTCATGAACACCCCGCTGTACGTCGGCCCGGTGTCGGCGCACATCAACGGCGCCGACCTGTCGTGGCTGGTGGGGCTGCTGGTGACCTCGCCGCTGTACTTCTGGCTGGCCAGTCGTGACAGCGCCTATCGGCGGCGGATGATGGGCGGGAAACTGGTGGGCAGTCACTGAGATTGATTCGATGTAAAAAGAAGGCCCGCCATGCGCGGGCCTTCTGCGTTGTGGTGTGGTATTTCTTGTTGCCCCGACAGGCACCCACGAGACAGGGAAAACTCATGCTGCGAATTCTGGGCAAGGCGTCATCGATCAACGTGCGCAAAGTGCTGTGGACCTGCGCTGAACTGCAGATCCCGTTCGAGCGTGAGGATTGGGGCTCGGGCTTCAAACCCACCGACACCCCGGAGTTTCTCGCCCTCAACCCCTGCGCCATGGTGCCGGTGATTCAGGACGGCGATTTCACCCTGTGGGAATCGAACACGATCATTCGTTATCTGGCAGGCAACTATGGCGGCGCAGACCTCTACCCCGCCGAGCCGCGAGTTCGTGCGCGGGTCGATCAGTGGATCGACTGGCAAGCGTCGGAGTTGAACCGGTCGTGGTCGTATGCATTCATGTCGCTGGTGCGCCAGTCAGCGAATTATGAGGACAGCGCCGCTCTGGCCAAGGGCATCGAGCAATGGTCGCAGACCATGGGCATCCTCGATCAGCAATTACAGAAGACTGGCGCCTACGTCAGTGGCGACCGGTTTTCCCTCGCCGATATCCCCATCGGGCTGTCAGTCAACCGCTGGTTCGAAACGCCGCTCGCGCATCCGGACTATCCCGCCGTCAGCGCGTATTACCAGCGTCTGAGCCAACGCGAAGGCTTTCGCCTGTACGGCAGAAACGGTACGCCGTGACAATCAGATCAACAGATCTTCATAAAACGCGCCGAACGGTCGCTGCGGGTGGGCGATCTGGATTTCCAGAATCCACACCCCGGCATTTGGCGTCTGGTCGAAATCGCCGAGATTGCCGCCGCGATGGATCGCGTGAGGGAAATCGCTGACGCGGTGGCCCTTGATGTCGAGATTGAGTTTCCAGCCCATGGTTTCAGCCTGATCGCTGGCGTAACGGTACAACTCGACACCGCTCACGCCTTGGCGCCATAACGCCTCGACGCGCTTGAACAGCTCTTTGGACGCCGCTGCACAGGCGATCATTTCCGGATCGGAGCCGGTGGTGAAGGTTGCGCCGGCATCGCCTTCGTGCCCCTGCCAGACCACGCCCATGTCAATGAAGAAAATATCGTTGTCACCGAGCACCGGATCGCCTTCGGAACGCTCCTTGAACGCCTTCAGCGTATTGGCGCCGAAGCGAATCAGCAGTGGATGCCAGATGCGGTCCATGCCCAGTTCGGCGAGAATCTGCTTGCCCCGCTCCTGGGCTTCGGACTCACGCATGCCGGGCTTGATCACCTGGGCGATGGCGTCAACGGCGTTCCAGGTCAGATTCTGCGCGTGGCGCATCGTCTCCAGCACAAACCGCTCACCGACTGCTTCTTTACCGCTCAGGGCTGCACTCATTTGCTTGTTCCTCATGGCTACGCTGTGTAGTTTTTTATATTGCGAAACGCCGATCAAGATACAGCCATGACACAACGTGTCAATTACTCTTCCGCACGCACCACACCGCGCTCCTCCAGCAAACGCACGAACATGCTCAAGCTGCGCGACACCGTGCCCCGGCGCCACACCAGCCAGGTGGTCAGATAGCGAAAATCCGCCGCCAGCGGCCACACGCTCACGGTTGCGCTGCCAGGCATGCTCTGCAGCATTTTGCGCGGCATCAGCGCCAGCCCGGCGCCGGCACTGACGCAGGCGAGCATGCCGTGGTAGGACTCCATTTCGAAAATCTTGCCCGGCACGGCGGCGTCGATGCTGAACCATTTTTCGAAGTGATGACGATAGGAGCAGTTGGAGCGGAACGCGTAGATGTTCTCGCCGTTCACATCCGCCGCGCGCTGCACCGGGGGGTGATTGAGTGGCGCGATGATGACCATCTCTTCCTCGAACGCCGGAACACCTTCCAGCGCCGGGTGCAGCACCGGGCCATCGACGAACGCCGCCGCCAAGCGCCCGGCGAGTACGCCGTCGATCATTGTCCCGGACGGGCCGGTGGACAGATCCAGATCGACCTTGGGATGCAACTGGTTGTACGCCGCGAGCAGTTCGGGGATGCGCACGGCGGCGGTACTTTCCAGCGAACCGAGGGGAAATGCGCCCTGCGGTTCTTCACCGGCGACCGTGGCCCGCGCTTCCTGTACCAGATCGAGAATGCGCCGCGCGTATTCGAGAAAACTCCAGCCAGCAGGTGACAGACGCAGACGACTTTTCTCGCGAATGAACAGGTCGACGCCCAAGTCCTGCTCCAACTGCTTGATCCGCGTGGTCAGGTTCGATGGCACGCGATGAATCTGCGCCGCGGCGGCGCTGATGCTGCCGTGCTCGGCAACGGCCTTGAAGATTTCCAGCTGCACCAGATCCACAATCATTCTCCAATCGTGAAAGAAACGATCTTTATTATTCAGTTTCCAGAAAACAAACGCCACCCTACTCTAGGCCCATCCACTGAACTCGCAGGAGCCAGCCATGAGCCAGATTTCCAGCCAGACCCACGCCATCTCGATCAACCCCGCCAACGGCGAGCAGATCGCTCACTACGCCTTTGAATCCGCCGAAGCCCTCGACGCCGCGTTGACCCGCGCCGCGTTCGGTTTCTCGAAATGGAAACGCAAGCCGCTGCAGGATCGCTCCCGCGCCCTCACCGCCCTCGCTGGCGCCCTACGCGAAACCGCCGAAGCCATGGCGACCATGATCACCCTGGAAATGGGCAAGCCGATCGCCCAGGCCCGTGGCGAAATCGAGAAATGCGCCAAGCTTTGTGAGTGGTACGCGGAAAACGGTCCGGCCATGCTCGACGCCGAACCGACTCAGGTTGAAGGCGGCAAGGCGCGTATCGAGTACCGACCACTCGGCCCGATCCTCGCGGTGATGCCGTGGAACTTCCCGATCTGGCAAGTGCTGCGCGGTGCCGTTCCGGCGCTTATCGCCGGCAACACCTACGTGCTCAAGCATGCGCCGAACGTGATGGGCAGCGCCTACCTGCTGCGCGACGCGTTCAAGCGCGCCGGTTTCGCCGATGGCGTATTTGAAGTGATCAACGTCACCCCGGAAGGCGTTTCCACCGCCATCGCCGACCCGCGCATCGCCGCTGTCACCCTGACCGGCAGCGTCCGTGCCGGCATGGCCATCGGTGCTCAGGCCGGTGCCGCGCTGAAGAAGTGCGTGCTGGAACTGGGTGGTTCCGACCCGTTCATCGTGCTCAATGATGCGGATCTTGATGAGGCCGTGCAGGCTGCCGTCATCGGTCGCTACCAGAACTCCGGCCAAGTCTGCGCCGCGGCCAAGCGTCTGATCATTGAAGAAGGTGTGGTCGAGGAATTCACCCGCAAATTCGTTGAGGCCACGCGTCAATTGAAAGTCGGCGATCCGCTGTCCGCCGACACCTACATCGGGCCGATGGCGCGTTTCGATCTGCGTGATGAACTCGACCAGCAAGTGCGCGACACCCTCGAAGAAGGCGCCACCCTGCTGCTCGGCGGCGGTAAGGCCCAAGGCCCGGGCAACTACTACGAGCCGACCGTGCTGGCCGATGTCACGGACCGCATGACCTCGTTCAAACAGGAACTGTTCGGCCCGGTGGCGTCGATCATCACTGCCCGCGATTGCGCCCACGCCATCGCCCTGGCCAACGACAGCGACTTCGGCCTGACCGCGACGATCTACACCGCCAACGTCGCGCTGGCCCAGCAACTGAGCAGCGAACTGGACACCGGCGGCGTGTTCATCAACGGCTACTCCGCCAGCGACCCGCGCGTGACTTTCGGTGGCGTGAAGAAAAGCGGTTTCGGTCGCGAGCTCTCGCACTTCGGCGTGCGCGAGTTCTGCAACGCGCAGACGGTGTGGCTGGATCGCAAATAATCAGGACTCCAACACGCACTGGTGGGAGTGGGCTTGCTCACGAAGGGGCCGGCATGTTCAGCATTGATAGTGACTGACCTGACGCCTTCGCGAGCAAGCCCGCTCCCACACTCGAAAATTCCGCACACACCGCTATAGCAAGTCGGGCGCTGTTTTTTGCGGCTGCGTAACCGCCCGATCCTTGCTCAACAGCCCGAGCACCACCGCCGCCGAGGCCAGGGTAATCAGCGTAAGGATGTGCAACAGGTACTGAAACGCCGTGGCATAACCCTGCACCAGACGCTCTTTGGCCAGCCCCGGAACGGTGTTGAGCGCATGCGCCATGTCCCCCGTGGTGACCCGGTGCGCGGTCTCGGCAATCAACGCCGCATCGACACTGCCTGCCACTGCCCCCGTCAGATCGGTATGCAGCAGCGAAGTCAGCACGGCGCCCACCACCGCCAGCGCAATACCCTCACCCGCCACGCGCACGGTATTGAAGATCCCCGCCGCCATCCCCGCGCGCTCTTTCGGTACGACGCTGACCGACAGACCATCCATCAAGCCCCACGGCAAACCGGTGCCAATCCCGATCAACAGCATCGCAATGACCAAGGCGGATTTTGGCTCGCCGACGTTGTACAGGCTCAACCCGTGCAAGCCCACCGCAGCGATCAGAAAACCGATCCCCGAGAGAATCCCCGCCGAGACAAACCGGGTCAGCGACGCCGCCAGCATCGGTACCACCAGCATGGGCGCCGACAGCGCCAGCAACAGCAGGCCGGCATCGATTTCGCTCAAGCCTTCCACGCCGATAAAGCGCAATGGCAACATCACCACCAGCACGATGTAGCAAAAACAGGTGCCGATCGGCAGCATCTGCACGCCGATGAAGCGCGGAAAACGCAACAGGGTCAGATCGAGCATCGGATGTTTGACGCGCCTTTCGATCATCACGAACAACCCCAGCAACAATGCCGAAGCACTTAGCAGACCGACCACCAGCGGGCTGTCCCAACCGCTTTCCGGGGCCTGAATCACGCCGAAGGTGAACAGCGCCAGCATCGTGCTGAAGGTGATCGTGCCCGGCCAATCCAGTCCCGTGGCATCCGGGTTGCGGCTTTCGCGCATGCGCGGCAGGCCGAAGACCATGGCGATCACGCCGATCAGCGCGGTGAAAACAAAAATCGCCCGCCAGTTGAACGCCTCGATTAATGCACCGGCCAGCAGCGGCCCGAAAGCCAGACCGATGCCGAATGTGGTGCCGAGTACGCTGTACGCGCGGGTCCGCGCATGGCCTTCGAATTCCTGCGCCAGCGACGCTGAGCCGCTGGCCAACGCCGCAGCACCGGCCACGCCCTGCACTGCACGCAGCCCATCCAGCCAGTACACCGACGGTGCCAGGCTCTGCGCAATCGATGCTGCGGTGAACAGCAACATGCCGAAGCTGAACAGGCGTTTACGCCCATAGACGTCGGCCAACGCTCCCGCCGCCATCAGCAAACTGCCGAATGACAACATGAACGCATTGGTGATCCAGGTCAGGGCCACGGGGCTGCCGCCCAGATCACGACCAATGGCGGGCGTCGCCACCGCGCCACCGGTAAAACTCAAGGGCAGTACCAATGCCGACAGGCACACGGCCGCGAGGATCAGCACCTTGTTATGCGCGCCTGGTTGATGAGCGACCGTTGTCATGCATTCATCCTTTAAAGAAATTGCCAGGCTGCGACTTTAAGGCCGTTAGATTGATGCGATAATCCCAGCAATTTTGCATGACTTTGTGAAAGGGATTCACAGATGAAATCACCCTCAGCGGCAGACCTTTGCGTATTTCTCTGTACGGCGCAGCACTTGAATTTCAGCAAGGCCGCCGTCGAACTCGGGCTCACCCCGTCAGCCCTGAGCCATTCGGTAAAGGCTTTGGAGAATCGCCTCGGTGTGCGTCTATTCAATCGCACCACCCGCAGCGTGGCGTTGACCGAGGCCGGTGAGCGCTTTTACGCGCGCCTGAAACCGGCGTTCCGCGACATTGACGATGCACTGGAAGACCTCAACCATTTTCGCGACAAACCCACCGGCAACCTGCGTATCACCTGCGGACGCCAGGCGTGCGAACTGGTATTGCTGCCGATTGCCAGCGAGTTCTTGCAGACGTATCCGGACATTCGCATGGAGGTGGTCGAAAGCGAAGCGTTGCTGGATATCGTCGCTGGCGGATTTGATGCGGGCGTGCGCTTTGGCGATCGACTGCAGGCCGACATGGTCTCGCTGCCGATTGGCCCGGCGATGCGTTCGGTGGTGGTCGCTTCGCCGGCATTCCTCGAACGCTATCCTGCGCCGCAAAAACCCGAAGATCTGCACGACTTGCCGTGCCTGCGCCACCGCTACCCCAGTGGCGCCCTGTATCGCTGGGAATTCGAACGCGATGGCATTGCCCAGGAAATCGAGGTCAACGGCCCGCTGACCCTGGGCGACGTCAGCTTGATGGTCGGCCCTGCACTGCAAGGCCTGGGATTGGCGTATGTGTTCGATGACATGGTCAGCGAACACTTGGCATCGGGGCGTCTGATTCAGCTGTTGGCCGACTGGTGCCCTTACTATCCGGGCCTGCATCTGTACTACCCGAGCCGGCGCCACGTACCGGCGCCGCTCAAGGCTTTTATCGACTTTGCGCGCGAGCGCAGTGGTCACTAGGGCTTACAGATATTTCAGCCAGGCGATGTCACGGCGCCGCGATTTCAGTGCGGAAAACCAGCGTACCGCCGGATACAGTGCCAGCGCCAACAGCATCGACACCAGCCAGATTGCCGCTACTGAATCGAAGCCGAAATAGCTGCCCTGATTCAGTCCGAACAGCGCCACGGCAATCACATACAGCACCTTCAGCACGTACAGGTGCAACAGATAAAAGAACATCGGCGCCGAACCGAAGACCGTCAGCCAGCGAATCCAGCGCCGGGTCTGCAGCCGTTCGAACACCAGCAACAACAGCAATCCGATGCTCACCGTCAGGGTGATGAACAGCAGCGATGGCGGGTACTTGGTGATGTTGAAAAACGCCATCAGCGTTTGCACGGTCGTGTCTTCAACCGCCCAAGGCTTTTCGCCGTATCCGTTGAGCAGCCGCAGTCCGACGAAACCCAGCAGTCCGGCAATACCAGCCAGCAACAGGCACTGCTGACGAACTCCGGCGTCGGCCGCACGGGCAAACCATGGGCCCAGCGCATAACCCAGACCGATCACGCCGATCCACGGCAACAGCGGATAAGAAGTGCGCAAGCGCAGACTGTCACCGACCTCGATCCAGCCCCGATCATGCAGGATCGCCCATGGCACATGCAGTGCCGACTCCGGCGCGAAATGCAGCCCGTCCAGCAGGTTATGCCCGGCAATGATCGCCAGACTCAACGTCAGCAACAACCAGCGTGGCAACCAGACCAGCAGCGACAACCCGATCATGCTCAGGCCAATCGCCCAGATCACCTGCAGATAGATCACGCTCGGCGGCAACTGAAACGTCCATGCAAAATTCACCAAGGTGAATTCCAGCACCACCAGAAACAGCCCACGCTTGAACAGGAAGGCACTGACATCGGCCTTGCCCGCGTACTTCTCGCCGAACAGCCACGCAGACAATCCGGTCAGCAACACGAACACCGGTGCGCACAGATGCGCCAACGTGCGACTGAAAAACAACGCCGGCTCGGTGTTGGCGATGTCCATCGGGTCGGACACCTGACGGTGCAACAGAAACGTTTCACGCACGTGATCCAGCAGCATGAACAGGATGACCAGACCGCGTAACGCATCAATGGACAGCAAGCGGCCGGTCGGCAGCGGGTTGGAACGGGTACACACAATCGTCATGGAGATTTCGCCAACGAGCAAATGAATCAGGGGATCGCAACCGCACGCCCCGCCAAAAATTCGCGTTACTCTATAACACTAAAAGTCGATTCCCAAGCCAAACGCCATTTGCCCAATCACGTCAGGCTTCTATAGTGATCAGGCGCCCCCTGCGCTTTTGCGCCTGCTGTCGAGCGTTGCCCATGACCTCAACCGAACACCTGATCATCTGCGAGCATTGCGACTGTGTGTACGAAAAGGTCGTGCTCGGCAAACACCAGAAAACCCTCTGCGTGCGGTGCGGCGGCGTGCTGCAGCGCTACAACGGCTTGACCGTCGAGCAGCGGCTGGCCCTGAGTTTCACTGCGGCGATGCTGTGGCTGTTCGCCAATTTCTATCCGGTGATGAGCATCAGCATGAAGGGCCTGAAGAACAGCGCGACGCTGTGGGATTCGGTACTGGCGCTGAGTCAGGGGCCGATCACCTTCATGGCGATGGTCGCGGCGATTTCGATCATCATCGCCCCGGCGTTTCAACTGGTGCTGTTGATCTGGGTGCTGAGTTTCGCCTTGTCATCGCGCCGGGCACCGGGCTTCAAGCTGTGCATGCGCTGGCTGGAAACCCTGCGTCCGTGGAGCATGCTCGAAGTGTGTCTGCTGGGGGCGATGGTCGCGGTATTCAAACTGGCCGGGCTGCTCGATGTGCTGCCGGGTATCGGCCTGTTCGCCCTGGCGGTGCTGAGCCTGATGATGATCCGCATTGCCGGCCGCGACATTCGTGATCTGTGGGACATTCTATGAAGCGACCCGCGACCGCCAGCGAACTGAATCTGTGCCTGTGCCACAGCTGTGGGCTGGCTTGTGACATGACCGACGAGCCGCACGAGTGCCCGCGCTGCGATGCGCCGCTGCATCGGCGCAAGACCAACTCCCTGACGCGCACCTGGGCCTATCTGTTCGCCGCGTTGGCGTTTTACGTGCCGGCCAATCTACTGCCGGTGATGAACACGGTGATGCTCGGCAACGGCGCCGACAGCACGATCATGAGCGGCGTGCTGGAGTTCTGGGAGGGCGGCGCGTGGGACATTGCGCTGATCATTTTCATCGCCAGCATCGCGGTGCCGGGGATCAAATTCGTCGCCCTGTCGCTGCTGCTGATCACCGTGCAGCGGGGCAGCGACTGGGCGCGCCGTGAGCGTTCGAAGCTGTACCGTTTCGTCGAGCTGATCGGCTACTGGTCGATGCTCGACGTGCTGGTGGTCGCACTGGTCGCGGCGCTGGTGAAGTTCCAGGCGCTGGGCGATATCGAACCACGCCCGGGCATCCTGTTTTTCGGCATGGTGGTGGTGTTCACCATGCTCTCGGCGATGAGTTTCGACCCACGGCTGATATGGGACAATGCCCCGGACGACGAACCGCTCAGCGACGCACCACCTCAAGCAGCACCTGCAACGGATGGCGCAGTGCCCGATCCGACTGGCGCTTGACCTGACTGCGGCACGAATAGCCGGTGGCCAGTGCTTCGCCCTGATCCGCCGGGGCTTCGACCTGCCGCGCCCACGATTGCTCGTAGATCACCGCCGAGGTTTCGCGGTTGCGCGCTTCATGGCCGTAGGTGCCGGACATGCCGCAGCAGCCGGTGGCCTGCGTCGCCAGTTTCAATCCGGCTCGCTCGAACACTTGCTCCCACTGGCGAGTGGTGGCCGGCGCGTTGGTTTTCTCGGTGCAGTGTGCCAGGAGCCGGAATGCACTTGCCGATGTGTTATTCGCCTGCTCCGGCATCACTTGGAGCAGCCATTCCTGTACCAGCGCGACTTCCGGGCACTGCTCCATACCCGGCACTTTCAGGTATTCCTGGCGGTAGACCAGCGTCATCGCCGGATCCAGCCCCAGCAACGGTACGCCAACATCCGCCAGCTCTCGCAGTTGCCGCGCATTGCGCAGTGCCGCGCGGTTGAACGCTGACAGGAAACCCTGCACATGCAGCGGCTTGCCATTGGCACTGAAGGGTGCCAGATACACCTGATAGCCAAGTCGTGAAATCAGCTCCAGCAGATCCGCTAGCAGCGGCGCTTCGAAGTAACGGGTGAAGGCATCCTGCACCAGCACCACACTGCGCCCGCGCTGGGCCGGGGTCAGCGCCGACAGCGTGGCAACCGTCGCCGGCTGCACCTTCCAGCGGCGTAGCGCAGCGTGGAAATCAAAGCGACTGAGCAACGGCACATCGACCATGCCGCCAAGACGCTCCAACTGTTTGCGCACAAAGGTTGCGCCCATCAAACCGTTGTACAGCGCCGGAATCCGCGCCATGTACGGAATGCTGTACTCCAGCGAAGCGATCAGATAATCCCGCGCCGGGCGCAGATAACGGCTGTGATACAGCTCAAGGAAACGCGAACGGAATTCCGGCACGTTGACCTTGACCGGGCACTGCCCCGCACAGGACTTGCACGCCAGGCAACCGGCCATGGCGTCATACACCTCATGGGAAAAGTCTGCGTCCTGCGCGCGGCTGTTGCGCCAGCGTGTCCACAGGTTGCGGAAAAATGCCGGACGACGGATCGCCTCCGACAGCACATCCACCCCTGCCTCGCCCTGCAAACGCAGCCATTCGCGGATCAGCGATGCGCGACCCTTGGGCGATTGCGCACGCTCGCGGGTGGCTTTCCACGATGGGCACATGGCGTCGTCGGGATCGAAGTTGTAGCAGGCGCCGTTGCCGTTGCAGTGCATGGCCGCGCCGTAGCTTTGCCAGACCTTTTCGTCGATCTGCCGATCGAGTTCGCCGCGCAGGGTCACTTCGTCGATTTTCAGCAACGCCGCACCGGTATTGGCCGGGGTGGCGATCTTGCCCGGGTTGAACTGATTGAACGGGTCAAACGCAGCTTTCAGTGCCTGCAACGCCGGATACAGCTCACCGAAAAACGCCGGCGCGTATTCCGAGCGCAGACCCTTACCATGTTCGCCCCACAACAGGCCGCCGTAGCGTTGGGTCAGCGCCGCGACGCCGTCGGACACCGGGCGCACCAGCGCCGCTTGCTGCGGATCCTTCATGTCGAGAATCGGCCGTACGTGCAACACACCGGCATCAACGTGGCCGAACATGCCGTACTGCAAACCGTGGCTGTCGAGCAGTTCGCGCAGTTCGGCGATGTACTCGGCCAGGTGCTGCGGCGGCACGGCGGTGTCTTCAACGAACGGCTGCGGCCGCGCTTCACCGGCAACGTTGCCCAGCAAGCCCACCGCACGCTTGCGCATGCCATAGACCTTGTTCACCGCCGCTTGGCCGACGGCCAGCGTATGCCCCAAGCGTTCAACTGTTGCGTCGCTGCTCAGATGTTCGAGGAAGGCTTCGACCCGGCGTTGCAGATCCTCTGGATCGTCGCCGCAGAATTCCACCAGGTTGATCCCCAGCGTCGGCCGCTCGGCACTTTCCGGGAAGTACTCGGCGACGCCGTGCCAGACGATGTCCTGCATCGCCAGCAGCAACACCTTGGAATCCACGGTTTCAATCGACAGCGGCTTGAGCGCCATCAGCGCCCGGGCATCGCGCAACGCATCCATGAACCCGGCGTAGCGAATGTTCACCAGCATCGTGTGTTTGGGGATCGGCAGTACGTTGAGCTTCGCCTCAACCACAAAGCCGAGTGAGCCCTCGGCGCCGCACAACACGCTGTTGAGGTTGAAGCGGTTGTCAGCCTCGCGCAGATGCGCCAGGTCGTAGCCGGTCAGGCAGCGGTTGAGATCCGGGAAGCGCTGTTTGATCAGCTCGCCCTGCTCATCAATGATCTGCCGCGCACAGCGATAAACTTCACCCACCCGATCTTCACGGGCGCACAGCGCTGTCAGGTCGTCTTCCGCCAGCGCTGCGCCGTGCAGACGCTCGCCACCGCGCAGGACCATGTCGAGTTCCAGCACATGGTCGCGGGTCTTACCGTAGGTGCAACTGCCCTGGCCGCTGGCGTCGGTGTTGATCATGCCGCCGACGGTGGCGCGGTTGGAGGTCGACAGCTCCGGGGCGAAAAACAGCCCGGCTGATTTCAGCGCGGCGTTGAGCTGATCCTTGACCACCCCGGCCTGCACCCGCACCCAGCGCTGTTCGACGTTGATTTCCAGAATGCGGTTCATGTGCCGCGACAGGTCGACGACGATGCCGTCAGTCAGCGACTGACCGTTGGTGCCGGTGCCGCCGCCACGCGGAGTGATCACCACTTGCTGATAAGCCGGTTCGGCGATCAGCCGTGCGACTCGCGCCACATCCTCGGCATCCATCGGAAACACTGCCGCTTGCGGCAGACGCTGGTAGATCGAGTTGTCGGTGGCGAGCACCACGCGACTGGCGTAATCGGCACTGATCTCGCCACGAAAACCACTGGCTTTCAGGGCTTTGAGAAACTGCTGGTAATCAGTGGTCAATGCGGTGGTGGGTGACAGCTGGGCAATCATCGGTGAGGAAATCTCGGTCAAAATCGGGCCGTGTGGCAGTGAACAGTTGTGCGCAATGAATGATTGCGTCACGCTCCCGCCATCTCATGGTGCTTATGTTCATTGCTTGGCGCCGTCGGGACAAACGTAAAATCGACCCGTAATCCATGACTAAAACGAATGAATCCGCGAACCCTCACCCCTTCCATGTCGTTGTTGCTGGCCTTTGAGGCTGCCGCACGCCATGAAAGCTACACCCGCGCTGCCCACGAACTGTCGCTGACGCAAAGCGCGGTCAGCCGTCAGGTGCAGATTCTGGAAAAGATGCTCGGCATGCGCCTGTTCAGTCGCGAGGGCCGGCAAGTGGTGCTGACCGATGTCGGGCGCATGTATCAGCGCGAACTGGCCGAAGCCCTCGGGCAGATCCGCAGCGCGACGTTGCAGGCCATGGCGTTCGGTTCCGGCATTCATAGTTTGCGTTTGGCGACGCTGCCGACCTTCGGCTCGAAATGGCTGCTGCCGCGACTCAAGGACTTCTACACCGCACACCCCGGCATGACCGTGCACTTGCATTCGCGCATCGAAGCGATCGACTTCGACACCAGCGAAATCGATGCGGCGATCTGTGTCGGTGCGGGGGACTGGCCGGGCTTGAGCGCCCTGCCCCTGCACACTGAAGAACTGGTGGTGATTGCCAGTGCGCAATTGTCGTTGGCCGAACGCGATGAAGCTGAACAGCACATCGCCGGGCAGTTACTGCTCAATGTCAGCAGCAATGCCCAGGCCTGGGCGGAATGGTTCACCCATCATGGTTTGCCACACCGCAGCATGCGCATCGGGCCGAGCTTTGAAATGACTTCGCACCTGATTCAGGCCGTCCGGGCGAATATTGGCGTGGGGCTGGTGCCACGGATTCTGCTGGAGGATGAATTGCTTAACGGCGAGCTGCAGCAACTGGGGGAGCCGATCACCAGCCGGCGCAGCTACTACCTGGTGTATCCGCCGCGTAATGAGGCGTTGCCGTCACTGAAAGCGTTCAGGGATTGGCTGGTACGATCGTTATGACAGATCGTCTCGCCCGAGCAACGTTCACCGCTTGGGAGGTGGTGGAGCGCTAGGACCACGGGCAGTTTGCGGCGAGTTCCTGTCGTTCGAGCCAAGGTAGCGTGCCACATCTGGCGGCATGGGTCTCGGTGCTTCGGCGGTCATGGCTGGCTCTCTTTTATGGTGGTGAATTCAACCCACTGAACTTTCGACGAATCTATCACCAACAGGTCGGCGTCAAAAGGCTTGGCAACGCCATCGTCACCCAACCATTTCGGGCTCTGCATCACAAACTGTCCATTCGCAGGTTCGGCAGGCCATTCACAAGGCCAGCCAAACAGGCGCCTTTCGTCGTTCAAATGCAGCGTAATGAGCCGATCGTGGCGTGCAAAGGTGCTGTACCACTGGCTGGGAAATGACGTTTTTCTGGTTACATTTCGAAACCGTAACCAAGCATGCAACTTGTCATTTGAAGCGAGATTGCAGGAAAGAAATCCGAGCGTCACTGACACCAAGAACGCCCATATTGTCTGCGCCTTGCCATCCCATATTCCTACAGAAAATCCCTTCGTCCCCACCCATAGACAGATTGCACCTATCCCCAATACAGCCCCATGAATCACAAACGTAAAGATCAACGCCTGCACAATCTGCCCAAACGTATCAGGCCGTTTGAACGCGGTGAGCGTGTAAAAAATCCAGGTCGAGACAAATCCGGGAATGAGGTACTGCAACAACGGAATAACTTCTTTGACCAGATCATCCATGATCCGTGGCTCCTTGAAAGGCATGCCCCTCCGGTTACCGGGCGGCACTCAAAAGCCTAGCGCACACTGGGGATACGCCTCGTGCCGATCTGTCACAGCGCATTTCGCAAAGCAAAAAAAAGCAGAAACCATTGATCCGGTTTCTGCTTTTTGTGGGGCTGGCTTTTGCAGCGGAGGCTGGGCTTTACAGGCAGTCACGCACCGATTTGCGCAACGACCCGGACTTGGCCCATGGTGGTCCCTGATACAGGGAAACGCGGCTGCCGTCCTTGTATTTAATGATGTCGAGAATCTCGTCGGCGGTGACGAGGCTCGGCGCCTTGATCCGGTAGCCGTTGGAAATGGACGTCTGCGTGGTCTTAGGAATGTCCTGCTGCCACAACGGCAACAAGCACGCGGCATAGTCTTTAGGCGCTTTGGTGGTGGTTTTGCTGAGATTTGGCTCGCCCGGCACCAGCGATGCTGGCAATGAGCAACCCGCCAGCAATGCCAACGCCAAACTCCCGATCCATATCCGCATGGTGTTTCCCTGATCTTAAAAAACGCGAATGTAACGTGTAACCGGGTGTACATCCAGCGCGGCACGTCGCCCACAAGGGAGATTGGACAAATATTTACATGCATGCAGCCCGGTGGCAGACGAGCTGCGCTTCGGCGATGAAAAATGCGACTACTCTGTTCTACCGAGAATGTTCCGGAGGTGATCATGCGGCTCAATGAATACGAACACGAACTTCAGCGCGACCTGCAAGCCGTTGCATCGGATCTGAGATGGTCGGCGGTCGACCTCAAACGCATCGCCGAACAGCTGCGCAAGAGCGGCAATGAAGCGGATGCCCAGGCGGTACTCAGGTCCTGCGAGGTGCTGCAAAGTGATGAAGAACGCCTGCAGCTGTATGCCAGGGAAGTGAAGACGCGCTCCATCAGCCGGACCAAGGTCCACTGATACCACCCCCTGCCCTCAACAAAAGCCCCGGCAATCACCGGGGCTCTTTCGTTACATTTGCTTCAACTTGCAGTGTGACTTCGCGCTCGCACCGAGCGTTTTCTGTAACCCGGCAACGCAGCGGCATAGGCCAGCGCCTCCTCTCTGCTACCGAACGACGCAAGCCGATCGCCTTGAGTACAAACCCGCCACGGGCCGTTGTTCACGCTGAGTACGTCGTAGCCGTTCATGTGCATTTTGTTCAAGACCGGAATGCTCATGGGTACCTCCTTTTTGCCGACGGTGGAGTCAGCTCTGCCTTTTTAACTTACACCCGGATGCCGCAGTTGTGCCGACCGGATGTCGCCATCGCGAGGCGCCAAGGCTCTGGCACTTTCAGCCACGCCAAACACTCAAAACCCCAAGGGAACCTTTGAATCCGGGCCCGGCTCGAATATTGCAGTTTTATTTCATTTATGTGACACGCAGTAAACAGGTAACAGATGAAAGTACGCGCCACCGTTATTTGCGAGCAGGATCGACACGTTCTCCTGGTGCGCAAACCCCGCTGCCGCTGGACATTGCCCGGCGGCAAGGTCGAGCCTGGGGAAACCAAAGCCGGGGCGGCGACGCGCGAGCTGCAGGAAGAAACAGCACTGGATGCCGAGCAGATGTTGTATCTGATGGAACTGCACAGCGGCAGCACCCAGCATCATGTCTACGAGGCGTCGGTGCTCGATCTTGAGCAGTTGCGTCCGCAAAACGAGATCACCGAATGCATCTGGCATCCGCTGGACGCGGTGCAGAATCTGCCCACCAGCGACGCGACGTTGCGCATCGTGCAGGCGTTTCAGCGGCGCTTGTGAGGGATCAGCCGGCGAATGCCCGGCGCCCGGCGCTCATTTCCGTGCGCAACTCGCCGATGAAGTTGGAAATTTCGCGGATCGTCACCAGATGTTCCGGCGACACACCATTGAGCAACAACTCGACTCGCCCGGACTGCGGCTCGTACACCTTGATCCGCAGCAGCCCCTGCTCCACTTGGGTGCATTCGCACTTAAGCGACGGGAAGCCGGATTCGACAATCCGGCAGATGTCGGCAATGGCTAGCATGGGCGCACGCCTCGCAGGCGATGAGTCGGTCGACCCGTTGAGCATAGATGAGCCGTCAGCAACCCGCCGCCCCGACAAGTGCCAACCCGATCACATTTCCAGCGCGGCCTCAGTGGTCGTCATGATCCCAGATCCAGTTCCACATTCCCGGCAACTGCACCGGCTGCGAACTCTGCTGAACCGTGCGCGCCAGCGCCGCTTTCTGTAGCGTCGCGTGATCATCGTAGAACGGTTTGTCCGCCAGTCTCACGCCCGTGGCGGCGGCGCTGTCGAGCAGGATCTGCAGGTACTCGCGGTTATGCCGCGCGGTGTAGCGGTTGAGGTCATGAAAGGTCACCACCACTGGAATCACCCCGTCTACGGTCGGAAATTCGCCGAGGGCAATGCGCTCGCGGACTTCCGATAGCTGGCGCAGCATATTCGCCCGACGTCGGGGACTGGCGTTGAAGCCCCAGATCTTGCCGTCATTGGCGCTTAAATCGGTCAACAACACGTGCAAGCCATGCTGCTGATACGCGGCGAAGGTGCGCTTGTCGTAATTCCAGAATGGCGGGCGCAGCAGGATCGGTGCTGCTCCGGTGATCGCGGCGATATCCGCCGTGCCGTTGCGCAACGACTGCTCCAGTTCTTGCGGATCGAGCGAGCGATGATTGGTGTGCCAATGGGTGGCGGTGTGGAATCCGAGGATGTGCCCTTCGGCGTGCTCGCGCCGCATGATGCCGCGACCAATGTCACTGTTACCGGCGCGAGGCGCGCGGGTCTGGACGAAGAACACCGCTTTGATGTCCGGTTGCACCGGGTTGACCTTGAGGCTATCGAGCACGGTCGCCGAAGGGTTCCAGAAACTCGAGGCGCTGGGGCCATCATCGAAGGTCAGCAGAAAACGCACCGGGGCCTGGGCCTTGAGCCGGGTTTCGGTTTGCGCGGTCATCTCGATCGGCGCGGCAATGCAGCCGGCCAGCCCAAGCGCGATGGCCGCTGCACAGAGAAGATTGAACGCGTATTTCATGTTTTGCCTTGCGCCTGACCGTTGCGGCCCTGTTGTCGACTGGCAAAACTCCCTCGCCCTGATCCATCCCTGCGCCCGGCTTCGCAAGCCAGATTTGGATAGGGTACACAGGCTTTGGTTCCGGCGCTCGCTCAGTCAGCCAGAGCCTGTTGAAACGAGGTATCGATGACCCCGGCGGTGGCCAGCGGCGCCGGCAGTGCCTTGACCTTGAACAGGAAGTCCGCGGTGCCTTGCAGGTCGACCGCCGCCTGCTGATCCACCGGCCCGACAGTCATGTGCGCCTGACGCAACCAGTGCCGTGAAACCTGCTGATCGAGATTGGCTTTCTTCGCCCACAGGTCCGCGTATTCGTCGGTGTGGCTGTCGACCCAGGCCCGCGCCTGTTTCAAACGCCCGAGAAAATCGGCAATCGCTGCTCGCTTGCTGTCGATCGACGGCGCCGACGCGGCAATCGCGCTGAGTCCCGGCATCAGGTTTTTCGCGGTGAGAATCGGCCGCGCACCGGAGAACACGATTTGCTGGGAGATATACGGTTCCCACACCGGGAACGCGTCGATGCTGCCCTGTGGCAATGCCGCTGCCGCATCAATCGGCATCAACTTGACGAAGTCGACGTAACTTTCCGGCAGACCGCCCTGCTCCAGGGCGCGCAAGGTCAGCTGCTGGCTCCAGGCGCCGGGCCAGTAGGCGACTTTCTTGCCCTTCAGATCAGCGATGGTTTTCACCGGCGAATCTTTCGGCACCAGCAAGGCGATTGTGTCCGGGTTCTGCCGCGACACACCGATCAGTTTCACCGGCGCCTGTTTGGCGGCGAGAAACAGAAAACCCGAATCGCCAAGAAAGCCCAGATCCAGCGAGCCGGTCTGCAACGCCTCGGCCAGTGGCGCGGCGGCCTGGAAGTGCTTCCAGTCGACGCTGTAAGGCGCGTCTTTCAACACGCCGGAGGCTTCGACCGAAGCGCGGATGTTGTAGTAGTTCTGGTCACCAACATGCAGGACCAACAGCTCGGCGGCGTGGGCAAGCGGTGCGGTGAATAACGCGGTCATCAGTGTGCTGCGGAGCAAACGAGAGAGCTTCATGGGAGGTCCTGCGACGGTATTTTGCATAGACCATAACGCTGTTGATAAACCGATTTTAAATTCGATTAATGCATAAGCTCAGCGCTCGGAATGCTCACTGTCCGCTGCGCAACAGTGCCTTGCCACAATGTTTCCCAAGCAACAGTTGAAAGGCGCTAAAACCGGCGAAAACCCCGTAAACATGGGGCCACACGTACATGGCACAGAGCCTGCAATATTCCATTCATGCAGGATTCCGTCGATAAAAATATATTTTTTGACATAACAACCAGAGCCTTTGCCGGAGCGCCCCATGACATCGTTCTTACCCTTTACTCGCCTCAAAACGCTGCTGCTCGCCAGCGCCATGGCGTTGAGCCTGCAACCTCTAGCCCACGCCGCCGAAGCGCCACCTGCGGAAGTCCATCTGGATTACGCCTACTACTCACCGGTGAGCCTGGTGCTCAAGCATTTCGGTTTTCTAGAAAAGGCCCTGCCACAAACCAAAGTCAGTTGGGTGCTGAGTCAGGGCAGTAACCGTTCGCTGGAATACCTGAACAGTGGCGGCGTCGATTTCGCCTCCAGCGCCAGCCTTGCCGCTGTGCTGAGCCGGGCCAACGGTAGCCCGATCAAGTCGGTCTACGTCTACAGCCGCGCCGAATGGACCGCATTGGTGGTACGCAAGGGTTCGCCCTACCAGAGCGTCGCCGACCTCAAGGGCAAGAAAATCGCTGCCACCAAAGGCACCGATCCGTACCTGTTCACCCTGCGCAGCCTGCAACAGGCCGGGCTAAAGAAAGACGACGTGGAACTGGTGCACCTGCAACATCCGGACGGGCGCACCGCGCTGGAAAAAGGCGATGTCGACGCCTGGGCCGGACTCGATCCGCACATGGCCGCCAGCCAGGTGCAGGCCGGTTCGCGTCTGCTGTATCGCAACCCGGCGTTCAACAGCTACGGCGTGGTCAGCGTCACCGAGCAGTACGCCAAGGAGCATCCGCAAACCATCGACACCGTGATCAAAGCCTACGAGCAGGCGCGGGACTGGGCGCTGAAAAATCCCGACGAGTTCGCCGCGCTGCTTGCCAAGGAATCCGGTCTGCCGCTGGACGTGGCCAAACTGCAGTTGTCGCGCACCGACCTGAGCAGTCCGCAACTGACCGCCAACGATGTGCAAGCGTCGAAAGCTGCGGCACCGATTCTGGTGTCTGAGGAACTGGTGCGGCGTGGAGTGAATGTCGATCAAGTCATCGATCAGTTGCTCGACAGCGGAGTGCAGCAAGCCGTCGCCCGCCAGTAATCGACCAGACTCACAGCCCATCCGCGCCCGGCGCGGATTCGCTGTGAGCGGAGCCCACGTATGAGCACTCGCAGTAACGAACTGCCCGCGCCGCCTCGCAGCTTGCCGAGGCCGCGTCCTTCATCTCTCAACCCGACATGGCGCCGGCGCCTGAAAGGTCTGGCCCTGCCGCTGCTGATCGTGGTCGCCCTGGAGTTCATCGTGCGTCTCGGCTGGCTTCCGTCCTATCAAATGCCGGCGCCCAGCGAGATCGCCCTGACCCTCACCGACCTCGCCGAAGGCGCCCTGTGGAAACACATCAGCGCCAGCCTGTTGCGGGTGTTGCTCGGTTTTGCAATTGGCGCCAGCCTTGCGCTGGTGTTCGCCGCCTGGGTCGGCCTGAGCCGTGAGGCCGAGGCGTATCTGGAACCGACGTTCGCCGCGCTGCGTTCGATTCCGAGTCTGGCCTGGGTGCCGCTGTTGCTGCTGTGGCTGGGCATCGATGAAACCTCGAAGATCGTGCTGATCGCCATCGGCGCGTTCTTTCCGGTGTACGTCAACGTGGTCGCGGCGATTCGCAACATCGATCGCAAACTGGTCGAAGTCGGACACATCTATGGCTTCAGCCGCTGGCAACTGGTGCGGCGGATTCTATTGCCCGCCGCCCTGCCCGGCCTGTTCACCGGGCTGCGCAGCGGCATGAGTCTGGCGTGGATGTTTCTGGTGGCCGCCGAGCTGATCGCCGCGACCAAGGGCCTCGGTTATCTGCTCAGCGACGGCCGCGAAACCTCGCGCCCGGACATCGTGCTGGCGGCGATTATCGTGCTCGCCTTGCTCGGCAAACTCAGCGACGGTTTGCTCGCAGTGCTGGAACGCCGCTGGCTGATCTGGCGCGACACGTTCACCGGTCAGGAGGCGCAGGATTGATTGGCCAGAGCCAACTATGCTGAAAGCGTCCATCCAGAGATTCGGCGCATGTGCGGAAGACTCTCGCAGTACCGCGGCATTCACGACTTTGTCGCGGTGCTGAGCATTCCCGATGCGCTGATCAATCACGTCGGCGACGCCGCGCTGGAGCGCTACAACGCGGCGCCGACCACGTCACTCGCGGTGCTCCATCAACATGATCAACGCCTGTATGCCGACAACCTGCGCTGGGGCTGGCGCCCGCACTGGGCCAAGGATCGCGCGGCGCCGATCAACGCGCGCGTGGAGAAAGTCGCCCATGGGCCGTTCTTCCGGGCGATCTGGCGTCATCGGCTGATCGTGCCGGTCGACAACTGGTTCGAATGGGTCGACGGCCCGGACAAAACCCGACAGCCGTGGCTGATCCGTCGTGCCGATCAAGGGCCGGTTTTCTGTGCGGCCATCGGACAGTTTCCGACACCCGGCAGCGATGGTCGGGACGACGATGGATTCGTGATCATCACCGCCGACAGCATCGGGGGCCTGCTCGATATCCATGATCGAAGACCCGTGGTCTTTCGCGCTGACATGGCTGCCGAGTGGCTCGACAGCGCCACGCCTGTTGAACGCGCCGAACAGATGCTCCTGTTTGAAGGCGAACCCAGTGATGCCTTCGCCTGGCACAAAGTCGGCAAGGCAGTCGGCAATTCACGCAATCAGGGTGCAGGGCTGATTGAAGAATGGCTTAAAGATCCGTGATCTCACGCGTTTACCCTGTAGGAGCTGCCGCAGGCTGCGATCTTTTGATTTTTAATTTTTTAAAAGCAAGATCAAAAGATCGCAGCCTTCGGCAGCTCCTACAGGTGATTACAGGTGACACTCGATCTTTACAGCTGGTGTTTCATCGCTGAGACAGCCCGGAAAAAACAGTCGTTTGAGCGACCTAACCGCCTGTCTGACATTTCAACCGTCATACATACATTTACATGCACTACGGATAGCATGCGCGCCGCATTTCCATTTGGCATACCAGTTGACCAAAGAGTCAGCAAAACCAGGAATCCCCTACAACTTTAACAAACCTTGCAGAGAACTAAGTTGCGCGACGATTTTGCAATCAAACAGGCCAACGGCCTGGAGTGTATTTATCTGTCCATGACAGAACGCTTTCAACTCGACTGTTTTATCGGCCACTACATCAAGACCCGAAACCTGCGTTCGGTGCCGGACATCGAACGCGTCTTGCGCACGACCCTCCAGAGCTATCCCGGGCACCCACCGGTGATGGTCAACGAGCTCAATGCGTGGCTCGACAAGACCCTGGGCTATCGGGCTTCACACCCGGACTTCCCGCACCTGGAAGACCTCTGAAAAAAAGCAGCCCCGCTATTGCGGGGCTTCTTGCAGATGGCTCTCAGAGTTTCACGTCAGGCCCGGTGAGCTCCTTGCCATCGTCGTGCTTCCACGTCTGTTCCTTGCGTTTCTCACGCTCGATTTCTTCTTCGCTGGGCTCGTCTACTTCTTCGTCTTCATCAGGACGCTTTTGCTCGGTCGTCATGTGCACCTCGACTTGTCGAAAATAGTCATCCAACCAGCGTAGAACAGTTTTTTCCCAGCAACTTACAACCACCAGCGCAGCAAAAAGAAAAACGCCATGCTCAAGAGCATGCTGAGCAAGGTATTGCGGGTGTACAGCACCAGCCCGATCGCTACGAGCGAACTCAGTAAATAAGGATTATCCCACTGCAGATTCAACTGTTTGTCCGGCATGAACACGATCGGCCCGCAGATCGCCGTGAGCATTCCCGGTACGGCAAACCCGAGAAACTGCCGTGCGTTGCTGCTCAAACGCAGCGGCAGGCGCGGTTCGAGAAACACGTAACGGTTGAGGAACACCAGAATCCCCATGCCGAAAATCACTGCCCAGACCATCATGTGCGCCCCCGATACAGCTTGTTGCAGACAAATCCTGCGGTCATCCCCGCCAGGCCCGACAACACCAGTGCCGAGCCCCACTGCCAATAACTGAACAGCACCGAGCAGAACAGCGACACCGCCACACACACCACGGTCGGCACGTTACGCACCACCGGGGTGATCAATGCGATGAAAGTGGCGGCAATCGAGAAATCCAGCCCCAAGTGCTCAAGCCCCGGAATGCTGCTGCCCAACACGATGCCGGCCAGGGTGAACAGGTTCCAGGCGATATAGAACGTCAGGCCGACGGCCAAGGCGTACCAGCGGTTGAACTGCTGACGGTCATGCTGACTGGTCAGGGCGAACAGCTCATCGGTGAGCAAAAAGCCCAGGCCGATGCGCCAGCGCCCGGGCAGCGGCGAAATCACTGAGCGCATGCTCATCCCGTACAACAAATGCTGCGAGGTCAGCAGCAGCGTGGTCAGCAGGATCGAGAAAATCCCGGCACCGCCCTTGAGCATACCGATCGCCACCAGTTGCGCGGCCCCTGCAAACACGATGCTCGACAGGCCCTGCCCCTGTAACGGCGTGAGATTGGCTTCGATCGCCATGGAACCGGCCAGCAGCCCCCACGGCGCCGTCGCCAGTGATAACGGCATGATCGCCGCAGCGCCGCGAAGAAACGCACTGCGCGGCATAATTGAGTCAGACATAACGTTCTTCAACCGAGGAAACGGTCGCAGACTCTGCCAGCAAATGCCCCTTCGCGGCTTGAACAATCTTGCGCACTTGCGCCAAATCACCGCGCCCCGGCGTTGCTGTCGGCGTACCATGGAGACCTTCACAACCGCGTCAGGGAGACGACATGCTGTACCGAATCGCAGCCGACGGGCTGGTGCTGTTTCATCTGTGCTTCATTCTGTTCGTGCTGTTCGGCGGGTTGCTGGTGCTCAAGTGGCCACGCCTGATGTGGTTGCATCTGCCGGCGGCTGCATGGGGCGTGGCGGTCGAGGTGTTGCACCTGACCTGTCCGCTGACTTACTGGGAAAACCTGATGCGCCACGCCGCCGGGCAGACCGAATACGCCGGCGGCTTCATCGAGCACTACATCTGGCCGATCATCTATCCCGCAGGTCTGACGCCGCAGATCCAATTGGTGCTGGGCAGCGTGGTGCTGGTGATCAACCTGCTGGTCTACGGGCGTCTGGCCCGTGCGTGGAAACTGCGCCGCGCCAGCCGTATTCCGTTTTAACGCGCGGCGGGTTTCAAGGCTTGCAGCCAGGCCGGATCCAGGCGCTTCTGGTCGATCTCCAGGCCCAGTGCCTGCATCCGCTCCTTGTGCATTTCGACTTCCCGGTGCAACTGCGCATGATCGCTGGAGTTGCCGTCCAGTTCGTGCATCTGGGTCAGTCCCAGATGATAGAAGCGCAGCACCTTCATCGCGGTCGGATCGTTCTTCTCGACTGCTGCGGTCACCTGATGCATCACGTTGGTCACGCTCATCAGGCTGCGCTTGAGCCGCCAGCTATAGACCGCCGGGGCCATCCACGGCTGCTGCCAGAACTGCCCGCGCATCAGCGCCGCCGTCAGCAGAAACGCGACGAACACCCCACCGACGTTGAAGCGCAGATTATCCCCGCCGGGTTCGCCGAACAGCGCCACCGCCGCCGTCGAAAGCGCCATCGCCAGCACCAGGAACAGCACCACGATGATGAGCGTGCTGCGCCGGGTCTGCTGGCGAAACGTTGCTGGGTCCATCGGCTGGATCTCGAACATCAGGCATGACTTCCTTGAGCGATAAAAAGGGCAACGGAAAAAACTCGCTGCGCATTATCGCCTCTCTCCGCGATTTAGCTATGCTGGGGGCCCTTTTCATCTCTTCAGCGTCCAACGGGGACATGGCGGTACAGCGCAGATCGTGCCATCTTCATTCATGGATACACACTATTCGGATGCCATCCGCCTGGTTCAGGGATGACATCGTTTTAAGGATCATTGCATGACCCAACGACACGTAATCAATGCCTCGGTCAGCCCGAAAGGCAGCCTGGAAACTCTTTCTCAACGTGAAGTTCAGCAACTGAGCGAAGCCGGATCCGGCAGCACCTACACCCTCTTCCGCCAGTGCGCCCTGGCCATCCTCAATACCGGCGCGCATGTCGACAACGCCAAGACCATCCTCGAAGCCTACAAGGACTTCGAAATCCGCATTCACCAGCAGGATCGCGGCGTGCGCCTCGAACTGCTGAACGCCCCGGCCGACGCGTTCGTCGACGGCGAAATGATCGCCAGCACCCGCGAGATGCTGTTCAGCGCCCTGCGTGACATCGTCTACACCGAAAACGAACTCGACAGCCAACGCATCGACCTCAGCACCTCGCAAGGCATCAGCGACTACGTGTTCCACCTGCTGCGCAACGCGCGCACCCTGCGTCCGGGTGTGGAACCGAAAATCGTCGTGTGCTGGGGCGGTCACTCGATCAACACCGAAGAATACAAATACACCAAGAAAGTCGGCCACGAACTGGGCCTGCGCAGCCTCGACATCTGCACCGGTTGCGGCCCCGGCGTGATGAAAGGCCCGATGAAGGGCGCGACCATCGCCCACGCCAAGCAGCGCATCCACGGTGGGCGCTACCTCGGCCTGACCGAGCCGGGGATCATCGCCGCCGAAGCGCCGAACCCGATCGTCAATGAGCTGGTGATCTTGCCGGACATCGAAAAACGTCTGGAAGCGTTCGTGCGTGTTGGCCACGGCATCATCATCTTCCCGGGCGGCGCTGGCACCGCCGAAGAGTTCCTGTACCTGCTGGGTATCCTGATGCACCCGGACAACGCCGGCCTGCCGTTCCCGGTGATCCTGACCGGGCCGAAACATGCCGCGCCGTATCTGGAACAGCTTGATGCCTTCGTCACCGCCACCCTCGGCGATGCGGCGAAGCAGCACTACGAGATCATCATCGACGACCCGGCCGAAGTCGCGCGGCAGATGACCGCCGGCCTCAAAGCGGTGAAGCAGTTCCGCCGCGAGCGCAACGACGCGTTCCACTTCAACTGGCTGCTGAAGATCGACGAAAGCTTCCAGCGCCCGTTCGATCCGACCCACGAGAACATGGCCAACCTCAAGCTGCACCGCGGCCAGCCGCCCCACGAACTGGCGGCCAACCTGCGCCGCGCGTTCTCCGGGATCGTCGCCGGCAACGTCAAGGACAAGGGCATCCGCTTGATCGAAGAGCACGGGCCGTACCAGATCCGTGGTGACGCGGCGATCATGCAACCGCTCGATTCGCTGCTCAAAGCCTTCGTCGCCCAGCACCGGATGAAACTGCCGGGCGGCGCGGCGTATGTGCCGTGCTATAGGGTGGTGGCGTAACTCACGTTCAGGCACACCCAAAACCTTGGGAGCTGTCTTGCCAGCGATCAAAGCAAGACTTCCATTGACATGCGGCGCCCTAAACGCCGGATGCCAATGGATTTTCCCGACAGACCTCTAACCTAATGAATAATTTTGTACTCCGTAAAAGGTGCGTCCACTTCATTTCCGCCCAAATTCACCACATAGGCAAACTTAGCGCCCTGCGGGCCTGCATGTTCTAGCAAGTCTTCGCGAGGTACTTTTATCTCGATAGTCTCCGAATAAGGAGTGGTACCGGAAAATCTTTCACCGATCCACGTGCCATCTAAAATAACCTGAACGAAAAATGGAATGTGATCACTCTCCGCCAAAAAACCCGGCGGGATCTGTGCAGTAGCACCCTCAGGGACATCGGTCATTTTTACGATGCCGCCTACAGCTTCTTTGATTACAAGTTGTTCAAGATTCTTAGCCATTTCTTTATTCCTCTAAAAACAGGTTGAGCACGCGAAGGTATCGCTGCGTAGCCATTAGGACCCTGCCGCCGGAGGTCCACAACTGTCAGAAATTACAGGCGGGGCCTTTATTCCGACCAACGGCAACCTCGACTTCACCGCACCAGCCTCAGAGCCAACGCCTTCGCCTGTGACGCCACATCCGTCACCGCCGTACTCTCCCACCACATCCCTCGCAACGGAGGGCCCATGGCGAACAGCCGGTTCGCTACCTGCCCGTGTTCGTTCAGCACCGCACCATCAATCGCAGCCGCGATCCCCAACGCCAACGGCCCCGACCGCACCAGTCCGCGCGCCAACAACTGCTGCGGCAATGGCCGCGCGACCCGACGCCAGTCATATTCAATGCCGCTGGAATTAATCAGCGCTGCGCCATGAACTAAGCAGGTTTCAGCTTCACCACGGCGACGAATGCGAATGCTCACGCCGCCCTCCGCGCCAGGCTCTAACCCTTTGAACGACGCTGCCTGAATCCGCAACCGCCCTTCGCCCTGCAACCGCTCGACCAATTGGGCACTCAGCGGCGGCGACCGGTGATGATGACTCTCCCACCACGGCCGCACATGGCGTACGAATTGTCGACGCTGCACGTCAGTCGCCTGACTCCACAGCCGTCCGATATGGGCCCGCACCGTGTCCAGCGGCGCCTGCCAATCGATGCCCTGAGCGATCGCCTCGCGGCAATGCCTGCGCAGCTCACGCAACAACTGTCGAGGTGTGCGAATGCTCTGATCTTCGGCAAGAAAATCCACCCACGCCGGCGGTTGCCGACGCACATGGGGCAACAGTCCGTGACGGGAAAACACTTCGATCGGCCCGCGATGCCCGGCCTGCTCCAGCGAAACCACTGCATCGACCATGGTCAGGCCGGAACCGATGATCAGCACGGTTGACTGCGGATCGAGCTGACGCATGGCGGCGACATCCCACGGATCAAGCGCTGCGGCATTCAGGCCGCTGGACTCTTTCTGCGGCGTGCGTGCGGCGGGGAACATGCCCGTGGCGAGCACGGCATAGGCGCCGCGCAGAGTCTGCCCATTGCTCAAGCTCATTTGCACCGAATCCGCATCAGTTTGCAGATCGACGACTTCAGCGCGAACGTGCTCGACGGTCGAACCATGCTGCGCACCAACGACGCGCGCCTCGGCCAGACGCTGCTGCACATACACGCCAAACAGCCCGCGTGGAGGGAACAGCTCACTGATTGGCACATTCTGCTCGGCAGATTCCGGCCAGCCACCGGCAGCGATGTGCGCGGTCAGCCATTGAGTCAGGTCATCGGGGTTATCGGGGTCGACACTCATGCGCGCCGCATTGCCGTTGAGCGTGTGGCCCAGTTCAACGGCGCTGTAAGCTTCACCGCGACCGAGTTCGGCGCGCGGTTCGATGATCAGGATCCGACGCTGGCCGGGCAGTCGCAGCAATTGCACGGCCAGCATCGTGCCGCTGAGGCCACCGCCGATGATCAGGATGTCTGCGTTCTGACTCATTCAAATCACCACATTGCGCACAAAGCGCACCGCCACCGGCCCGTCATTGCGATAGCCATGGGGCTGGTTGCTGGCAAACATGAAAAACTCGCCGCTCGCAATGGTATTGGTCACATCACCCACCGTTAGCGTCAGGCAACCTTCGAACACATAAATCTGCTCGCTCCAGCCATCGGCGTCGGGTTGCGACGGATAGACCTCCCCCGGTTGCAGACACCATTCCCACTGTTCGACTTCACGGGTGGCGGTGGCCTTGGATAGCAGTACCGCTTTGCTCCCGGGAATCACCCCGGCCCACGCCACCTCGTTGATGCGGCTGGTATCGCGTGCGTCTGGGGCCTGGATCAGGTCGCTGAAGGCCACGTCGAGCGCTTCGGCAACGCGATCGAGAGTGGTCAGGCTGACATTCTTTTCCCCGGCCTCGATCGCCACCAGCATGCGCCGACTGACGCCGGACTTTTCCGCCAGCGCGGTCTGGCTCATGTCGGCAGCGTGGCGCAGGCGCCGGACGTTGTGACTGACGTGTTGCAGGACGGACGCCCGTTGGCTGGAATCTTTGTGCACTATATTGCTCACTCGGTGGGGTTGGGCAGTATACTGCGCAACGTTGGGCGCATTGTGCGTCCTGCCTTTTATAGTGCGCAAGGACATGACGTCAGTGAACAGCTCCCCTACGCCTCTTCGCTTCTCCCGTTTCAGCAAGGCCGAGTGCGTGCTGGTGCTGATCACCATGGTCTGGGGCGGTACGTTTCTGCTGGTGCACCACGCAATGACCGTCAGCGGCCCGATGTTCTTTGTCGGCCTGCGCTTTGCCGCTGCGGCCGCCATTGTTGCGCTGTTCTCCTGGCGCCACTTGCGTGAACTGACCCTGTTCGAGATCAAGGCCGGATCGTTCATCGGCGTGGCGATCATGCTCGGTTATGGCTTGCAGACGGTTGGTCTGCAAACGATCCCGAGCAGTCAGTCGGCATTCATCACCGCACTGTACGTGCCCTTCGTGCCGTTGCTGCAATGGCTGGTGCTGGGCCGTCGGCCGGGGTTGATGCCGAGCATTGGCATCATGCTGGCGTTTACCGGTTTGATGCTGTTGTCCGGGCCGTCCGGGGCCGCGCTGAACTTCAGCCCCGGCGAAATCGCCACGCTGATCAGCGCCATCGCGATAGCCGCCGAGATCATTTTGATCAGCACCTATGCCGGTCAAGTCGATGTACGCCGGGTGACCGTGGTGCAACTGGCGGCGACCTCGGTGCTGTCGTTCCTGCTGGTGGTGCCGACCGGTGAAACGCTTCCGGATTTTTCCTGGACCTTGCTGGTGACCGCGCTGGGTCTCGGTGCGGCGAGTGCGGCAATTCAGGTGGCGATGAACTGGGCGCAGAAAAGCGTTTCGCCGACCCGGGCGACGTTGATCTATGCCGGTGAGCCGGTGTGGGCCGGGATCGTCGGGCGGCTTGCCGGGGAGCGCTTGCCGGCGATTGCCTTGGTGGGCGCAGGGTTGATCGTGGCGGCGGTGATTGTCAGCGAGCTGAAGACCAAGGGTAAGGTTGTCGAAGAAGACGCTGAGCTGGAGCGGGAGCCCCAAGGTTAATCCGCAATATCTTTAGTGCCTGAACCGTAGCTATCGCGAGCAGGCCATTCCAAGCAATATCCATCTACCTGAAACAATGCCAAACAGAAAATTCCAGACTACTTTGTAGGATTCTGAGACATCCTGGCGTTTGGTAATCAGGGAGCTGGCACGTATGATGCTTCACAAACTTCCGCAGATTAGAAGCCTATGTCCCTGATAGTTCTACTGCTTCTGCCATTCATTGGCAGCTGTCTGGCAGCGGTGCTGCCACACAACGCGCGTAATACCGAATCCCTGTTGGCAGGTCTGGTCGCTCTGATCGGCACCGTGCAGGTCGCGTTGTTGTATCCGCAAATCGCCCACGGCGGGGTGATCCGCGAAGAATTCATGTGGCTGCCCAGCCTCGGTTTGAATTTCGTCCTGCGCATGGACGGCTTCGCCTGGTTGTTCTCGTTGCTGGTGCTGGGCATCGGGGCCCTGGTCTCTTTATATGCGCGTTATTACATGTCGCCGGACGACCCGGTGCCGCGCTTCTTCGCCTTTTTCCTGGCGTTCATGGGCGCCATGCTCGGGCTGGTGATCTCCGGCAACCTGATCCAGATCGTGTTCTTCTGGGAGCTGACCAGCCTCTTCTCGTTCCTGTTGATCGGCTACTGGCACCACCGCTCCGATGCCCGACGTGGCGCTTACATGGCGCTGATGGTCACCGGTGCCGGGGGACTATGCCTGCTGGCGGGGGTCATGATCCTCGGCCATGTCGTCGGCAGCTATGACCTGGACAAGGTCCTGGCCGCCGGCGATCAGATTCGCGCACATGCCCTCTACCCTATCCTGCTTCCCCTCATCCTCATTGGCGCCCTAAGCAAAAGCGCCCAGTTCCCCTTCCATTTCTGGCTACCGCACGCCATGGCGGCGCCCACTCCGGTTTCGGCCTATCTGCACTCGGCGACCATGGTCAAGGCTGGAGTGTTTCTGCTTGCGCGTCTGTGGCCGTCATTGTCCGGCAGTGAAGAATGGTTCTACATCGTCAGCGGCGCCGGTGCGTGTACGTTGTTGCTCGGCGCCTACTGCGCGATGTTCCAGAACGATCTCAAGGGCCTGCTGGCCTACTCGACCATCAGCCATCTGGGCCTGATCACCTTGCTGCTGGGCCTGAACAGTCCGCTGGCAGCTGTTGCCGCGGTGTTCCACATTCTCAACCACGCGACCTTCAAGGCCTCGCTGTTCATGGCCGCGGGCATCATCGACCACGAAAGCGGTACCCGTGACATCCGCAAACTCAGCGGCCTGATCAAACTGATTCCGTTCACCGCGACATTGGCCATGGTCGCCAGCGCGTCGATGGCCGGCGTACCACTGCTCAACGGCTTCCTGTCGAAAGAAATGTTCTTCGCCGAAACCGTGTTCATCAACGCCACTGCGTGGGTCGAAGCAGCGTTGCCGATTGTCGCGACCATCGCCGGTACCTTCAGCGTCGCGTACTCGCTGCGCTTTACCGTCGACGTGTTTTTCGGCCCTACCGCCACCGACCTGCCGCACACCCCGCACGAACCGCCGCGCTGGATGCGTGCGCCAGTCGAGCTGCTGGTGTTCACCTGTCTGGTCGTCGGGATCTTCCCGGCGCAAGTGGTCGGCCCGCTGCTCGCGGCTGCCGCGCTGCCGGTGGTGGGCGGGACGCTGCCGGAATACAGCCTGGCGATCTGGCACGGTCTGAACGCGCCGATGATCATGAGCCTGATCGCCATGTCCGGCGGCATCGTGGTCTATCTGCTGCTGCGCAACCAGCTCAAGCGGGGCCGCTTCAAATACCCGCCGCTGGTGGGTCGCTTCAACGGCAAGCGCCTGTTCGAGCGCAGTCTGGTGCTGATGATGCGCATGGCCCGTCGGGTCGAACGCCGACTCGGCACCCGCCGCCTGCAAATGCAACTGTTCCTGATGGTCTTGGCGGCAGTGCTCGCCGGCCTGATCCCGATGTTGCACAGCAGCCTGAGCTGGGGCGACCGGCCGAAGATTCCGGGTTCGATCGTGTTCGTCACCCTGTGGCTGCTGGCAATCGCCTGCGCGCTCGGCGCCGCATGGCAGGCCAAGTATCACCGTCTCGCCGCCCTGACCATGGTCAGCGTCTGCGGGTTGATGACCTGCGTGACCTTCGTCTGGTTCTCGGCGCCGGATCTGGCCCTGACGCAACTGGCGGTGGAAGTGGTGACCACGGTGCTGATCCTGCTCGGTCTGCGCTGGCTGCCGCGACGCATCGAAGAAGTCTCGCCACTGCCGTCGAGCCTGCGCAAGGCCCGCGTGCGCCGCTTGCGCGACTTGCTGCTGTCGATTGCCGTCGGCGCCGGCATGGCGCTGCTGTCCTACGCGATGCTGACGCGGCAAACGCCCAACGACATTTCCTCGTTCTACCTCAGTCGCGCCATGCCCGAGGGTGGTGGCAGCAACGTGGTCAACGTGATGCTGGTGGACTTCCGCGGCTTCGACACCCTCGGTGAAATCACCGTGCTGGTGGCCGTGGCGCTGACCGTGTTCGCCCTGCTGCGACGCTTCCGCCCGCCGAAAGAAAGCCTGCAACTGCCGGCCCAGCAACGCCTGCTCGCGCCGGACGTGGTCACCGATCTGGTCAACCCGCGCAGCGCCAGCGACACCGCGCTCGGCTTCATGATGGTGCCGGCGGTGCTGGTGCGCCTGTTGCTGCCGATTGCGCTGGTGGTGTCGTGCTACCTGTTCATGCGCGGTCACAACCAGCCGGGCGGCGGTTTCGTCGCCGGACTGGTGATGTCGGTGGCGTTCATCCTGCAATACATGGTCGCCGGCACGCAGTGGGTCGAGGCGCAAATGAGCCTGCGACCGCTGCGCTGGATGGGCACCGGGCTGCTGTTCGCCACCGCCACCGGTCTCGGGGCGATGGCGGTTGGTTATCCGTTCCTGACCACCCACACCTGGCATTTCGCCTTGCCGCTGCTGGGCGAGATCCATATCGCCAGCGCGCTGTTCTTCGATATCGGCGTGTACGCCGTGGTGGTCGGCTCGACGCTGCTGATCCTCACCGCCCTCGCCCACCAATCGGTGCGGGGTCACAAGACCGCGTCGCTGCCCAAGTCCGTCGCCAGCAAAGGAGCCGTCTGATGGAAGAAGTCATCGCAATCGCCATCGGCGTGCTCGCCGCCTCCGGGGTCTGGCTGGTGTTGCGACCACGGACGTTTCAGGTGGTCATGGGCCTGTGCCTGCTGTCCTACGCGGTCAACCTGTTCATCTTCAGCATGGGCAGCCTGTTCATCGGTAAAGAGCCGGTGATCAAGGACGGCGTGACCCAGGACCTGCTGCACTACACCGATCCGCTGCCGCAGGCACTGGTGCTGACCGCGATCGTCATCAGCTTCGCCATGACCGCGCTGTTTCTGGTGGTGCTGCTGGCGTCGCGGGGCCTGACCGGCACCGACCACGTCGACGGCCGGGAGCCCAAGGAATGATGGCGATGACTCACCTGATCGCCGCACCGATCCTGCTGCCGCTGCTGACCGCCGCCATCATGTTGATGCTCGGCGAAAAGCACCGACCGCTGAAGGCGAAAATCAATCTGTTCTCCAGCCTCGTCGGCCTGTTCATTTCGGTGATGCTGCTGCAGTGGACGCAAACCACCGGCGTGCCCGGTTCCATCGGCGTGTACCTGCCGGGCAACTGGCAGGCGCCGTTCGGCATCGTGCTGGTGGTTGATCGCCTCTCGGCCTTGATGCTGGTGTTGACCGGGATCATCGGCGTCAGCGCCCTGTTGTTCGCCATGGCGCGTTGGGACGGCGCGGGATCGAGCTTCCACGCTTTGTTCCAGATTCAGCTGATGGGCCTGTATGGCGCCTTCCTCACCGCCGACCTGTTCAACCTGTTCGTGTTCTTTGAAGTGCTGCTCGCCGCCTCTTATGGCCTGTTGCTGCACGGTTCGGGTCGGGCGCGGGTGTCGTCGGGGCTGCATTACATCTCGATCAATCTGCTGGCCTCGTCGCTGTTCCTGATTGGCGCGGCGCTGATCTACGGCGTCACCGGCACCCTGAACATGGCCGATCTGGCGCTGAAGATCCCGCTGGTGCCGGAAGCCGACCGTGGCTTGCTGCACGCCGGTGCGGGGATTCTTGCGGTGGCATTCCTGGCCAAGGCCGGCATGTGGCCGCTAAACTTCTGGCTGGTGCCGGCCTACTCCTCGGCCAGTGCGCCGGTGGCGGCGATGTTCGCGATCATGACCAAGGTCGGCGTCTATACCCTGCTGCGTCTGTGGACGCTGCTGTTCTCCGGGCAAGCCGGGGCTTCGGCGTTTTTCGGTGGCGATTGGCTGATCTACGGCGGCATGGCGACCATCGCCTGCGCGGCGCTGGCGATTCTCGCCGCGCAACGCCTGGAGCGCATGGCCAGCCTGAGCATTCTGGTGTCGGCCGGGATTCTGCTGTCGGCGGTGGGTTTCGCCCAGCCAAACCTGATCGGCGCAGCGCTGTTCTATCTGGTCAGCTCGACCCTGGCATTGAGTGCGCTGTTCCTGCTGGCGGAGTTGATCGAGCGTTCGCGTTCGGCCAACGAAATCCCGCTGGAGGACGAAAGCGAGTTGCTGCCGCGTCCGCAGGAATCCCTGCAACCGCCCAAGGGCATCAACCTTGATGACGAGCAAAAAGCCGTGGTCGGTCAGGTCATCCCGTGGACCATGGCGTTTCTCGGCTTGAGTTTCATTGCCTGCGCGTTGTTGATCATCGGCATGCCGCCGCTGTCGGGGTTCATCGGCAAGCTCAACCTGATCGGTGCGCTGCTTAATCCGCTGGGGCTGGGCGGCGAGGCGCCGATCTCCAACGCGGCCTGGGCGTTGCTGGCGCTGCTGATCCTCTCCGGACTGGCCTCGTTGATGGCATTCGCGCGCATGGGCATCCAGCGTTTCTGGACGCCCGAGGAGCGCCCGTCGCCGCTGCTGCGCAAGCTTGAATGCGCGCCGATCTTCCTGCTGCTGGGATTGAGTATCGCGCTGACCTTCAAGGCCGAGCCGCTGCTGCGTTACACCCAGGCCACCGCCGACGCGCTGAACAACCCGCAGCAATACGTGATGGCGGTGCTCGGCACCCGCGCCGTTCCCAGCCCTGAAGCCAAAGCGGCGATGCTGGAGGTGCAGCCATGAAGCGCGTATTTCCGGCACCATTGCTGTCACTGGCGTTGTGGGTTTTGTGGCTGACGCTGAACCTCTCCGTCAGCCCGGGCAACCTGCTGCTCGGTGCAATCCTCGGGTTCGCCGCACCATTGATGATGCGCAAGCTGCGCCCGAAACAGGTGCGCATCCGCCGTCCGCTGACGATTTTGCGCCTGTTCGTGATGGTCGGTCGTGACGTGATCCTCTCCAATCTAATCGTCGCCTGGGGCGTGCTCAACGCCGGTCGCCGCCCGCCGCGCTCAGGCTTCGTCAAAGTGCCGCTGGACCTGCGCGACGCCAACGGTCTGGCGGCGCTGGCGATGATCTGCACCGTGGTGCCGGGCACCGTGTGGTCGGAGCTGGCGCTGGATCGCAGCATTCTGCTGCTGCATGTTTGGGATCTGGATGACGAGGCGCACTTCATCCACCACTTCAAGACTGCCTACGAGCAGCCGTTGATGGAGATTTTCGAATGAGCCCGTTGCTGTCGAACGCGATTCTGCTGACGCTGTTCCTGTTTTCACTGGCGATGGTCCTGACCCTGATTCGCCTGTTCAAGGGGCCGTCGGCACAGGATCGGGTACTCGCGCTGGATTACCTGTACATCGTCGCCATGCTGATGATGCTGACCCTGGGCATTCGTTATTCCAGTGACACTTACTTCGAGGCGGCGCTGCTGATCGCGCTGTTCGGCTTCGTCGGCTCGTTTGCCTTGGCGAAATTCCTGCTGCGTGGCGAGGTGATCGAATGACTGCTGAATTGTCATTGTGGGTGGAGATTCCGGTCGCGATCCTGCTGGTGCTCAGCGGGGTGTTTGCGCTGATCGGCGCGACCGGATTGCTGCGCATGAAAGATTACTTCCAACGCATGCACCCGCCGGCGCTGGCCTCGACACTGGGCGCGTGGTGCGTGGCGCTGGCTTCGATCATCTGTTTTTCTGCACTCAAGTCCGGGCCAGTGATGCATGCCTGGCTGATTCCGATTCTGTTGGCGATCACCGTGCCGGTGACCACCCTGCTGCTGGCGCGGGCGGCGTTGTTCCGCAAGCGCATGGCCGGGGATGATGTGCCGGCTGAGGTGAGTAGCCGCAGGACCGAGAGTGGTAGTTGAAGTTTTATATAGTCTGCAATGACGCCATCGCGAGCAGGCTCACTCCTACAGGGGAACGCATTCCAAATGTAGGAGTGAGCCTGCTCGCGATAGCAATCTCCAGATCACCTCAAACCTCAGACCCAAGCCACCGCCAACAACCCCGCCCCCAACACCAGACACAGCGGCGAATACACCCAGGTATCCAGCCGCGCAAACCGCGACCCCTTCACTTCCTTGAAAAACCCCACCAGATTCGAATCGCCGATCGCCCGGGCGAACATCAATAACGCAATCGCACTGATCACCCATTGCAACGCTTTGTGATGCACCGCCGGCATGCCCCAGCCGACCCGGATGCACACCAGCGCGGCAATCACCAATAATGCTGCCGCTACCAGCAAGGTAATCCAGCCTGACGGTTTGAACGCCGGTCGCACCGTCGCCACCAGTCCTCGCACCGGCACTTGCGGTACCGCCGCCACCGCCGCCCACTGCCCACCCAGCGCCCAATACACGTGTACCAGGCTGATTGCCGCAAATATCGTCACCAGCCATTGAGCCAACACAAAGGTCATGGTCGAGAATCCTTTCGAGGGATTTGAACAAAACATCCTAGTCGGCATTTTTTGAAGTGCACGACCGATCAGCGGTACGGTAAAGTGCCGCCCCATGAAATTCACCCGTTCCGATCGCTCACTGCTGGCCTGGATGCTTTATTGCTGCGTCCTGTTCAACGTGTTCGCCTGCAGCATCGGTCACGGGCAAATGGTCGGGATGCAGCTCAACGGCATCGGCGGCCAGTTCTGTACGGTCGACCCGGCCACCCAAGCGCCACTGACCAGCAATCCCGGCGAAGAACAATTGCCGACCCTGTCCAAGGCGTTTGGCTGCCCGCTGTGCTCGGTCGGCGGCGGCATGGGCCCGGCGTTCAACTCCAGCCTGACCCTCGCGGTGCTGCCCGAGCAACACAGCCCGCCGCTTGCGCCCATCGTCAGCGCCGACCTCCCTGCCCGCTTCACCTGGCCTTCGGCCAATCCTCGCGCCCCACCGCTCGCCTGAGTGTCTTTGCCTTTTTGATTTTTCAGCCCACTGCGCCAACGCGCGGCGTTTGCCTGTGCGCTGATTCCCAGACAAGCATTCAGGATTCAACGATGAAACATATTCCTCTGCTGGCCAGCCTGTGCGGCTGCCTGTCCCTTAACGCCTGGGCGCAATCCACCGTAGACCTGGCGCCGATCACCATCGACGGCGAATCCACCAGCGAACCAGGCCTGAGCCTCGATCAATCCAGCGGCATGGCCTCGCGCCTCGGTCTCAGCGTGCGCGACACACCTGCGTCAGTTGCCGTCGCCAACCGCAACGACATCGAACGCCACGACGCGCAGAACTTTCAGGACGCCGCCAACACCCTGCCCGGGGTCAATGCCAGCGCACCACCGGGCTTTGGCGGATTCGTCTCCTACCGTGGTTTTACCAGTAGCCAGATCACCCAGATGTTCAATGGCATCAACGTCTCCGGCGGTCTCGCCCGACCGGTGGATGCGTGGATCTATGATCGAGTCGAACTGGTGGGCGGGCCTTCGTCACTGATCAACGGCGCAGGCTCGGTCGGCGGCTCGCTGAACTATGTGACCAAACTGGCGACCCGCGACGAACAAGCCGCCGAAGGTCGCGTCAGCTACGGCAGTTACGACACCACCGAAACCGCGTTCGGCCTCAACCATGCGCTGACCGACCCGAGCGCCGACGTGCAGCACTACGCGCGGCTCGATGTCAGCCACAACACCAGCAACGGCTACATCGACCGTCAGGAGCGCGATGCCTGGAGCGTGGCGTTCTCGTTGCTCAGCGACCTCACGCCGGATCTGTCGCACACCCTGGCCCTGGAATATCAGGATGAACACGAAGACAGCCCCTACTGGGGCACGCCGGTGCTCAACCCCAAGGCCGGCGAGTTGAAGATCGACAAACACAACCGCTTCAACAACTACAACGTCGAGGACGGGCGCTACGAACAGCGCACGATCTGGGTGCGTTCGATCATCGATTACCGGATCAACGACAGCACCACTCTGCGCAATACGCTGTATCACCTCGACAGCCAACGCGACTACCGCAACCTCGAAACCTATCAGTACAACGCCGACAACACCGCAGTGAACCGCTCCACCGCCTATCAAGTACGCCATCAGGGTGAGCAGAACGGCAACCAGTTCGAGCTGCGCCACGACAACACCCTGTTCGGCCTCGACACCACTTGGTCCGGTGGTTTCGAGTACAAGGTCAACCAGACCACCAACTCGCCGCTGAATATCAAAGGCGCAAGCACGGTCGATCCGAACAACTACCGTCCGGGGCATTTCTACGATATTCCCGGCACCAACCCGACACTGATCAGCGACAAGACCAACGAGGTCACCACCAAGGCGCTGTTCGTGGAAAACCGCCTGGCACTGACCGACAAACTGGCGTTGCTCACTGGCCTGCGTTACGACGACATCGACCTCGACGTGACCAACCATCGCACCGTGACGGCCGCCAATCCCAAGCACCTCAAGCGCAGCTGGGAGCCGGTCACCGGGCGCGTCGGCCTGACCTACCAGTTCATCCCATCCGCCAGCGTCTACGTGCAATACAGCACTGCCGCCGAGCAACCGAACGGCACGCAGGACTTCGATGTTTCCACCGGCAAGCAATGGGAAATCGGCAGCAAGTTCGACTACCTCAACGGCCGTGGCTCGGCGACGGTTGCCGCGTACACCATTGAGCGCAAGGACTTCGCCGTGACTGACCCGCTGGACCCTACCAGCAGCATCCCGGTAGGTCAGCAAACCTCAAAGGGCATCGAGATCGCCAGCTCCCTGCGGATTACCGACAAGCTGTTGGCCGAAGGCAACTTCGCCTGGGTCGATGCGCAATACGATGATTTCACCGAAAAGAACGCCGCCGGCGCGGTGGTCTCACGCAAGGGCAACACGCCAACCAACGTTCCGGATCGGGTCGGCAATCTATGGCTGACTTATGATTTCTCGCCGCAATGGCAAGGTGGAGTCGATGCGCGGTATGTGGCATCGGTATATGCGGACACGGCGAACACCATGACCGTGCCGTCGTACACGCTGTTCGGCAGCTTCCTCAGCTACAAGGTCGACTCGCACACCACCGTCACCGGCCGAGTGCGCAACCTGACCAACGAGGTGTATGCCGAGTTTGCGCATGTATCGCCGGCTTACTATCTGGGTACGCCGCGCACCTTTGAATTGGCGGTGCAAACGAAGTTCTAAAAGCATGAAAGCTTCGCGAGCAAGCCCGCTCCCACAGGAGAACGCGTTCCAATTGTGGGAGTGAGACTGCTCCCACAGGACAGAGCGCTCCAATTGTGGGAGCGGGCTTGCTCGCGAAGAGGCCAGCAATCTCAACGTTTATTTCAGATCAGCCGCCACCTTCTCCGCCACATCCTTCGGCACCCACGCCTGCCACACCTCCGGATGCGCCTTCATGAAGGCCTCAGCCGCCTGCCGTGGTGCGGTGTGTTTCTCGCTCATCTCGGCCAACGCCTTGTTCAGCGGCTCGATCGGGAAATCCACCTTGCTGAAGAATTCGGCAATCTGCGGATACTGCTTCTGGAACGGCGTAGACACCCCGATCGACAGCTTCGATGCCAGCGAACGGGTCGGTTTCGGATTGGGGTTATCGGCATCGGTCAGGGTCTTCCACGCCTCGGCATCGAACGGTGGCTCTTCCAGCTGCACCAGTTTGAATTTGCCCAGCAATGGCGTCGGCGACCAGTAATAGAACAGCACCGGTTTGCCCCGACGGATCGAAGAGCTGATCTCGGCATCCAGCGCCGCACCCGAGCCACTGCGGAAGTTGGTGTAGTCGTCCAGCAGCCCGTAAGCGGTCAGTTTCTGCTTGTTCACCACTTCCGAGGTCCAGCCGATCGGGCTGTTGAGGAACCGACCCTTGCTCGGATTTTCCGGGTCCTTGAACACGTCCTTGTATTTCTTCAGATCGCTGACACTGCGCAAGTCCGGCGCCAGCGGCTTGATGCCCTTGGCCGGGTCACCCTTGATCACGTACTCCGGCACCCACCAGCCTTCAGTGGCACCCTTGACCGTATCGCCGAGACTGACGACCTTGCCCTCCGCTTCAGCCTTGACCCACACCGGACTGCGCCCGGCCCACTCTTCGCCAATGACCTGAATGTCATTGTTGGCCAGCGCGGTCTCCAGGGTGATGGTGGTGCCGGGCAGCGTATCGGTCGGCAGGCCATAGCCCTTCTCGACGATGATCCGCAGGACATCGGTGATCAGGCTGCCGCTTTCCCAGTTCAGATCGGCAAAATGAATCGGTGCCTGTGCCGCCGCTGCCGGCTGCGCGGCCGTCAGCACACCGAACGAAACCACGCTGGCGGCCAATAGCCGTCGAATTCCTTTCATGCTTTGCACCTCGTGCTGTTCACAGCAATAGCAGGATGGCCTGGCAGAAGACCGCAAGCCTCTGAATACTCAGTCAACTGACTGTAGCCGAGGTTCCTGCTTTTTCCGGGCCGCAATCCCGGCGAGGTTACGTTTCAGACTTTTCCTGCAAGCTTTGCAGCTCGCGTCTGACCATGCTGGCGTATTCCGCAGGCCGCAAGGTGTAGATCTGCGCTGCCACCCAGTTCAGCCATGCACCCTGCAATTCGGCTTTGGCGTTGAACAGGCGCAAGGCCTCCTCACGCGCACGGTCGAGGTTCTGCGAATGGAAGTCGGCGCGACTCACACCACCGATCACTCGCTGGCCTTGAACGTGATCAGTTCGCCCTTGCGCCACTTCGCCGCTTTACCGGTAACGGCTTTCAGGGTCTTGGTCAGGCCTTCCTGCAGTTGCTGGTGCGCGGCAAACACCGTCACCACGCTGTGGCCTTCCTTGAACAGGATCGCGTGGCCGTCCGCTGTATCGACAAAGGCGTAGTCGCCCAGGCCGTACACCGTCAGTTTGATTTCGCGAAAGCGGATGTCCATCTTGCCGCCTTCACGGCTGGGCAGCACGGCCGCACTGAAATGATCACCGACCTTGAGCTTGAGCCCCGGTTTATCATCGACTACCAACGCACTTTCGGTGTCGATCTCGGCCACGTAAATGCCTTCGGCGTTCTGTTCGGTGATGTAAACAAAACGCGACTGGAACAGCTTGACCAGCTTTGCACGCAAATCACCCAACACGAACAAAGCATGCATATCGAGGTTACTGACTGCCAAAGAAACATCCCCACATCTGAAAAAGTACCCGGCGCCAAAACGCGCACGGCAAAAAAACGGCCAGGCCGATGCTGTTACCGAATGACTTCAGTACACCTGAAACAAGCGGAGCGCCCATACATCACAAGTTCGCAAGACTACTGGAAAGTCAGGCGAGAAACTTGCCTCGATGTTCGCCAGGCCTTGAAGGAAAAATCTTCATTGAAGCGCAACGAAGACTGACTACAAACTTTAGGGAAAAAACTGACGAAAAAAAGCCCTTTTCCGACATATCGCCGGTAAAAAATTGCTTTAGATAGGCACCTGTCGCCAGCAGACACTGGCGATTCTAGAGCAGCGATGCTGCTTCCGACTACCCGAACCGACCTGTAACCGTCGGCTATCTCATGAAAAGGACTTCATATGTGCACTCTGACTCACTTTGCCCAGCCCTCCAAACCAGTCATGGATACGCCTTTCGTGCTGCACGGCACTGATTTGCCGGAACTTGCGCAATACGCACAAAGCGTTCAGACCCCACGATTTCAGGTGGTCCCGGCAGGTAACGCGTTCTTTCATATCAAGGAATCTTCCACCGGTCGTGTAAGAGGTTTCCGCGAAGACCACAACGAAGCGTGCGCCCTCGCCCGCTTGCTTGAATCACGGATCGAACTCTTGTCCAACGGCTGCCTCAGATAAAGAGCGAGCGACAGCGCCATTCCGGCACACGCAAAAAGGAGTACACGATGGAACTGCCTGCATATGATCTGAAAACCCTGTTCGACCAACTGGGCCTGCCATCGGAAAACGGGGCCATCGACGATTTCATCGAAGCACATCCGCTGGATGCCAACACCAAGTTGATCGATGCCGAGTTCTGGACGCCGCAACAGGCGCAACTGCTGAAGGAGTGGCTGCGCGCCGACGGCGAAGAAGCGGTGATGGTCGATGAATTGAACGTACGCCTGCACGACGGACGTTAATAAATGTCAGTGCAGGCTGTCGCCAGGCTCGGCCATCAGTTGCGCGAGCCAGGCAGCCTTGCACTCCTCCGCCTCGTCGCGACTGGCGAACGCGGTGCCACGCCGCTCACCATTGAGCAACACCACCCAGCAGACGCTCTGGCCCATCGCGCGCAATCCGGCGGGCACACCACTGCCAATCATCACCGCGACATCGACTCTGCACATACTGACCTCTCGATTTCATTAGCTACCTAACTAACGGCCATGTTAATGACTTCATCGCAGAGGAAACAGCAACGCCCGTGCACAGATTCATTGCGCGAGCGGTAACAATCGATCAGCGCGGATTCTCCGGCTTGTAACCCAGGCGCAGACCGCCCCAATGCCGGCCCTTGACCATGATCGGCACCGACAAGTCGTGCATCAGCTCCCCGGTGTCACGGGTGTAGGTCTGCAGCAACACCGCCTGTTGATGGCTGCCGCAGCGGATCCCGGTGCGGTCGGCGAACTTGCGTTTGGTACGATTACCCACCGCGTCGATCTGCTGGTCACCAGTCAACGGCTGACTGAACGCCAGGTTGTGCGTCGGCACATAACCCTGCGGCGTGCAGGCGATGGCGAACACCAACCCCTCATGGCGCGGCAGCAACGGCTCCTGGATCGCCGGCAGCACCTGATCGGTGTAGCGGTCGAAACGGGTCTGAAACTTCGCCGGCTGCGTCCCGGGAATCGGTTGATATTGACGGTCGAACAAATCCTCAAGACTGATCCGCCCCTGCTCGACATCCGCCTCGAACCGCGCCGCAATCTGACTCGCGCCCTCCCGCGCCAGGTCATAGACGCGCTGGTGATAGTCATCCAGACCGACTTCGGCCAGACGCTCGCTGATGGTTTCCGCCTGCCCTTCCATCTGCACAGCGGCCTCGGCCAGACGGCGGGTCTGCTGATCGCTGATCGCCAGATCACTGCGCATCTGCTCGATGGCCTTGAACAGGCTGTCGAGCTGCTCGCGATTGGTTTCCGCGCCACGGGCGATTTCACCGACCTGAGTTTCCACTCCCGCCGCCAGCCGCGCGATGTTTTCCAGATGCTGACCGGTATTCTCGACCTGCTCGACACCGGTCTGCAGATCGCTGGACAGCTCGCGGATCTGCTCCACCACTTGCGCTGTACGCTGCTGAATGTCGGCAACCATCTCCCCGACCTCGCCGGTCGCCGAGGCAGTCCGCGCTGCCAGACCCCGCACCTCATCCGCCACCACCGCAAAACCACGGCCATGCTCGCCAGCCCGCGCCGCCTCAATCGCGGCGTTGAGGGCCAGCAGATTGGTCTGGCTGGCGATGGACTGAATCACCAAGGTCACCCGCTGAATGTCGTCGCTGCGCAGGCTCAGGGCTTCGATCAGCTCACGGCTGGCATTGGCGCGTTGACTGAGTTGATGCATGCGTGCAATCGAATCCACCAGTTCGGTGCGCCCCGCCGCGCTGCTGTGATGCGCCTCGCTGGCGGCGTCCAGCGCTTCACGACTGAGCTGCGAAGTGGCGTGTTCGGTGGCGATCATCACTTCGGCGTTGCTGACAATCTGCGCCGCCGCGTCGAGTTGCGATTCAAGTTTGCTCGCCAGTTGCTTGACGGAAAACGCCACACCGGCAGCTGACAGTGCGTTATGACTGGTGGTGTAGGAAAGATCGCGGGTGAGTTCGGCAATCGCGCTACCTGTATCGACAGACGCAACATCGGCGACGGCACGCGAGCGCAGGCGCGGCAGCCAGACAATCAGCACCGCCAGCGGCATGCCGATGTACAGCGACCATCCACCCAGCGTCATACCGGCGAGCAACAGCATCAGGGCGATGCTTTGCAGGGTCGGAGCGATCCAGCGGTTTTTCGGCAACAGCACTGGTGCGGGCAAAGCCCCAACCAGAGATCCATCTCTCGTCATATCAACACCCCACGCTTGTTCTCATTGTTGTGACTGCATTAAACGCCACTAGAACGCCACTATAACGCCATTATCCATGGTCCGTTAGTCGTGGAGTCTGCAGCAAGTCAATGGAACGACGCGCAAAATATCGCAGACGAGCAAAAGCAAAGATCGCAGCCCCGTCAGCTCGTGGAGGAGCTGCCGAAGGCTGCGATCTTTTGCAGGCGCCCCCGATTCAGGGGGCAGCCATGGAATCAGGCCTGACGCTGGTGCTTGTCGATCTGCTCGTGACGCTCTTGAGCTTCGATGCAGTACTTGGTGGTCGGGCTGATCAGCAGGCGTTTCAGGCCAATGGCCTCGCCGCTGTCGTCGCACCAGCCAAAACTGTCTTCCTTGATGCGCTCAAGGGCTTGTTCCAGTTGCGGCAGCATGCGCTGGTCGCGATCGATCGCGTTCACCAGCCAGGTGCGCTCTTCTTCAACCGAAGCCGCGTCCGCCGGGTCGGCCGGAGTGTCCAGGCTTTCGATGGCGATACGGTTTTGCTCAATGCGCTCGTGGGTTTCGACTTTCATGTTCTGCAACAGCTCGGTGAAGAAAGCGTGTTGCTCGGCATTCATGTAGTCATCTGCCGGCATGGCCAGCAACTTGTCCTTTGTCATTGATATCTCTATAAAAAAACGTGCATTAAGGCGAAATAGGGAGCGTTCCGGCGAACCGTGTCCGGTCGACGAAAAGGCATCGTTTATTGCAAACGCCACCCGGCACTCAATTTACGAAGGGGCGGCAGTCTAAGGCCCGTTTGAGGCCTCAGCAACTGTAAATACCGGGAATTTGTCCGACAACAGCCGTAAACGGGTCTGACACAGGCTTCATGGCGGTCATCGGAGTGCGTTTATAGCAAGAAATTCAGTCGAGCGGCTGTATATAGAAGACAAACGGCTAACCGCTGGTGCCTCATCGCGAATTTTTCTTCTCCCGGTGCATCGTTTCAGCCAAGCAGAACCCCAAAAGCCCTCCTAACATCAGGCACATCCCAGCACTTTGTGTGATTTGATCAGCCTGAAGGAAGACTTATGCCCCGCCCCGATCTGCCGGCCAACGACGAGCGCCCCCTCGCCAGCCCCCCGATCAATGCCGAGCGTCTGCTGCAACTGATCACCGACGAATACGACACCCTGCCGCGCCAACTCAAGCGCATCGCCAGCTACATGAGCCAGCAAAGCGACCGGATCATGGTCGATCGCATCAGCGACATCGCCCGGGAATGCGAGGTGCATCCGTCCGCCATCGTACGTTTCTCGCAGCGCTTCGGCTTCAGCGGCTTCAGCGAGATGCAGGCGCTGTTCCGCGCCGCCTACACCCACAAAGCCTCGCCGGTGCACAACTACCAGCAACGCATCCGCAGCATGATCGCCAACCAGTCGCAGCAAGCCAGCGACGGCGACCTCGCCCGCGAATGCATCGACGCCACCCGCTCCGGCATCGAACGCCTGGGCCGCGAACTCGACGACGTCGCGTTCGAAAAAGCCGTCGACCTGATCGTCAACGCCGACAACATCTATGTCGTCGGCGTACGTCGCTCCTTCGCCGTCGCCGACTACCTCGTTTACAACTTGCAACACACTCACAAGCGGATTCACCTGGTTTCCGGGCTGGGTGGCAGTTATCGCGAGCAGATGCGCAGCGTGCGTAGCGGTGATTTGGTCATCGCCATCAGCTTCACCCCCTACGCCAAGGAAACCCAACACTGCCTGCGCTACGCTCGCCAGCAACAGGCCAACACCCTGATCCTCACCGACAGCCACCTCTCGCCTTTGGCCAAAAACGCCAACAGCCTGCTGCTGGTGAATGAGGGCAGCGCACTGGCGTTTCGTTCGCTGAGTGCGACCTTGTGTTTGTGTCAGGCGTTATTTGTGGCGGTGGCGTATCGGCTGGAATTGAATGTGGATGAGATTCATGAGCAGGCCGGTTTTGACGACTGACATTTGCCTCAGGCTCGGCTAGGTTATGCCTTCCCACCGGTTCGACTTGAAGGAACGCGTCATGAAACTGATCGGCATGCTGGACTCCCCCTACGTGCGCCGCGTGGCGATCTCCGCCAAACGCCTCGGCATCGACCTCGAACATGAATCGGTCTCGGTGTTCCGCCACTTCGAGCAATTCCAGCAGATCAACCCGGTGGTCAAGGCGCCCACGCTGATCCTCGACGACGGCGTGGTCCTGATGGACTCCACCCTCATCCTCGACTACCTCGAAGCCGCCAGCGGCAAAAGCCTGCTGCCGAGCGACCTCAAACAACGCGCCCACGCCCTGCGCCTGATCGGCCTCAGCCTCGCCGCCTGCGAAAAAGCTGTGCAACTCTATTACGAACGCAACCTGCGACCGGCCGACATTCAATACCAACCGTGGGTCGAGCGCGTCGAAGGCCAACTCGCCGCTGCCTTCACCGCCCTCGAACAGGAACTGGAAAAAACCGGCCTGCCCACCGACGGCACCCTCACCCAGGCCGGCATCAGCCTCGCCGTCGCCTGGAGCTTCACCGACCTCGTCGTCCCCGACCAGATCGACACCCGCCGCTACCCGCACATCACCCAATACACCGCGTACGCCGAAACCCTCGAAGCGTTCGTCAGCACCCCGATGACCTGACCATGAGCACCACCGACACCGCCGCCCCGGCGTTAAAGGAAATCTTCAACGCCGAGCGCCTGCAACACATCGCCAGCGAAATGAGCGCCGTGTACCCGGCGTTCAAGGCCAAGGCGTTTCTCAAGCACGCCAACCAAGGGCTAGAGGAACTGTCGGTGATGCAACGCATGGCCCGCGTCAGCGAAAGCCTGCACGCCGTGCTGCCGCTGGACTACGAAGATTCCCTCGAAGTCCTGCGCGAACTCGCCCCCCGCCTCAACAGCGGATTCGTCAGCATGTGCCTGCCGCACTACGTCGCCAGCTACGGCGGCCACGCCTTCGATACCTCGATGCAAGCACTGAAATACTTCACCACCTTCGGCTCCTCCGAATTCGCCATCCGCCACTTCCTGCGCAGCGACCTCGAACGCTCGCTGGAACTCATGCACGACTGGACCCAAGACCAAAACCACCACGTCCGCCGCCTCGCCAGCGAAGGCACCCGCCCTCGCCTGCCCTGGTCATTCCGCCTGGAAGCCGTGCAAGCCAACCCGCAATTGACCGCCGGAATTCTCGATCGATTGAAAGCCGACGAGAGTCTGTACGTGCGCAAGTCCGTGGCGAACCATCTGAATGACGTAACCAAGGAACATCCGGAATGGGTGCTGGACACGATTGAAGGCTGGCCACTGGAGAACAAACACACCGCGTGGATTGCCAAGCATGCGTTGCGCAGTTTGATCAAACAGGGAGATCTGCGCGCGCTGACGGTGATTGGCGCGGGGGCCAAGGCTGAGGTTGAGTTGCTGGATGTGCGGGTTGAACCGGCGGTGGTGAGGTTGGGTGAGGCGATTACGTTGTCGTTTACGGTGAAGTCGACGGTGGCGCATGAACAGCGGTTGGTGATTGATTATGCGATTGACTATGTGAAGGCGAATGGCGGGGTTTCGGGGAAGGTTTTCAAGTTGAAGACGGTGGTGTTGGCGGGGTTTGGGGAAGTGGTTGTGGGGAGGCGGCAGGTGATTCGGGATTTTACGACGCGGAAGCATTTTGTTGGGCGGCATGGGGTTAGGGTTTTGGTGAATGGGGAGGTTTTGGGGGGGGCTGCGTTTGAGATTGTTGCTGATTGATACTGCTGATGGATTCCGCTGATCTGGCAGTAGTCGGAGTTATAGGGAATATCGGATGGGGCTGCTTTCGGCCATTTCCTGCCTATTACCAAGGACAGAGCACGGCCAAAAACGGAACCTCGACGTTGAGATAATTGATGCTCAGGGACACCCGTTTGGTAGAGCGGTGAGAATGTGTGCAATCACAAAACGCCCAGACTCTAGCGCGCTCAAAGCAATCTAGGCCGCTCACACCACGCCAACACTAGGTATCGATTCTTGCAGCATCTCTTGAATCTTAATGCCCGTGACCAATACCAAATGACGTTCCTGTCGTATCAACAACTTTCCCTGGCGACTCACGCAAAAACTCTTCGTACTTTGTCTTACAATCGTTTTTTCAATCTAAACAAATAAACCGCTGCACCAAATGTCAGTAGATAAGGCAGACATCTCACCAGGGAAATATTCTTCAACGGCAAATCGAAACCTGGCACCACTTGCACATAGAAATGGTAGCTCAAGACCATTAACACCAACGCGACACCCAGCGTCATCTGTATGCGCAAATGGTATATCATTTTATTGTTCGGCCTATGGGAACCAAAATAGTAGTGTATCTCCTTAAGGTCTTCTTTGAGCAAGAACTGTCGTTCAATATTCGCTATGATGACCAAGTTACGATTATACCAATAAGCAGCATCAAATAGATGTGCCATCAGCCAGAGCGCTAAAAGCAAGACAATGCATACTGCAAAATCCAACGGAACGATATTCTTTTCAACTAAAGCGAAAACTGCAAACGCCCCAACTAGAACGCCTACGCTTTGCCATACAACCATTATATGACGATTGATATCATTAAACATTTGATCATACATCTTAAGTAGCAGGTCTTCTCTGCTCACGGCTCACCTCCATCAAACTAAGCGCATCATCATGAATGCCATATCCAGACCAAATTTTGTTTATATTTTCGATTGAATCTATTATACACCGCTCATACCCACCGATCGGATGGCGTACAAATTTAATCCCATCAAAATAATCACCATATTTGGCATCTAGAGTAAACCTATTACAATCTATTGAAAAAACCTTCAACTTCTCAGCTAGTGCCCGTTGAGTATCAGGTCGACCACCTAATAAATGAACGGGCCTATCAAAGCTTTCTATCGAAACTTTTGTACCACCATATTTGGTCGGAACACTATAAGCCAACAAAAATTCTTTCGGTATCAACTCTTTTAGCCGACCATTCATCAATGTATCTTTAGGCACGATAGCGACATGCCCGCTATACTTTAGCAGAGCTTCAGCTTCCTTAATGATTTTTTCCAAACTAAAGATGCATTCAACGTCCCTTGCTATAGTTAATCGCGGGTTTGTTTCGGCTGCCGCTTCAACGTGCTTTTCATAGCTATAACTTTTCCAGTTGATATCCAGAAAACCACGATCATTAAAACCAAACGTTTTAACATCACGGAGATTTGTATACCTTGCTCCCGGATGCCAACCATATTCTTTCGCTATTGATATAACTTTTTTGCTGTGCGCTACGAATTTTAGAACTTCCATCGTGCCTCTCAAGATTACGGCGCATCAGCGATTGTTGCCAAAAAATGGGCAGATGCTAGTGCTTAGCTGTTGCCTGCGTGCTAACTTTATATGAGCTATAGAGAGTAGTGGCATTTTAGATTTTCTTCCAGTTTGAATCTATCGTACAGCCAATTTACTTTCTCACGCGCTACCTCTAATTAGCCTCCCGAAAATCACAAATTGGTAAGCAAAAATCAGCACTTAGAGCAAAATCGCGTCAACGCCAGCAGTCGCAGCCCAGCGGCAGCTTTAGGTCTATTACTGCCCGGCGCTAAGGACTGAAAACGGCCCAGAGCTGCCTTTCTCGAAAGGCAGCTAACTGGACCAAAAGCGGATAGCCAGCGATGCGTCAATGTCACGTGCGGATAGGCGTGCGCACGGGAAGCGCGGCATGAATCCAGTTGGCCTGCGTCAGCGCCCGAATTCCATCACTTCTAACATCTGGGTTTCCATCAAGAGCACGAAGCGTGACGATGATGGTAACCGGAAGCGCATGCGTCAGAGCCGGTTCGAAAGCTCGAAGCATTGCCGTGGCTTGAAGCCCCCAAGTTTCAACGGCTGTGCCTTGAGGAAAGCTCTTGCGATGAACCTTAACCGGCGACCATTTACTTCCATGCTCCACTTGGGCAGCTTCATATCCACTTTGTCCCTCCTCGCCATCCATGGGGACCTTACCTTTAATGTTGTTACCATCGATTTCGCCAAAGCTAAGTTCAACATTGGCACGAACGTATTCACTGCCGGCCCCAGGATCAACCGGTGGTGCGTAGGCAGCGGTAATGATGATCTCACCTCGAAATTTTCCGTTGTGAACCAGAGCAGCCGGGATTGGATATGAAGCTTTACGCCACCGCATTCCAGGTACCAGGTCCGCTTGGAAAACCAACGTGAAGCTGTCGTCGCTGTCATACAGACATTTCAGAATCGCCTCTGGCCTACCTGCTCCATGATATCGGCGCTCAAACGCCTCGTAATCAGGCGACGACAGCTGCGCAGAGTGAATCATCAGGGCTTTTACCAATGCAGGCGTCGGTGTCAAAGCTCCATGCCCAGTCACGGACAACCAGGCGTTGGCGGCCATTGCAGATGCGATGGGAGCCGCGTAACTCGTCCCAAAGCCGTAGCCCAACTGATTTTTCGGCGTGAGTACTTTGAGGCTGCACGGACCTGCTGCCCATGGCGCATGAACGCCTCCCCCCACGTGGCTTATATCTGGTTTAGGTGTAAAGACCGGGCCTGGGCCGCAGCGAGAATATGGCGTAGGGTGCCCGGCTGCAGAGAGCGCCCCGGCAGCGTCAACGTGAGAGATCGATCCCACGGTTAGAGCTCGAACAGATTCACCAGGACATGAAACGCGGTCGGCAAGCTGCGCAGGGTTTGGCCATGTCCGGCGCGGCTGATCGAGATAGTTTCCAGCGGCAACAACGAAGAGAACTCCATATTTGTCGCTAAGGTCATCCAGTGCCATGGACATTTCGCTGAAGCTGTGCTCATCACACGCCGCGCCGCCAAGCGAAAGATTCCATACTTTGATATCCGGTCGACGCTGAACCGCCTCTCGCAACCTCAGCTCCAACTCACCGAAGGAAGATCCTGCAGCTTCTAGCGCGCATACGTCATGTACATAGGCCTGTGTCGGAGGTATCCAAGAGTGCCCATCATTAAAATGAGCCGCACCGGCCACGAGGGAGGCAACTGCCGTGCCGTGCTCAAAATTCGTGTCAGGCGGAAGAACGTAAGTGTCTCGACTTTTTACCCAGTCGGTTATCGCCAACGCGTCTCTGCTGACTCCCGTGTCGAAGACTGCCACTGTAGGATAAACAGTGTTAGCGGGGGTGGCTGCACTACCTGATGCGGCAGTTACCGGCACACTTACTGAGTTACGACTGTAGAAGGTTGGTTCGGCGTATATCTGGCGTGCGCCGGGGTAGTCCAGCAAGCTCGAAAGAGCTGAGTCATCGAGTCGATCTAAGCGCCGTATCGCAATGAGAGGCAGACCTCTACCGATGGGGATTTCGGAGTAGTCAATGCTCAGCGATTTCAACAACCGGAGGATGGTTTCCTGATTGATGCTGTTGAAATCTGACCGCTGATATTGGAAAAGTCTCAGCAGGCCGCTTCCCTTCTGCTGTAGCTCAGCGGAACCACCAGGGTTACGACGAGCACGGCCCCAAGGCTCAATCCCTTCAATAGCGCTGAGATTAGCAGTGATCACTTTCGTTCTGCGCGTCAAAATGGCGCTGTTAAGAGCAGAGATAGCTCTTCCATCTGCAGAAACTAACATCTCGTCAATGTTGGCGTGACCTGCAGGTTGCAGTCCCGTCTCTTGAGTAAGCTCGATTGGTCGATGGGACTTCGCTATCCCTTTCTCCCTAAGGCGGAAGACAAACGTCGACAGCTGCGATGGATACCTTTCCTGCTCACCAGACAAAGCTGACGAGGCTTGCAGCAAGCTCTGCGAAAGAGTTTTTCGGTATTCGTCATCCACCGGCACTAGAATCTTCTTGCCCCCACCCGGTGGACGCTCTACCGAACTGAGGTCTATCGGGGAAAATGGGACATGAATAAAGGGGTTTTCAGTCCGTGGATTGAGCCGATCCTGGACTGATTCTGGACCTTTCTTGCGTGCCATGGTCGCTGCCTTCCTTGATTATTTTGCCTATATGCCTTGTCGACAAGCCGTACAGCTTTGCCAGTGCTCTCAAGGAAAAATGCTTAGGAGACCACTCTCGCAGCCAATAAATCTCAGCCTCGACGGTTGATAGCAGTATGCCACTGGTTATCGCAAGATTTAAACCTAGCCGCCGTACCAGCTCTAACTCACTAATTTCTTTAGCGCCTGCCAAAACAGTCGTTCGCTTCGTGTCCAGGCAAACCTGCTCGATATTCGCACCGGTAATACCTGCGGAGATTCCCGCGAGATGGTCCAGGTCAATTCCCTCATCCGTATAGGGCAACAAAAACTGAGCCCATAGCTGCCTACGTAAAGCAGTGTCTGGAATAGGCATGGGTACGCGGAAACCAAAACGTCGCCATACAGCTGGATCCAGCAAGCGATCATGATTCGTGGCAGCAATGACGACGGTGCTTTCAGTCATCGCGTCGATGTTCTGCAGCAGCGCGATAACGACACGTTGAAGCTCTCCAACATCTCGATCATTCCCCCTAGCGCTTGCGAGGGCATCAAACTCGTCGAGAAGTAGTACACAAGGCCTTTGTTGCGCGAATTCGAAAACTCTTCTCAGGTTTCTACTGGTCTGCCCTAGAAGGCTACTCACCAGGGTATCGCAGCGCACTGTAAGCAGCGGCAGACTGAGCTTAGCAGCGATATAGCGCGCCAATTTGGTTTTTCCGGTTCCAGGTAGTCCGTAAGCTAACAGCCTACTCGGCATCGCTGCATTAACCCGCGCGAGCTCGTCGTAACGTTGGACGTTGGCTATGAAATCACTGATTCGTGAGGCGATCGCACTCGGCAGCAGAAGAGAAGTTTCATCTTCCAATGGATGGCTTACGTCCACCGTATGCAAGTGGCTTTCACCGTCAACTGGCAGGTTGCCAAAGCTGAACCCGTTCGAAGCATCCTGGGCATTTGCTAGCGCGACAGGTGCTCGGGCAAGCCGCTCGCGAATCATACGGGCTTGCTTACCATCTCCGGCCTGCTCCAGCTTATCGGCAAGAAGCCCTGCATAGTTCGAAGCCATGCTGGCATTAGCCTTCAAGGCACCATCAAGGATTTTCAGTATTTCGGAAAGATATTCCAAGTGAGCTACCAATCAATAGATTCGTTTCAAATTTCCGCATTAGTGTACCGCAGACAGCCAATTCCGCTACGGAATCTGGCTATTTTGAAACGGATAAATGCTTGCCGCCCGCGCCGGATGATTCTCAGAGTTGCAAAGCACCGGAGGTCGCGACTCACATTCAACCTCGCTGTAGGTATCACTTGGGGTATTGCCAGTCTTTCAGTATTTCACTGATGTGAAGGGCAGCTTTTGGCCGAAAGCGGCCCTTCGTTGGACGCAGCAATGACTCGACATAAGGACAGGCAGGAGATGTCTTCTTGCTGCCTCCTACCAACTCCCGTACGGAATGCCGGATCTCTCGATATACCGCTTGGACTTTTCACTGACAGGATACGCGTATCGCCCTTGGTTCTTACCTTGACTAGGCCCCAGCGGTTCGACCTCTGCCTGTGCTCTGGCGACTTTGACAGGATGGTGGCATGAGTCTCGAACCCAGACTTGCACGACACCACCGGGCGCCAAGCCCAAATAGAGAGACGCGTTATAGCGCCCCTTTTGTTCAGGTGTTTTAGCGCAGCGCTGATTGACGGACTCAAGCATGAGTTGCCTGGCTTCCTCTGGGATATCTACCCAGGCCTTGTACGTTTGCGGTTCAACAATGGACTGCCAACGGACATAGATCCTTTTGGGAAGATCAGCACCTACAACAGCTTTTCCGTTGCTTCCCACGCCGTGCCAACCTTGAGCAGATGCTGTTCCATCCTCTGGCTGCCCGCCTGAGGCCGATCCACCTCCGGCACGCAGGAATACTCTGCCTTTAATGTCTTCGACCGAAGTGTCCTCAACCCAGACTTTCATGTAGTTGGGCTCGGTAAAGCCTAGTTCCCACCAAGGAGATTTGGGGTCGTTTTTGGCTGATAGCGGATCACTTGAATCACAGCCGCTAATCAACAGGGCAAAAAGTATCGTTGGAAATCTTTTCATCGGACGACGGTTACCAACTCCCGTACGGAATGCCGTACTTATCGATATACCGCTTAGCCTTTTCGCTCACAGGATAAGCATATTGACCGCCGTTCTTGCCCAACTCAGGCCCCAGCGGCTCCAACTCAGCCTGAGCGCGAGCGACTTTAACTGGGCGCCGACAAAGGTCTCTCACCCACACCTGCACCACTCCACCCGGTGCGAGTCCCAAATAGACCGAGGCCATGAAGCGTGCTGTTTTCTCGGGAGTCTCCGGGCAACGCTGGTGGGTAGACGTCACCATCACCTGTCTGGCCTCCTCAGGAATATCTACCCAAGCCCGGTAGGTTTTTTGTTCCGGTATCGATTGCCAGCGGACGAAGATGCGTTTGGGTAGTCCAGCCCCAATAACCGGTTTGCCTGTACCTCCGACACCAATCCAACCGCGAGCAGACTCCTTGTCATCATTCGGTTCTGCACCGCTGGCGTTCCCTCCCCCGGCTCGCAGAAAGGTTTTACCGTCGATGTCCTCCACGGAGCTATCTTCAACCCATACGTTCATAAAATTGGGTTTGATAAACGCCAGTTCCCACCAAGGGTACTTAGGATCGTTTTCTCCGGAGTTGGAGCTTGTTGCGTTACATCCGGTGAAGGCCAAAATGCTCAACAGAGCTACGAGTATTCTCATTACCAAAGCTTCCAATCAGCTACGTGAGGATGCTGCACGCGAATGCCATCCTCCGTGGGTGCATTGATGTAAACAGCTCGCAAACCGCTGCCGTCCCGCCTGCCTTGGGGGTGGTTCCAGTTGGCAGAGGTGTGGATGTATTTCAATTTCAGCAATTGCTCGTCATCGGGAGAGGTGGTGTAGTCGCCGGCGACGAATCTGTCACAGATCGATTGCAGCTCTTGGGGAACGGCATACTCCGTACGCCCAGGTATATCGGTGAAAGGAACGCCTTTCTCCTTGGCCAACTGATACATCACTCTCAAATAAACCGTGGAAAGTTTACCGCTGACCGGGCGTTTGAGTTGCAATCCCGCGTACACGCGTTTTTGCTTGGGTCCGAACCGATCTTGCGGGTCGGGCGGCAATGCGAGCGCCGCTGGCGTTACGACTTCCAGCATGTGTGCAGGCCAGCCCTTGGCTATCCACTGACTTTTTACTTGAACGGCATCTTGGTAGATCGAAGTCGTTTTGACATCCGTGTTGCTCCATACATCAAGTGTTTGCATGGGGCTGATCAAAACACATTCTTCGACCTCATCGAGGTAGCTGCCTCCGATGTCCGAGTGGACGCCAGGACATGTGTATTCGGGATAGTCAGGTTTGACTCTGCTGAGTGCGAAGTTAGCCCGACATTCGTCACGGGCCACCAAATGAACGACATCTTTGAAGAAACGTCGATCAAGGTACAGTTTTACGCCAGGAGCGATTGGGCTCGACACTCTGCCCAAATTCGTGAAGCCAGCGATTGACGCTACCGTATCGAACAGGCCGATAAACCCCATGTTGATGCTACTACCGTACTGATCAACGAACGTACGACTGAAGTTGTTGGCGTAAGTCGTCAATGAATCCCTTAACGGCCCCTGCTTGCCTCTTACAATTTCATTTGCAAAATGCCGAGCGGCGGCTGCACCTCGACTGAAACCGAAAGTGTCAAAGGTGATTGACGCAATTTCACTGTTCGGATTTTCCTGAAGGGCATCCTCGATGATTTGCTTGATGAAAGTAAACGAAGTCTGAACACGTCCCACAACTCCCGTCTCTCCCCGCCCAGTGCCTTGGCTGACGACGCTGTCCTTCTCGCTGGATCGTGTACCAATGCCTTCAATATAAACGGGTCGGGAGACCTGCTTTATCGAACCCTCTCCTTCTGCAATCGGAGCTTCGTAATACAGGTCGGCAAGTTTTTTTATATTGGTCGCGCCAGCGCCATAGCTGCTGTCCGGATCCCTCATATAGGGCTGACAGCTAGCAGGAATATCCTGCGGCGCAATCGGATGCTGCGCACCGCACAGCAACCCTGCTGCCGTGTTATTCGCATTGTTACCAGTACCATCAAAGAAAACCCCAATCCTCAACGCAATGCCGATTTTCTCAGGCTCGCGCGCAGGTTCTTTCCCGTGTTTCTCGTACTCAGCCCAACGCTGGGCATGAATGTCGACGGGTTTGGCTTCTTCGTAGCGGTAGTTTTTCGGGGGGTTGGGAACGTAGCCACTCAATCCTTGATTCCTTGTTCTGATCCTTGAAGAACGGGCCGAAGGGTGACAGCCGAGGCTTGGGGGCGCAAGGCGTGGCTCTGTGCCAGCTCGGTTGAAATTGCTGGGTGCGACGAGGGTTTGGCTCGTCGCACGGGCATGGCTAGTGGGCGATTTCGACGTTGTCGAGGGCCTGGTTTACGGCGAGTTCGCCGAGCATGACGACCTGGGCGATGCCCAGTGCGGTTTTGCGGTGGGAAATGTCGAGTGTGGCGGCGAAGTTGTTGAGCATTTCGCTGGCGGAGCCGAGGGTTTCGCTGGCGTTGGCGAGCAGGGATTCGGTGTCGCACTTCGGGTTGGCGAGGTACATGGGTTCGGGTTTGTGCGGGCTGGCCATGATTTGGGTGGCCGGGGACAGGTAATGGTCGAGGGCGCGTTCGGCGGCTTCGTGGAGTTTTTTCGAATCGAGGGATTCGTAGGGGGATGCGAGGTCGGTTTCTGGCGGGTTGGGTGTTGGTTTGATCATGGTGAAACTCCTGATTGTTCATTAGGAGCTACCAGCATCACTTGCAGATGATGGGTGGCAGCTGTGCGCGGGTCTGCAAGACCGGGAAACCAGGAACCCGGCAGACCCGAAGGTCTCCCGCACAAAGCTGCCATTTTGTGGACCCGAACGAGCGTCCATTTGGCGTAGCTATGCGACTGGTTTTCCGGCGGGCTTGCAGACCCGATCACTGATGAGCAGTGACAGGAATCAAGGTACGGAGGGCGCGCCAGACGCACAAGCCGGCGGATTCTGGCGTACTCGTAGGCGATGGCGCAAGGCGTTGTAGGGCGTCGGTGGTAACCGCAGGCTTCATATAAACATCCCGAATATTTCCTGTTTATCCGCCGATTGAACGGGCTACCGATCCAGCACCCACCCGGCAATGATCGGAATGCACTGTTCCGTCCAAAAAAGTCATTTACGCACCTACCTCGCCATCGCCCAGCTCGCTAGAGTGCAGCGCTCTTTTCAACTGGCTGACGTACTGATGAATCTGTGGTTTCGACTGCTCTGCATGCTTTTTCGCCGCCCGTGGCGCAAGCCGGTCAATGCGCTGGAATCCACCGTGATCCGCATGCGCGTGTGGCCGTTGGATCTTGATTTGAATCGGCACGTCACCAATGGTCGCTACTTCACCATGGCTGATGTCGGGCGCATGGATTTTGTGTTGCGCAGTGGCGCGTTTCGGGTGGCGCTGCGTGCTAAAGCGTTGCCGATCGTTGGCGATACGTGGGGTAAGTTTCGGCGTGAGCTGAAGCTGTTTGAAGCGTTTGAAATTCACAGTCGGATGCTTGGCTGGGACGACAAATGGAGCTTCATGGAGCATCGATTCGTGAGCAAGGGACGGGTGATCGGCGTGGTGGTGATGCGTGGGCTGTTTCGTTCGGCGAAAGGCACGATTGCGCCGGGTGAGTTTGTCAGGGAGTTGGGGTTGCCTGAACAGTCGCCGGAGATGCCGGCGTGGCTGACGTCGTGGTCGGCGAGTTGCGATCTGATGAGTCGTCAGCTTAGGGGTGAGGAGGTTTGAGTCATCGGGTGCCTGGATGATCGTGTTTATGGATGCAGTACGGTGTCGTTTGGGCTGGCGTCTTCGCGAGCAGGCTCGCTCCCACAGGTTTTGGGTCAGGCTTGGGAGGGTGTCTGGCCGGGCTGGCGTCATCGCGGGCGAGCCCGGCTCCCACAGGGATTGGGGGATGACTAATCTCGGTGGCGCGTCATGTTGATCGGCGCCACACGTCTGCCGCCCGGCGCAGCACGCTCTTCGATGAAGAACGGAACGAAGCCGAGTTTCGGGTAGAGCAGCAACCCAGCGGTGTTTTCGTTGAAACATGAAAGCTGCACTTCCCTGGCCTGATACTTTTCAAAGCCGACAGCAGTCATGGTTTCGACGATGTAGCGCGCGACGCCCTGGCCACGGGCGTAGGGCGCGACGATGACGTTGCCGATGCAGCAGACGCCGTCGTGCTCGGCACGGTAGAAGTTGGCGAAGCCGACGAACTCGCCGTTGGCCAAGAACGCCGTGGAGTCGAAGCGCTGGCTGATCGCGGTGTGCATTTGTTCTTCCGTCAGCGGGTACTGCGCTTTCGGGAACATGAAGTACAACTCTTGAACGCCCTGCGGAAAGCTGCACAGGGTTTTGACGTCGTCGGCCGTCACTGGCCGGTGGGTAAAGTTCATGGCTGCCCTGCCCTCACTTTTTGCCTGCGGCCAAATGGTGCGCGACCAGCGCGTTGGCATGGCCGTGGCCCATGCCGTGTTCATCCTTGAGCAACGCCACCAGTTCCATGTGTTTCTTGTCGGTGATGCCGGCGAGCAGGTTCAGCCAGTGTTCGATGGGCTGGCCGTACTTTTTTTCGATGGAGGGAAAGTACGACGCCGGGCCTTTTACCTTGTTGTCTTCGCTCATGCTGCAAGCTCCCTTGGGTCACGACGGAGGGTCGGCGACGCTCCTTGTCGGCAGGTCATAGAGTGGACGCGAAGTGTGATTCGGGCAACTGCAGCGCTCTTCGAGACACCACAAAAACCTGTGGGAGCGAGCCTGCTCGCGAAGGCGTCGTGTCAGCCGGCATCATCGCTGACTGACACACCGCTTTCGCGAGCAAGCTCGCTCCCACAGGGATTGGGGGTTGAAGCAGGTCAGGGTTATTCGGTGCGGCCCGGCAACATCCGCACCAGCGTGTTATCCCGCACCCAGTAGTGGTGAAACAGCCCCGCCGCCGCGTGCAAGCCGATCAGCCAGTAGCCGGCGCTGCCCAGCGTTTCATGCCAGTACTTGAGCTGTTTGGCGAAGTCCGGGTCGATGACGACTGGTGCCGGGACGTGGAAGCCGAAGTACGGGAACGGTTTGTCGGCGGCGGCGAGCATCAGCCAGGCGAGGATCGGCGTGGCGATCATCAGCACGTACAGTGCCAGGTGCATCAGGTGCGAGATGCCGGTCTGCCAGGCTGGCGGCTTGGGAGTGATCGGCGGGCGTGGGCTCAAGCGGCCGAGGAGACGCACCCACACCAGCACGAAAATGCTCGCGCCGAACAAGCCGTGGAAGCCCATCAGCAGGCCGCGCGCTTCGCTGCCCTTGGGCATGAAGCCCTTGATTTCGACGCAGGCGTAGACGCCGACAAACAACGCCAGCATCAGCCAGTGCAGGGTGATTGAGAGTTTTCCATAACGGGTTACGGCGGTGTCGCGAGTCATAACGTGCCTCGTGATTGTCGTGAGCGACGGTCTCGTCGCAATGGCAGGGCGAACCGATTGCACCACCCTGCCCTTGCAGCTTCAAGACCCTGCAGATTGCCCGCTCATTATCCTCACTTCACCTGCAAATTTTGTGAAAAAAACTTTGCTATCTCACTCAACGCATCGCCTCAGTTGTGCAGCAACGCAGCGGCGGATGACACCACCAGCAACACCGCCAGAATCCGGTTCAGCCACTGCAACTGCGCCGGATTGCTCAACCAGCGCGCAGCACCGCGACCGAGCAATGCCCACAGCGCCAGACACGGCAACGACACCAGAAAGAACGCCAGGCACAACGCGTTCAAGCCCTGCCCTTGCGCGGTAAATACGCTGATCACCGCAATCGCCATCATCCACGACTTGGGGTTGACCCATTGCAACAGCGCGGCGCCGAGCAGGCCCAGTTCGGCTTTTTCCTCGCCGGCGGCGGGATCGATGGCGGTGGCCGGCGCGGTGAAAATCTGCCACGCCAGCCACAGCATCCAGCCCATCCCCAGCGCACTGATCACCGGGCGCACACCGGGCAGCATCAGCGCACTGGCGCCCGCACCGGCGACCCACACCAACGACGCGGCGCCCGCCCCCGCGCCGAGAATGATCGGCAGGCACGGCCGCCAGCCGCGTCGGGCGCTGGTGCTGAGGACGATCAGGTTGGTCGGCCCCGGGGTGACCGAGGCAACGAAGGCAAAGAGGATGAACGCAAGCATGGCACGGCCCTGTAGAAAGTCAGGGCCTACTGTGATGGCTGAGCAGCGTGTTGGTCTTGAACGTTTGTTCAGCGTCGCAATGTGCCGATGGCGCGTTGCTGATAGGCGCCCGGCGTGATGCCGTAGGCACGCACGAACCAGCGACCCAGATGGCTCTGGTCGGCGAAGCCGAGGCGGCTGGCGACTTCCACTGGCTGCATGCCGGCGGCGAGCATCTGCCGGCCACGGCTCAGGCGCAGCTGGATCAGCCACGCGTGCGGCGCCAGACCATAGGCCGCCTTGAACGCGCGGGTCAGGCGAAAGCGGTCGGTGCCGCAGACCTCGGCCAGGGTTTGCAGGCTGATGTCCTGTTCGTGAAAGGCCACCAGATAATCGCGCGCCTGCCGGGCGATCAATGGCGCGCGCGATACGGCGGTGGGTTGTGGTCGCCGGTACAGATGAATCGCCAGTCGTTCGAGCAACGCATCCAGCGCCACATCGCGCACCATGCGCACGTCCTGCTTATGCAGCGCATTGAACGCAAACAAGGTGGCGCGAGCCAGTTCGGGATCATCGTTGAGCACACTGCCGATCCCCGGCAAGCCGCTGCCGTAACTGCCCAGATGCAAACCGTCCAGCGCCTGCTCCAGCCACGAAGGTTGCAGGTAGAGCATGCGATAGGTAAAGCCGTCCGGGCTCGGCGCATCGCCGTCATGGATGTCGCCGGGTTCAAGCATAAAGACCTTGCCCGGCGTGCTGTCATGCCGCGCCCGACGGCTGTTGAAGCGCTGCACGCCTTGCTCGGTGAAGCCGATCAGGTAGGTTTCATGCCAGTGCGGATCGTAGGCGTGCGCGTGCCCGGCGAAATGCGCGTGCAGGGTTTCGATGCCGGTTTCCCGGTCGCGGGCAAGGTCGATCCAGTTGCTCATGGCGTGCGTACAGTGGTGGGCTGGGGCCAGTAATCCACAATTGGCGGGTTGAGGCTAGAAGGTTTGTGCATTTCAGATAGAGCGCTGATTGACCCGCGCCATCAACTGCTCGGCACTTTCCTTGCGTTCGGAATAGCGATCCACCAGAAAATCCTGGCGCTCGCGCAGCAGCACGGTGAACTTCACCAGCTCTTCCATCACATCAACCACGCGGTCATAAAACGCTGAAGGTTTCATCCGCCCCGCCTCGTCGAATTCCGTAAAGGCCTTGGGCACCGAAGACTGATTAGGGATAGTGAACATGCGCATCCAGCGCCCCAGCACGCGCAGTTGATTGACCACGTTGAACGACTGCGAACCGCCGCAGACCTGCATCACCGCGAGGGTTTTGCCCTGAGTCGGACGCACCGCGCCGAGCTCCAGCGGAATCCAGTCGATCTGTGCCTTGAACACCGCCGACATCGCGCCGTGGCGTTCCGGTGAACACCAGACCTGACCCTCCGACCACAGCACCAGCTCGCGCAGTTCCTGGACTTTGGGATGGTCGACCGGGGCGTCATCAGGCAACGGCAGACCGGACGGATTGAAGATGCGCGTCTCGGCACCGAAGTGCTCCAGCAAGCGTGCGGCCTCCTCCACCAGCAGACGGCTGAAGGAGCGTTCGCGGGTCGAGCCGTAGAGCAGCAGGATGCGTGGTTTGTGTTCGTGCGAAGGTGATGTGATCCGGCCTTCGAACAGCGTGTGATCAAGATTGGGCAAGTGCTCTGACATATGTCCTCCGGCTCAGAGGGAGCCGATGCGATCCAGTTCGCGCTGAAGCTCAACGCGGCTGAGTGATTTGAAAGGAAGACCGAGGAAGGTTGCGCAGCGGCGCTCGATGATCGCCAGCGTGGCACGGAACGCGGCATCCACTGCGGCCTCGTCACCGCTCACATCAGAGGGATCTTCCAGCCCCCAATGACATTTGATCGCCGGGCCGAAGTACACCGGGCAGGTTTCGCCCGCTGCCTTGTCGCAGACGGTGATGACGATGTCCGGCGGGTTGCCTTCAAAGGCGTCGTTGCCTTTGCTGTACAAACCGTCGATAGCGATACCGGCCTGTTGCAGCGTCGTCAGGCTGCGTGGCAACACCTGGCCCTTGGGGAAACTGCCGGCGCTCACCGCCTCGAAACCCTCGCGTGCCAGATGATTGAACATGGCTTCGGAAAGAATGCTGCGGCAACTGTTGGCCGTGCACATGAACAGGACACGCATGGATAGCTCCGGGGATATTAGAAATTCAGCAGCACGCGGTTTCGCGGGCAGGACGGCCGTCCATGTTGTGCAGGCGACAGGCATTGTCCTTGAGCCAATCGGCATTGGCCGTCGCGGTGACCTTGAGGATCTGGTGAACCCAATCCGGCAGATCCGGGTTGAGCCGGTAATAGACCCACTGGCCCTGACGGCGATCGAGCAACAACCCATTGCTGCGCAGTTGCGCGAGGTGGCGGCTGATTTTCGGCTGACTGTCGTCGAGGGCGCACATCAGCTCGCAGACACACAGCTCACCCTGCTCGGCGATCAGCAAGGTGGCGCGGACACGGGTTTCGTCGGCCAGGCTTTTGAACAGTTCGGTGGGGGTGAGCATGGGGGCGGGCTCGAACATATGGAAAACCGAATATACGGATATCCATATATTATTCAACCCCGGATGCGATCCCTTGTAGGAGTGAGCCTGCTCGCGATAGCGGTATGCCTGTGAAGCAGAAGTCGCCTGATACACCGCTATCGCGAGCAGGCTCACTCCTACAAGGGATTTGTGTGGGCAGGATCAGCCGCGCAACAGGCCTTGCTCCGCCTCGCAAAGGCCGACGACATAATCCCAGACCACCCGCAGCCGCACCGACTTGTGCAGCTCGCGCCGGGTGCTGATCCAGTAACTGCGCTCGATGCTGTCATCCGGCAATAACGCCACCAGATCCGGATCCGACGCGGCCATGTAGCAAGGCAGCACGGCAATGCCCAATCCCGAGCGCGCCGCTTCCTGCTGGGCGATGACGCTGGTGCTATGGAACACCACGCGCGGACTGCGGCAGAAGCTGTTGAGGAACATCAGTTCCTGACTGAACAGCAAATCATCGACATAACCGATCCACGCATGCCGCGCGAGGTCTTCGCGGCTGCTCAACGGCGGTGCGTTGTCGAGGTAGCGTTGGCTGGCGTAGAGCGCCAATCGATAGTCGGTGAGCTTGCGCGTGACCAGCATGTCCGCTGCCGGGCGCTCCAGATGAATGCTGATTTCCGCCTCGCGGTTGAGGATGCTGACGAAGCGCGGCACGGCGACCAGTTCCACTTCCAGCCCCGGATAGCGTTCGAACAGGCCGATCATCCGACTGGCGAGAAACTTGATGCCCAGCCCTTCGGTGACGCCGACGCGGATCTTGCCCAGCGGTGCGGTGGACTGGGTGATTTCTTCCTGGGCCAGCAGCGCGACGTTTTCCATGGCTTCGGCGTGCTTGAGCAGCGCCTCCCCTGCCGGGGTCATTTCATAGCCTTGGGCGTGCTGGACGAACAGCGCGGTGCCGAGGCTTTTTTCGATCGCCTCGATGTGTCGGGCCACGGTGGCGTGAGTAGTGTTCAAGCGCCGGGCAGCGGTGAGCAGGCGGCCGCTGCGTTGCAACTCCAGAAAGAACCGCAGGTCATTCCAGTCGAACATGGGGTGTCCTTGTCAGCTATGGTCAATCCGGGCTGTTTGAAAACGCACAGCGGCTGCGCAAAAACTAACATTCTTTTAACGAAAGCTAACAACTAGAGTGTCCGACAATAAAAACAAAAAGCGAGGTCAGGGAATGCAGACTTCCCTTGAAGAATACGACTACATCGTGGTCGGCGCCGGCCCCGCCGGATGCCTGCTGGCCAATCGACTGTCGGCAGACAAACAGCAGCGGGTGTTGCTGCTCGAAGCCGGCGGACGCGACAACTATGCGTGGATTCACATCCCCGTGGGTTACCTGTTCTGCATCGGCAACCCGCGCACAGACTGGTGCTTCAAGACCGAAGCGCAACCCGGCCTGCAAGGTCGCAGCCTGAGCTACCCACGCGGCAAAGTGCTCGGTGGCTGCTCCTCGATCAACGGCATGATCTACATGCGCGGCCAGGCTGGTGACTACGACGGCTGGGCCGCCGAGGGCAATTCGGGCTGGGCCTGGAACGACGTGCTGCCGCTGTTCAAACAGAGCGAAAACCACTTTGCCGGCGCCGCTGAATTTCACGGTGCCAAGGGTGAATGGCGGGTCGAGCAACAGCGGCTGTCATGGCCGATTCTCGACGCGTTTCGCAGCGCAGCCGAGCAGAGCGGCATCGCCAGCATCGACGACTTCAATCAGGGCGACAACGAGGGTTGCGGCTACTTTCAGGTCAACCAGAAGGCCGGGGTGCGCTGGAACGCGGCCAAGGCGTTTCTCAAACCTGTTCGCGAGCGGGCCAATCTGACGGTGCTGACCGGGGTTGAAGTGGATCGGGTGCTGCTGGAAAACGGCCGTGCTTCAAAAGTCAGCGCGCGTCACGAAGGTCAGGTGAAAAGCTTCAAGGCGCGCAAGGAAATCGTCCTCTGCGCTGGCGCCGTGGGTTCGCCGAGCATTCTGCAACGCTCCGGGATCGGCCCGAGTCCTTTGCTGGAGCGTCTGGGCATCGGGGTGATTCATGAGTTGCCGGGGGTCGGCGGCAATCTGCAGGATCACCTGCAACTGCGCCTGATCTACAAACTGCAAAACGCCCGCACCCTGAATCAGATCGCCGGCAGCGTGTGGGGCAAGATGGGCATGGGCCTGCGCTATCTGTATGACCGCAGTGGGCCGCTGTCGATGGCGCCGAGTCAGCTCGGAGCGTTTGCCCGATCCGGGCCGGAGCAGACTTCGGCGAACCTTGAGTATCACGTGCAGCCGCTGTCGCTGGAGCGTTTTGGCGAGCCGCTGCACAGCTTTCCGGCGTTCACCGCGTCGGTGTGTGATCTGCGTCCGCAGAGCCGTGGCCGCATCGACATCCGTTCGGCAGACCCGCAGGAAGCACCGCTGATTCAACCCAATTACCTCAGCCATCCTGAAGACCTGCGCGTGGCCGCCGACGCGATCCGCCTGACCCGACGCATCGTCAGCGCCCCGGCCCTGCAAGCGTTCAAACCGGTGGAATATCTGCCCGGCGACAACCTGCAAAGCGAGGAGCAATTGCACGAAGCGGCGGCGCGAATCGGCACGACGATTTTCCATCCGGTCGGTACCTGCCGCATGGGCAATGGCGCTGAAGCGGTGGTCGATGCGCAACTGCGCGTGCATGGCGTAACCGGCCTGCGCATCGCCGACGCCTCGATCATGCCGCGCATCACCTCGGGCAACACCTGTTCGCCTACGCTGATGATTGCCGAGAAGGCGGCGCAGTTGATCCTTTCAGGACCTGTTCAAAGCACCAATGTGGGAGCGGGCTTGCTCGCGAAAGCGGAGTGTCATTCACCCATGATTTGACTGACACGGCCCCTTCGGGAGCAAGCCCCCTCCCACAGGAATCAGCAGCAGATTCAAGGCAACGCGCAACACCCGGACACGCAACACCAGTGGAACAACAAAAACAATCACTGTGAGGGATACCGATATGTCAGAACACGCTCAGCCGCTGGACGCCGCGAGCGGCGCCAGCACCAGCAATGCCACGCAGAAAGTCATCTTCGCCTCGTCCCTGGGGACGGTGTTCGAGTGGTATGACTTCTTCCTCTACGGCGCCCTCGCGGCGGTGATCAGCAAGCAGTTTTTCGCCGGGGTCAACGACACCACGGCGTTCATCTTCGCGCTGATGGCCTTTGCCGCCGGGTTTATCGTGCGGCCGTTCGGGGCGCTGGTGTTCGGTCGGTTGGGGGACATGATCGGGCGCAAATACACCTTCCTCGCGACCATCATTCTGATGGGGATCGCCACGTTCTGCGTCGGCCTGCTGCCGACCTACGCCAGCATCGGCATTGCCGCGCCGATCATTCTGGTGGTGCTGCGCATGCTCCAGGGTCTGGCCCTGGGCGGTGAATACGGCGGCGCTGCGACCTATGTGGCGGAACACGCGCCGATCGGCAAACGCGGCTTCCACACCAGCTGGATTCAATCCACTGCCACTCTCGGCCTGCTGCTGTCGCTGCTGGTGGTGCTCGGGTGCCGCTACTCCACTGGCGATCAGTTTGAAGTCTGGGGCTGGCGTATTCCGTTCCTGCTGTCGATCGTGCTGCTGGGCATTTCCACCTGGATCCGCCTGAGCCTGCACGAGTCGCCGGCGTACCTGAAAATGAAAGAGGAAGGCAAAGCCTCGAAAGCGCCGATCCGCGAATCCTTCGGCAAATGGGAGAACCTCAAGGTCGTGCTGATCGCCCTGTTCAGCATCAACGCCGGGCAAGCGGTGACCTTCTACGCTGCGCAATTTTACGTGCTGTTCTTCCTCACCCAGTTCCTGAAAATGGACCCGGCGGTGGCCAACAGCCTGCTGATCATCAGTGTGGTGATCGGTGCGCCGTTCTTCATCATTTTCGGCTGGCTCTCGGACAAGGTCGGACGCAAACCGGTGCTGATGCTCGGCCTGCTGCTGGCGACGGCGCTGTACTTCCCGATTTTCAAATCCCTGGCGCATTACGCCAACCCGGCTATCGATCAGGCCAGCCGTCAGGCGCCGATCACCGTGCTGGCCGATCCGGCCACCTGCACCTTCCAGTTCGACCCGGTGGGCAAGGCCAAATTCGACAGCCCGTGCGACAAGGTCAAGACCTTCCTGGTCAAGCAGGGCCTGCCCTACTCCAGCGTCGCCGCCCCGGCCGGCAGCGGCGTGCAGGTGAGCGTCGGCGACGTGAAAATCGACGGCTACGACGAATCCGCCCTGCGCGGCGCGGTGACCCTCGCCGGCTACCCGCAACAGGCCGACCTGCAACAGATCAACAAACCGATGATCGTGGCGCTGATCGTCGCGCTGATCATCATCTCGGCCATGTGCTACGGCCCACTGGCGGCGCTGATGGTCGAACTGTTCCCGACGCGCATCCGCTACACCTCGATGTCGCTGCCGTACCACATCGGCAACGGCTGGTTCGGCGGTTTCCTGCCAACGGTGTCGTTCGCGCTGGTGGTGTACACCGGGGATATTTTCTATGGGCTGTGGTACCCGGTGCTGATTACCGGGGTCAGCCTGGTGGTGGGGATGATCTGTCTGCGAGAGACGAAGAATATCGATCTCGATAAGAACTGAATCTGAAACATGATCCTTTGGTAAAAAAACCTGTGGCGAGGGGATTTATCCCCGATGGGGTGCGTAGCGCCCCCCGTGAAAAAGGGGACTACTACGTAGTCCATCGGGGATGAATCCCCTCGCCACAATTGAATCTCCTCAGCCAAGAGTCAGGCATCAGCCTTGATCACCTCGAACTTCACCTGATCCGGATAAAACGCCACGTAGTCACGAATCGGCGCGACCGAGACTTTCGGATTTTCGTAAGTCCACACCGCATTCGCCCCCTCATGCCCCGGCACTTGCAGGCTGAAGTAATTGGCATCGCCCTTGTACGGGCAGTAACTGGTGTGGTCGGTGCGGGCGAAGTATTTCTCGTCGATGTCTTCGCGGGGCACGTAGTACACCGGCGGGTAGTTGGCTTCATGGAGAACCAGCACGTGAGAGGACGCCGCGACCTGGATGCCGTGGAATTTCACCAGCAGGCAACCGGGGAGTTCTTCGAGGGTGATGACGGGATTGAGGCCGGTGGTGCTCATTGGGGTTACTCCTGAATACGGCGCAGAGAGACCGGTTCAGGTATAGCCCATAGGTTCAGACCAGGGTGATTTTGCAGCCGAACGGCCAAAGCCCCTCGCCCCGGCCCTCTCCCGGAGGTAGAAGGAGCCTGCCGAAGTGTCTTTCGTTCTACACCGACCTGAAAGTGCTTTATCGATTGTGGATTCAGCGAAGTGCAATCAGGTCGGTGCATGTTTTCAGCATCCCACGATCGGTTCCCTCTCCCACGGGGAGAGGGTTAGGGTGAGGGCTACTCTTCTGGCATCAAACCACGATATCAGTCGCCACCGCCTGCCCCACCACACCCACGGCAAAGTCAACCTGCCCCTGCCCGGTCAGATCGACCAGCAGCCCGGTCTGACCGTTCTGCGCGTAGTAAGTCAGGATCGCATCGCCCGCGTGGCCGGTGAAACTGCTGACAAAGTTCAGTGACGCCGCCCCCGTGGCAAACGCAGCGATGCCCGAGAGGTCGATCTTGTCCACGCCGCTCTTGAAATCCATGATCCAGTCCGGCTGGTTGTTGGTCGAGTCGCTGGCCGCACCGAACACGAAGGTGTCTGCGCCCTCGCCGCCCCACAGCACATCCGCGCCGCCACCGCCGTAAAGGATGTCGTTGCCGGCTCCGCCGAACAGATGGTTAACGGCCGAGTTGCCGATCAGCAGGTCATTGCCCGAACCGCCAACCGCATTCTCCACGGTCACGCCATAGGCAATCGATACGTTGCCGACCAGCCCGCCAACGTCAGAGAACGAACCCTCATTGAGGTTGATCTTCTGGTTCTGGGTGAAGCCGGAGAAGTTCAGCGTATCGTTACCGCCACCGTCCCACACTGAGAACACAACTTTCGACGCCGCCGATGTTGCGCTGTAGAAATCGCGGCCGGCGTTGGAGCCGAAACCGTAGGTGGTGTCATCGGCGCGGGTTGCATAGTTGGCGCCATAGAGTTTCTGCACCGCCACGATATCGTCGAGCAACGGTGCCGAGGCGTAAGCGCCGCTGCCGTCCTTGCTGAAGTTCTGGTCGGTGTTGGCTTCACTCCAGTAGCTCATCAGGCTGTAGCCACGGGTGTCTTCGGCGTACTTGGCGTCGTTGTAGGTCGGGCTGCCGTTGCCGGCGTTGTAGGCGCCCGGGTGCGACAGGCCAAGGGTGTGGCCGATTTCGTGGGTCAGGGTCTGACGCCCGTAGTTGTTGGTGTCCGGGGTCTTGTTGACCTGATATTGATTGTTGATCAGGTACCACGACTGACCGTCATAGCTGCCGCCGCTCGGCAGGTAGGCGAACGCCGCGCCGCCGGTGCTGACGTCGTAGTTGCCGAAGGTCATGTAGCCGTCGCCGCCCTTGCCTTCAGTGAACGTGACCTTGGCCACGTCGGCCCAGGATTGCATGGCCAGTATGGCTTGAGCCTTTTGCTGAGCGCTGAACTGGCTGAAGTTGCCGAGGTTCGGGTTGTAGTTCGCCGGTTTCTCGGTGAGGAAGGTGTAGGTCAGGGAGATTTTGCCGTCGCCGTTCTTGTCGTGCCACGACAGGTTTTTGCGCAGGATTTCGTCGGCTGCCTGATCGGCGGTGAACGACGGTTTGCCGTTCACCAGGCCGACGCCACGGTCGTACAGGTGGCTGAAGGCGTTCACTTCGTCATAGGCGCTGCTGGATTTTGCTTTGGCTTGAGCCATGGTGGGACTTCCTTGTTTCAGAGTTGGCAGTACGCGTCGAGCACGGCGATCCACTAGCGAGATCGTCCGGTCACTCGCGTTTCTGAGAAGCCCGGTGAACCTGACACGGGCGTCAACTGCCTTGCCAATCGATTTCTCGATAGCCGCTCGCGACGTCCCGGTAATACCGGTCATCCCCGGCAACGTTTTGATCTGTATATCCATACAGATAAAAGTTGCTCCGGGCGCCAACTGCGGCCATCCTGTGCACCTCCAGTGAACTGATCGACGACGGTGGTTATGCGGCTGTACCTCTGTGAAAAACCTTCCCAGGCCAAAGACATCGCGGCCGTGCTGGGCGCCAGGCGTCGGGGCGACGGCTGCTGGCTGGGAACGGACGTCACAGTGACCTGGTGCATTGGCCATCTGCTGGAAACCGCGCCGCCGGATGCCTACGACGCGCGCTACAAGCGCTGGGTGCTGGCGGATCTGCCGATCATTCCCGACAAATGGAAAATGACCGTCAAGCCGCGCACCGCCAGCCAGTACAAAGCGGTCAAGCGCCTGCTCGGCGAGGCCAGCGAACTGATCATCGCCACCGACGCCGACCGTGAGGGCGAAATGATCGCCCGGGAACTGGTCGAGCACTGCCGCTATCGCGGGCCGATCCGCCGCTTGTGGCTGTCGGCGCTGGATGAAGCATCGATCAGCAAGGCTCTGGCCGCGCTGAAGCCAGGGGCGGAAACCTTCAGCCTGTATCACTCGGCGCTGGGGCGCTCGCGGGCCGACTGGCTGATCGGCATGAACATGAGTCGCCTGTTCACGCTATTGGGCCGGCAGTCCGGCTATCAGGGTGTGCTGCCCGTCGGCCGGGTACAGACGCCGACACTGCGGCTGGTGGTGGATCGCGACCGCAGCATCGCCGACTTCGTGCCGGTGCCGTATTGGGCGATCGATGTGCAACTGCTGCACGATGGCACGCCGTTCACCGCACAATGGCGTGCGCCCTCGGACGTTTGCGACGAGCAGGATCGCTGTCTGAATCAGGCGCTGGCCCAGCAGGCAGCCGCCGCTCTGAACAGCGCCGCCAGTGCGCGGGTGGTCAAACTGCGCACTGAACGCATGCGTGAAGTGGCACCGCTGCCATTCGATCTGGGCACCCTGCAGGAGGTCTGCTCGAAGAAACTCGGTCTCGGCGCCCAGGAAACTCTCGACATCGCCCAGGCCCTTTACGAAACCTACAAGGTCATCACCTACCCGCGCAGCGATTGCGGCTTTCTGCCGCTGAGCCAGCACAGCGAGGCGCCGGGGATACTGGCGGCACTGCGTCAGGCCGACCCGAGCCTTGACGTGTTGAACGGTCACCTCGACCCGCAGCGCCGCTCGCGGGCGTGGAACGACGCCAAGGTCAGCGCCCACCACGGCATCATCCCCACAGCGGCAGCCAAGAATCTCGAGCGTCTGAGCGGTAAACACCGGGCGGTCTACACGCTGATTCGTGCGCGTTATCTGGCGCAATTTCTGCCTAACCACGAATACGATCGCACCCAGGCCGACTTCGATTGTGCCGGTGAAGCCTTGCGCGCCGTCGGCAAGCAGATCATCGAACCGGGCTGGAAGCGCGCCCTGCCCGAAGCCCTCGCCCCGGCCAAGGGCCGCGAAGCGCCAGCCCCGCAAACCCTGCCGGCGCTGAGCCAGGGTATCGATTGCGCCGTGGCCGGCGTGAACCTCAAGGATCTGTGGACCCAGCCGCCGAAGCCCTACACCGAGGGCGACCTGATCAAGGCGATGAAGAACGTCGCCAAACTGGTGGAAGATCCGCTGCTCAAACAGAAACTCAAGGACACCACCGGCATCGGCACCGAAGCGACCCGCGCTTCGATCATTCAGGGTCTGCTGGATCGAGGTTATCTCGTGAAGAACGGCAAGGCACTGGCCGCGACGCCGGCGGCCTTCAGCCTGATCGACGCCGTGCCCCGGGCGATTGCCGATCCCGGCACCACCGCCATCTGGGAACAGGCGCTGGACATGGTGCAGAGTGGCGAAATGAGCCTGGAGGAGTTCGTCACCAAACAGGCGGCGTGGATGAGCAAGCAGGTCACCCGCTGTTCTGCGCTGAGCCTGACCATCAGCGGCCCGCCACCGGCCGGCAAGGCTGCTGCGCCGTGGAAGAAAAAGCGTAAATCGACCCGAAGCAAAACTGCCAGCGCAGCCAAGCGCACAGCGAAGTAATGATCAGTCCTGTGGTGGGGGATTCTGTGGTGAGGGGATTTATCCCCGATGGGCTGCGAAGCGGCCCCAGCTTTTACTTAAACTAGAGGACTGCTGCGCAGTCCATCGGGGATAAATCCCCTCGCCACAAGGTGTGAGTTCACATTATCGGGTTCATCACCGCAGGGAGTTAACCCAATGCCCAGCATCGAACTGCTAGCCGCCCACCGCGACGAACTGCAAACCATCGAAAACCTCATGCAGTTCTACATGTACGACTTCAGCCAATGGCTACCACTGAAACTCGGCGAACATGGCTTCTTCAGCATTCAGCAGAAAGACGATTACTGGCGCAATCCCGCTACCCAACCGTTCCTGATCCGCGTCGACGGTGAACTGGCCGGCTTCGTGACCGTGGATAACGACACCCACATCGACGGCGCCGAACACAACATCGGCTACTTCTTCCTCACCCGGCGTTTTCGTGGCCAAGGCGTCGCGCAGTTTGTCGTCTCTGCCCTCTTGAGCCGTCTGCCCGGTCAATGGCAGATTTTCCACATCGACGCCAACCTGCCTGCGCAGCGCTTCTGGGCCAGGTTGATCCCCGAATTGACTGGCGGCGCATTCACCCGCCAACAGCGCGCCGTGGACGGTTATCCCTGCACCTTCTATGTCCTGCACGTCCCCGCTTCCGCTGCCTGAACGGAACTTTTCTCATTCCAAAACAGCTTTGTCCGACAATATGTAGTGAACAAAAATAATCACTACAAAACCGTTGACGGCACCGTTTTGCTTTTGCATGATGAAGACGTTCCCCGATCGGGAACATCGGTAACACGCTTGAGCAAACTCGTCTGACCGCCGAGTTGTTTTTTCCGGATACACGCTGCCCACAAGGCAGATTGAAGAAGCTGACCTGGCCTGAACGTCCAGTACAAGGACGAGAAGCGCTGGCGAAAATTCTCAAGACGCTTGTGGCCGACCCTGAAAACGTCGTCAAGGAGCCTCCCGGTTTTCGCTGCTTCTCCTCGTTGTGACGCTATTGCGTAGCAGTTATTCAACACGACTACATGCAACAGACGCATGACCCCGTACTTCACACGGGCGACCGCTGACGTCCTGGTTTCGGTGCCAGGGATCAACTAACCGATGGGCTACCTGTATTAGCGAATCAACTTTGAAAGATCACCAGACTGGTCAAGGGGCAAACATCATGAATCTGAACAATCAACCTACTATCGAAGAACTGGCTCGTATGTTCGCTGCACAAAAAGACAGCCACGACAGCCACATTCTCTGGATCAGCAAGTCGGGTCAGGTGCATATCGACTGCCTGTCACCCCACGCTGGTGAAGAAGAATTCGACCGCAGCAACCAGAACCTGCTGGCCCGCCTGAAGATGTACCGCCGCGGCCACGGTTATGTCGGCAAGAAAGCTGCGGCCGACAAGGACTTCATCAGTAATGTCCTGCAGACGCTGAAACAGGCGTGGGATTCGATGCAGAACAAGAATGAAGTTCGGGTGATTGACCGGTTCTACTGATTTACAACTTCAATAAATAAAAGGGCCTGCTTCCAAAGGAAGCAGGCCCTTTTTACATCTGCGAGTCATGTAACCCTGTGGGAGCGAGCTTGCTCGCGAATGGGCCGTGTCAGTCGACATCTATTCAACTGATAAACCGCTTTCGCGAGCAAGCCCGCTCCCACAGGGGGGCTGTGTTGTTGGTCAGATTTTCGTTTGCAGGACCAGATTCATAAACGCCAGCGCCGCCGCACTGTGGTAATTATTCCGCCGCCGCAACAACGCCGCCCCACGCTGCGGCGCTTCGTTCTCGACGCTCAAGCGACGCAACGCCCGGTCTTCGCTGGCAATCGCTTCGGGCAACATCGTCGCCATCGGCGAATACCGCACCACTTCCAGCAACGTATTCACCGAGTTCACCTCGATCCGCACCTGCGGCGTGATCCCCTGCTGACGGAAATACTCATCGATCGATAACCGGGTGATGAAATCTGGCGCCAGCAAGGCGAAATCCAGTTGCGCAAGATCACGCGATGTCAGCACCGCACTGCTGTCGTACAGCGGATGCTCGCGCCCGACCATGATTCCCAGGGTTTCGGTAAACGCCGGGATGCACTCGATGTCCGGGTGGCGCCCCGGGGTAAAGGCAATCGCGATATCCAGCGAATCGTCCGCCAGCCCCGCCTCGATGTCGTCCATCGACAGCTCGAAAATCTGCAGATGGATACCCGGATAGCGTGCGGCGAAATCACGTACCAACGGCCCGACCAGATAGGCCATGAACGTCGGCGTCATGGCCAGCCGCAAGCGCCCCCGCGACAGATCCTTAACGTCATGCAACGCCCGCTTGCCCGCCTCCAGTTCCACCAGCACGCGCCGCGCACACTCAATGTAAGCCTCACCGGCATCGGTGGGTTTAACGGTGCGTGAAGTGCGGTCGAACAGATTCACCCCGAGGCTTTCTTCCAGTTGGCGGATCTGTTGCGACAAGGTCGGCTGCGACACATGCAACGCCTCCGCCGCCCGGGTGAAGCCGCCGTGATCGGCCACGGCCAGCAGATATCGCAAATGTCGCAGCAGCATGGGATCACCATCTATAGGCAGGACTTATGCGAAGTATTGTATATCGGTCTTGGACGCTATGGATCAATCGGCAGAAGATGGCTCCCACACAGCAAGCCAACCTTGAAAGGAGTGACACCATGCAACAGTCCCACGCCTATAACGATGCCAGCCTGGCCCTGACCACGCGCATTCTCGACATCAAGGCCCGCAAGAATTTGTCATGGCAGGATCTTGCCGATGGCACCGGCCTGAGCCTGGCCTACGTCACCGCCGCCCTCCTCGGCCAGCACCCACTGCCACAAAACGCCGCGCAAGTGGTTGGCGACAAACTCGAACTGGACGCCGACGCCGTTGCCGCCCTGCAGATCATCCCGCTGCGTGGCAGCCTCAGCGGTGTGCCGACCGACCCGACCATCTACCGCTTCCACGAGATGATCCAGATCTACGGCACCACCCTCAAAGCCCTGGTCCACGAGCAGTTCGGCGACGGCATCATCAGCGCCATCAACTTCAAACTCGACATCAAGAAAGTCGAAGACCCGGAAGGCGGCTCCCGCGCCGTGGTCACCCTCGACGGCAAGTTCCTGCCGCTGCGCCCGTTCTGATCCACCCCGGCCCGCACCCCGTGTGCGGGCCCATCCAAACCTCAATAGCCAAGTCGTCACCACATCTGCCTGGAGGCTGCCCCATGCACAAAATTCTGTTGACCCTGACCCTGCTCGCCGGCCTTGCCGCCCAGGCCCAGGCTGATGAAGAGGCGATTGCCTACCGCTACGGCATGACTCTGGATATTGCTGAAATCGTGAGCATCACCCCGGTCACCGACGTCTGCGGCGCTGTACCGGTCGAGATGACCTACCTCGACAGCCACGGCGCAAAACACATTCTTCAATACAGCGAATTCGGCACCGGCTGTTCGAACTGAGAGGACAACACCATGAAAAACCTGATCGAAGGCTTTCTGAAGTTCCAGAACGAGGCGTTTCCGCAACGCACCGAGCTGTTCAAGCACTTGGCGACCACTCAAACCCCGGGCACCTTGTTCATCACCTGTTCCGACAGCCGCGTCGTCCCGGAACTGCTGACCCAGCAAGAACCCGGCGAGCTGTTCGTGATCCGTAACGCAGGCAATATCGTGCCGTCCTACAGCCCGCATCCGGGCGGGGTGTCGGCGACGGTGGAATACGCGGTGGCGGTGCTTGGGGTGACGGACATCGTGATCTGCGGCCACTCCGATTGTGGCGCGATGACCGCGATTGCCCAATGCAAATGCATGGATCACCTGCCCGCCGTCAGCGGCTGGCTGCAACATGCCGAGTCGGCGAAAGTGGTGAACGAGGCGCGGCCGCATGCCAATGACGCGGCGAAATTGAGTTCGATGGTGCGGGAAAATGTGATCGCGCAACTGGCGAATATTCAGACCCACCCGAGCGTACGTCTGGCCCAGGAGAAGGGCCTGCTGAACCTGCATGGCTGGGTGTATGACATCGAGACCGGCTCGATCGATGCGCTGGCGGCGGATCGGCGTACGTTTGTGCCTCTGGCTGAGCAGCCGGCGACTTGTGCCATTCAGGCAAACGCCAGCGCAGTTGCCTGATACAAGTCCGCTGAGGTGAAGAGGAACTTGTGGCGAGGGGATTTATCCCCGATGGACTGCGCAGCAGGCCCGATCTCTTGGGGCCGCTTCGCGCCCCATCGGGGATAAATCCCCTCGCCACAGGGCCGGTGTGCATCAATGGGATAACGCGTTTTCAGCGTTTTACGCTGAGGTCGATCTGGGTCATACGGCTACGAACCGTAAACACCCCATCCCCCGAAAGAATCGCACTGCGCGCAAACAAGCGCCCGCTCTCCCAGTTCGAAAGCCCCAGTTCCGGCTTGTTCAGCGCGTACTGACCATCGACCCAGCGGGTAATCCCATTGCCCACAAACGGCGCGTTCACCGCGTTGTAAAAGCGTTCCTGGGCGCCCGCATCCTCGCTGATCAGCGACACCGTGAACTGCGGGCTGTAGCGGTTGAACAACGTGATCGCCTGATCCAGATCGTCGATGATCATCAGGCTGACTTCCGGGGTTTCTTCCCATTCCCACTCGCGGCCCAGCTCTGATTCCGCAAGCGTTTCGGCCAGGGCTTCGGTCTGATAACCCTCAGCGCGATAGACCTCGACCGTCGCGTTCTGCCACTCGGCCGGCAGGTAACTTTCGGTGCCTGTGACGATGTGCAATTTGCAGCCCTGCCCGCGTGCATTGCCGGCCTGCTTCAGGGCATCGAGGAACAGCGGCACCAGTTCGGCAGCACGCTCGCGGTGAATCAGGCAGACGTTCAGGGTGTTGCAGACTTTGCGATCCAGCGAATTGCGCACCACGGCGGCGAAACGTGTGGCATCGGCATCACGGTCAGCAATCAACCAGGCGCCGCCGGTGCCATGCAGGCTGACGGCCGTGCCCGCCTGCTGGGCGATGCTGCCCAACTGGCTGACCGCACGCCCCGAACCCCGGGCCACCGCCAGCGACAGACGCCGGTCGGCGAACATTGCCCACCCGGCCGCGTGATTGACACTTTCCACCAGCGACACCGCACCTGCCGGCAAACCAGCATCGGCCAGCGCCGGGTTCAGCGCGTGAGTGACGATCGCTTGCGCGGTGCCCAACGCGTCGCTGCCAATGCGCAGCACTGCGGTGTTGCCAGTGCGCAGTACGCCGGCGGCATCGGCGAACACATTCGGTCGTCCTTCGAACACGAAGGCGACGATGCCCAGCGGCGACACCACTTGCTCGACCTTCCAGCCGTCGTGTTCGACGCAGCTGATGACCTTGCCGCGCGTGGCCGGCGCATCACGCCAGGCGCGCAGACCGGCGATCATGTCGCGGCGCATGCGCTCGTCGGCGAGCAGTCGGGTGGTCGAGCGACCACGGGCCTTGGCGCGTTCGATGTCGGCCAGGTTCGCGGCTTCGATCAAGGTCCAGCATTCCGGGGTTTCCAGGCGTTGCGCGAACAGGTCGAAGAAGCGACTGATGGCTTCGTCGGACACTGCCGACAATGCAGTGAATGCCGCTTCAGCACGCTCGATTGCCACCGCAGCCGCTTGTTGATCGACCACCGGAATCAGCAACAGCTCGCCACTCACCTGCTCGACCAGCAGGTGGTCACCGGGCTGAAACCGCGCCGCCAGTTCGGGGCTGACCACGGTCACACGGTTGCCAGCGAAAGGGATCGGCGTGCCAGCGACTAGACGTTCGAGCGCAAGAGACATGAAGCGGATTCACCATATGAGGGGCGGCCGGAAAATGTATAGGAACTGCGCTCTCCGAGGCAACACAAAACCCTTGTGGGAGCGAGCCTGCTCGCGAAAGCGTCGTGCCTGTCGATGCATCTCTCGCTGACCCACCGCATTCGCGAGCAGGCTCGCTCCCACAGGATTTTGCAGTGTTTGGAAGATCGGGTCAGAACACCGACCAGCCAATCCGCGAACTGAGCATCTCCAGCGCCGCCATCCCCGCCAGCGAGTTACCGGCAGCGTTGAGTTCCGGCGACCACACGCACACCGTGAACTGCCCCGGCACCACCGCGACAATGCCGCCGCCAACCCCGCTCTTGCCCGGCAAGCCGACGCGATAAGCGAAGTTGCCGGCCTCGTCGTACAGACCGCTGGTGGCCATGATCGAGTTGACCTGCTGGGTCTGGCGCCGAGTGAGGATCTGTTCGCCGCTGTGCTTGCAGAAACCGTCGTTGGCGAGGAAGCAGAATGCGCGGGCCAGATCGATGCAGTTCATGCGCAGCGCGCAGTGGCTGAAGTAGCTGCGCAGCACCGCTTCGACGTCGTTGTGGAAGTTGCCGAACGATTGCATCAGGTACGCCATGGCCGCGTTGCGGGCGCGATGCTGGTATTCGGACTCGGCGACCTTGCCGTCGACGATCACCTGTGGATTGCCCGACAGGCGCCGCACGAAGTCGCGCATCGACAGGGCTGGCGCGGCGAAACGCGACTGGTTGATGTCGCAGATCACCAGCGCCCCGGCGTTGATGAACGGATTGCGCGGGCGCCCGCGTTCGAACTCCAGTTGCACCAGCGAGTTGAACGGCTGGCCGGACGGCTCGTGCCCCAGGCGCTCCCAGATCGCCTCACCGGAATGCTCGATCGCCTGCACCAGGCTGAACACCTTGGAAATACTCTGCACCGAGAACGGCGTCTCGGCGTCGCCGGCGCAATACATTTCGCCGTCGTTGCCATACACGGCGATGCCCAGCTGATTGGCCGGCACGGTGCCGAGGGCGGGAATGTAATCAGCCACTTTGCCCTGCCCGATCAGGGGCCGGACAGCGTCAAGAATCTCGTTCAACAGCGCTTGCATGCCGGGTTCCGAAGTCTCGCCCCATGGGATTGCGGGGACACTGGGGCTAGACGCTGCGCAACTGCCACGAATCACACTGGCTATCACAGGGGACTGTGGTAGATGAAAGCTTCAGGGCTGGCCACGATCAAGGGTGGGAGTGGGCTTGCTCACGAAGGGGTCGGTACAGTCAGCATTGATGTTGGCTGACCTGACGCTTTCGCGAGCAGGCTCGCTCCCACAGGGGCTGTGGTGGATGAAGGATTCAGGGCTGGCCGCGATCAGGGGTGGGAGTGGGCTTGCTCACGAAGGGGCCGGTACAGTCAGCATTGATGTTGACTGAACTGACGCTTTCGCGAGCAAGCCCGCTCCCACAGGGGGCTGTGGTGGATGAGGGATTGGGGCCTGGCCGCGATCAGGGGTGGGAGTGGGCTTGCTCACGAAGGGGTCGGCACAGTCAGCATTGATGTTGGCTGACCTGACGCTTTCGCGAGCAAGCCCGCTCCCACTGGTGGGATTGCTACAAATCCGGAACTCAGTGTGCGCCGTCGAGACCGGCGAGCAGCGCACTGTCGCGGCTGTAGATATCCGGCGCATAGCGCACCTGCCCATCCTTGCCGACCTGCGCCGTCCAGTAGGTCATCAGGATCGGCACCGGTGCCGACAGGCGGAATTCGTGGGTGCTGCCGGTGGCGAGCAAGGTGTCGGTGCGCGTACGTTCCGCCGGGGTCAGCAACAGGTCGCGCAGTTGCATCGGGTGCTCGACCCGCACACAGCCCGAGCTGAAGGCGCGCGGGCCTTTGTCGAACAGGGCCTTGCTCGGCGTATCGTGCAGGTACACCGCGAAGGGGTTGGGGAAGCGGATCACCAGTTGCCCCAGCGGATTACGCGGCCCGGCCTCCTGGCGCAGCATGATGTTGCCGGGGTTGTCCCAGTCGATATCCGCTGCGGCCAACGGCTGGCCATGGGCGTCGAGCACCTGCAGATTCTGCCGGCTGAGGAAGGTCTGGTCCTTGCGGATCGCCGGCAGCTTGTCTTCTTTCCAGATGGTCGGCGGCACGGTCCAGGTCGGGTTCAGCGTCAGGCGCGTGACCCGGGATTTGAGCAGCGGGGTCTGCCGCTCGGCGCGACCGACCTGGGTACGGGTCTGCCAGACCGGCACGCCGGCCTGATACAGGGTCAGTTCAGCGGCGGCGACGTTGACCAGCAAACCGTCGGGTTCCATGTCCTGCGCCAGCCAGCGGAAGCGCTCAAGGTTGACCCGCAACTGCTCGCGGCGCGTCAGCGGGCTGATGTTGAGCTCGGCAATCGTCCCCGGCCCGACTACCCCGTCGGCCTGCAACGAATGGTTGGCCTGGAAGCTCTTCACCGCTTCCACCAGCACACCCTCATAGGCATTGCCGGGCGTGCCGATGGCGTGGGTCAGATAGCCTTCGTTGAACAGGCGTTGGGCCAGTTCCGGCACGCGTTTGTCTTCCATCGCCGGGCGCAGCAACGGGCCGTTGCCCACCGACTGCCAGTGCGGCAAGGCCTGCAGCCGCTGGCTGGCGTAGAGGTGGCGCAGGCTCTGGTATTGCGCCAGACGCGGGCGCGCCAGATCGAACGCAGTCTTGATGTCCTGCAGACCGGGCACGGCGATCGCCAGCAATTCCGCCTGACGATCACGCGGGGTGTCATCGGAATGCCACAGCGGTTCGAAATGCGATTGCAGCAGACGACCGTAATGCAGATCCTGCAGGGCTTGCAGGTAGTAGCGAGTGATATCGATATCGGCACACAACTCGCCGTCCTGCGGCGGATTAGTGGCGACTGGATAACGTTTGGGATTGAGGCCATCATCGGCCAACAGCTGCAACTGCGCGCGCAAGGCCGGCAAACGCCCGGACTCGCTGGCCCACACCGGCAGCCAGTCCTGCTGCTGATAAAACGCCTGCAATTGCGTCAGCGCCGCGCCGCTCAGGTGCGCGGCAATCGCCGGGCACGCCTGGGGTAAACCGATCAGCACCGCTTGCAGCGGACTTTGCGGCTCGAGCGGCATTTCCGCCGGCGGCGTCGGTAGGGTCTGCAACGGTGGCAGCGGCTCATCGGCGCAAGCGACAAACGGCGCAGCGAGCAAACAAATGCTCAAGTAGCATGCGTACTTTTTGAACAACTGCTTTACTCCAATCCGTGGCCGTCTGAATGACGGTCAACCTTACATCAGGTGCGCTGAACAGTCAGGCTCGAAACAGGGGTCTGTCGGGTATGACTGGGAGTCAGGAGCCAAAGTGCCAAATAAGTAGCAAGTGAGGACACTTTATAAATGTTGACGTATTTGCGCCGACTTCTGCTGACCACCGCGACCCTCGTCGTCGTGAGCAGCCCAGCTTTCGCCGCCGGCAAACCATCGCCGGTGCTCTTCACCAGCCTCGCCCACGCCGCGCCGGAACTCAATCCCCAAGCGCTGAAAGGTGCCTTGAGCGCCATGCAATGCGCAGTCAACAATGGCGCGAGACCCTCACGCCACCTGGCGATCATCGACTATTCGCAGCCCTCCACCGCCCGCCGGCTGTGGATCTTCGATCTGAACAGAAAGAAACTGGTGCTGCGCGATCTGGTCGCCCACGGTTCAAATTCCGGGGAAAATTTCGCTACCCAGTTCTCCAACCGCGAAGGCAGTTACCAATCCAGCCTCGGTCTGTTCCGCACCCAGGAAAGTTACGAGGGGACCCACGGTTATTCGCTGCGCATGGACGGTCTGGAACCGGGCTTCAATGACCTGGCCCGCGACCGGGCCATCGTGATCCACGCCGCCGACTACGTGAATCCGTTGTGGAGCAAGCGTCAGGGCCGTATCGGTCGCAGCCAGGGTTGCCCGGCGGTGCGCCCGCAAGTGGCGAAGCAGGTGATCGATAAACTCAAGGACGGCCAGTTCATGTTCTCCTGGTACCCGGACCAGCGCTGGCTGAAGTCCTCGCCGTACCTCAACTGCCAGCCGCAGCAAGTGGCGAGCATCTTGAGTACCCACGCCAGCTGACGATCAGGGCGACGACCATCAGCGCCGCCGCAACCCCGAACGTGTAGTGCAAGCCACTGCCGATGACCTCGGCCGGGGCTTGCGTCGGGTCACCCGTAGCGAAGGCGAACACCGCGCCCATGACCGCCGCGCCGGTGATCAGTCCGAGATTGCGTGACAGCCCGAGCAGGGCCGACACCACGCCGCGCTGATCCTGACTGACCATGGCCATCAACCCGCTATTGTTGGCCGCCTGAAACAACGCGTAACTGCTGGCAACCACAGCCATCGGCAGCAGATACGCCACCAGACCGAATCTCATCGGCAACAACGCCAACAAACTGCAACCACCGGCCAACCCGAACAACGCCCCCGGCACCACCCGCCGCGCACCGAAGCGATCCACCAGACGCCCCGCCGGCACCCCGCCACACGCCGCCAGCAGCGGCCCGACCGACAATGCCAGGCCGACCACGGTGCTGCCCAGTCCCAGGCCCCGGCTCAGGTAAAACGGCCCGACCACCAGCGTGGTCATCATCACCGTCGTTACCAGCAACGTTAGCGCCAGGCTGCTGCTCAGACGTGCGTCGGCAAACAATGACAGGCGAATCAGCGGCGCCCTGGCGTTCATCTCGACCGCAACAAACACCCCTGCCCCGCACAGGCTGACCAGCAGCAACATCAGCGTGTAGCCATCGAGCGTCATCGCCAGCGCGTAGGCGGCCAGCGTCAATACCAGCACCACGGTGCCGAGGTAATCAAACGCGACTGCCGATTTGGCCGGGCGATCGGCCGGTAGATAACGATAAACCAGCCACGCATTGAGCAGGCCCAATGGCACGTTGAGGACAAAGATCGACGGCCAGCCGACATGCGTGATCAGCAGACCGCCCAGCGATGGCCCGAGGCTGGTGCCGGTGGCCGACATGGTTGCCAGCAAGCCCATCGCACTGCCCGCCCGCGCCTTGGGCACCGCATCCGCCACCAGCGCCACCGTCAAGGCGAACATGATCGCCGCGCCAAGGCCCTGCACGGCCCGCGCGCCGATCAACCAGCCCAGCCCCGGCGCCAGCGCACAGCACAGCGAAGCACTGGTAAAAATGCCGATGCCGATCAGCAGCAGGCGTCGCCGCCCGAACACATCGCCCAGACGCCCGACACTGACAATCAACGTGGTGACCGCCAGCAGGTAGGCCAGCACGATCCACTGCACCTGTTGAAACGTCGCATCGAACGCTGCAGCCAAGGTCGGTAATCCGGCATTGGCGATGCTGGTGTCCAGCGACGGCATCAACATCGACAGCGCCAGACTGGTCAGCGCCCAGCGGGCTTGAGGGGGCAAGGGGGATCCGGGCATCGGGCGCTCCTGGTGCAAAGGTCAGACGGCATAGCCTGCGTCTCGACAAGGCAAGGCGCAAGACGCATGCTTTGCACTTGATACCTGCACGGAACGCCATGTCATGAGCACACCGGATCTGAACCTGTTGATCACCCTCGACGTGTTGTTGCGCGAAGGCAGCGTCGCCCGCGCCGCGCACATTCTGCGGTTGAGCCCGTCGGCCATGAGTCGTGCCCTGGCCCGGCTGCGCGAAACCACTGGCGATCCGTTGCTGGTGCGCGCCGGCCGAGGTCTGGTGCCGACCCCGCGTGCTCTGGAATTGCGCGAACGGGTCAGCGCTCTGGTGCAGGAAGCCGAGGCGGTGTTGCGTCCCGCCGAAGTGCTCGATCCCGGCCAGTTGCAGCGCACCTTCACCCTGCGCAACACCGACGGTTTTGTCGAAACCTTCGCCGCCGCGCTGCTCGCGCGCATCGCTGAAGAAGCACCCGGCGTGCGCCTGCGCTTTGTGCAGAAAGCCGACAAGGACAGCACGCCGCTGCGCGAAGGCCGGGTCGATCTGGAGACCGGCGTGGTCGACGACAGCACCGACCCGACGCTGCACAGCCGCATTCTGTTTGAGGATCACTGGATCGGTGTGGTTCGTGAGGGCCATCCGTTGAGCTCGGGCAAGATCAGCAGCAAACGTTTTGCCGGCGGCCAGCACATTCTGATCTCACGGCGCGGGCGCAGCAGCGGCCCGGTCGACGAAGCGTTGCTCGCCGCAGGTCTGACGCGGGATATCGTTACTTCATTCGGCGGCTTTTCGGCGGCGCTGACGCTGGTCCGCGAATCGGACCTGATCGCCACGGTCCCGGAGCGTCACACCAGCAAGCTGCGCATGGGCCTGCACAGCTTCGCCCTGCCCTTCCGGATGCCGCCGATCAGTGTGTCGATGCTCTGGCACCCACGGATGGACGCCGACCCGGCACACCGCTGGCTGCGCAACTGTGTACGGGAAGTCTGCGTCTAACGCGCATCGCCGCCGGCCGGTTTATAGAACAGGAATTTGCCGACCGCGGCGGTCTTTTTGTACTCCTTGGCCCAGCTCGGATGCACCTGGCGATCATGAAAGTACAGTGCGCCATGGGTGCGATCCGGCAACTGGCGGTTGAGTGCCTTGCCGGCGATGTCCTTGGCCAGGGTGTATTCGGCGTCTTCCTTGACCTGATCGGCCTTGCCGTCGCACCACCAGGAAAACTGGCAGCTCTTGGTTTCCGACCCTTGCTTGACCACTGCGCACACGGTGTCGGGGAAGCCGTCATGGCCGAGGCGGTTCATCACCACGTTGGCCACCGCCTCCATTTCCAGCGTATCGCGGCCCTTGGCTTCCCAATAGATACTGCGCGCCAGACAGGTGATCGGATCGTCCAGCGGCGCGGTGCCAGCGGGGTCAACCGCCTGCACTTCGGTGGGGGTGATCGCTTCGGATTTGGGTGCCGGTGCCGCGCTGACTTTGTCGGCGGCCTTCTCTTCCAGCACTTGAGCCTTCTCTTCGGCCTTGGCCTTGATCGGCGCCTGTTCGGTGGCGCTCACAACGCCGGCCATAAGGGTTAATGCGAAACAGCCAGCCAACCATTTCAATCCCATGTCTGTTCTTCCGGCAGCGCCCGTTCCGGGCAAGGTGTTTCGTGGGGGAGACGCCCGGTTCCCGGGGCCTTCGGAGAGTGTAGACGGCAAATTTCGGCGCATTGTTCCGCAGAAAAATCCGCACGATGAAGAAAAAGACATTGCACTGACCGGGGGCCTTTCGCGCATCATGAGCGCACTCAGCTCAAGGGAGATTTCCATGCGCTTCATGCCATCCGTTTTGCGTTTCGCCGCGCTGGCCGTGGGGCTGGCCGTGGCCGCCTCGGCCATGGCTGCCGACGAGTCGCAACTGATCGAGTCGATCAATGCCTACCGCAGCCAACCGCAGCGTTGCGGCAGCCAGGCGTCCAGTGAACTGCCACCGCTGTCGGCCGATCCACGGCTGAGACTGCCGGCCGCCGGTGCGGTCGATCTGCAACAGGCCATGGCCAGCGCCAGCTACCCGATGGTCAACGTGCAGGCGATCACCCTCAACGGCCCACGGGATGCGGCGTCGGCGATGAAGGCGATTCAGGAGAGCTTCTGTCAGGTGGTGCTGGATCCGCAGTTCGTCGATGTCGGTGTCAGCCGCGCCGATCGTGACTGGCGCATTGTGCTGGCGCGACCGTTGCTCTCGGCGAAACTCGGTGATGCGCAGAGCGAAGGCCAGAAGTTGCTCGAACAACTCAACGCTGCTCGCGCCCAACCGCGTCAATGCGGCGGCCAGGCCTTTGCCGCGGCCGGGCCACTGACCTGGAACGCCACATTGGGCAGCATTTCCCAGGATCACAGCCGCGACATGGCCAACAACAACTACTTAGACCACAAGGACCGCGACGGCCGCACACCCGGTGACCGCGCCGAACTGGCCGGCTACAGCGGGCAACTGGTCGGCGAAAACATCGCCGCCGGGCAAGACACCGTGCGCAAGGTCGTCGACGGCTGGCTCGCCAGCCCCGGCCACTGCGCCAACCTGATGAACCCGCAATACAAAGAACTCGGCGCCGCCTACGCGACCGATCCAAAGAGCAGCGCCGGGATTTACTGGACCGCGATGTTTGGGGCGCAGTAACTCCCCTTCAGAAAACACCGAAGATCCGATGTGGGGATTGGTGGTGGATGAAGAATTCAGGGCTGGCCGCTATCAAGGGTGGGAGTGGGCTTGCTCACGAAGAGGCCGGCACATTCAGCATCGATGTCGACTGAGCGGACGCCTTCGCGAGCAAGCCCGCTCCCACAGGGGTAGTCAGTGCATCAGGGATTTACGGTTGGCCGAAATCACAGGGGAATTGCTGTTGGATGAAGGATTTGCGGCTGGTCGAAATCCAGGGTAGGAGTGGGCTTGCTCACGAAGGGGCCGGCACATTCAGCATCGGTGGCGACTGACCTGACGCTTTCGCGAGCAAGCCCGCTCCCACTGGGATCGCACTTATTCTGAAGTAATGCGGTGAATGCGCATCCTGAGTTCAAACCCAGACCGCGTCCCATAGCGGGTAGTCACCGAGTTTTTCCACCAGTCCGGCCCGCAGTGGATTAGCCACTACATAGCGGGCCAGTTTCACCAGATCCTCCTCTCGACGTAATGCATGATCATGAAAACCTTGCTGCCAAAGGCCTCCGGATCTACCGCTCGCTGTGTTGACTGAACGAGTACTCAGGGATTTGACCTGGCACATCAATTGGCCAAGTGTTCCTTTTTGCAATTGGATCAGCCAATGAAAATGATCGGGCATAACCACCCATGCCAATGTGTCGGCAAATCCCTCTTCCTGCGCCTGCCTGAACTGATGCACAACCAACCGGCCGAGCCTGTAATCCGTGAACACCGGCTCACGCCCCAAAGTATTGGCGGTTAGTAGGTAGATCTGATTTTCTTCGCAATGACGGCCGGTTCGCAGGCGATGTGATGAGTAACGCTTGGGCATTCCTTTGCCTTGTTCATGGTTGAATTCAAAAAAAGGCTAGATCAGCCATCACAGTGCGCCGAACATGTTTGTTGGCAGGATGTGTCTGTGCACCAGAAAAAGGGTGGGAGTGGGCTTGCTCACGAAGGGGCCGGCACATTCAGCATCGATGTCCACTGAGCGGACGCCTTCGCGAGCAAGCCCGCTCCCACCGGGGACATCTGCGATGTTCAGAATTGCAGGCACAAAAAAAACCGGAGTCATGGCTCCGGTTTTTTTATTGTCAGTGGGTTCTCATCCCCGCTGCATACATCGCCAGTTTCAGCACACTCGCCACCACGGCGAGTGACACGATGCTGCCGAACCAGATCAGCAACAACCAGCCCAGGCGCTTGTACCAGCGGCTGGTTTTGACCTCGCGCGAATCAATGGTAGCCATCGCCAATCCTCACTTTGCCGCGGAATACGTAGTAGCTCCAGAAGGTGTACATCAGGATCACCGGCAGGATGAACAGTGCGCCGATCAAGGCGAACAACTGGCTCGAAGGCGGAGACGCCGCCGCCCACAGGCTCACCGATGGCGGGATGATGTTTGGCCAGATGCTCAACGCCAGGCCGATGTAACCGAGCAGCATCAACACCAGAGTGAACACGAACGGCCAGTGGGTGTGACGCTGACGCAAGGTGCGCAGCAGCCCGAACAACGCCAGCAGCGCCAGCACCACCAACCCGGCGAACACCATCAGGTGTCCGCTGGTCGACCAGCGAGTGGCCAGTTCCGGGTGCAACTTAAGTGTCCACGCACCAATCACCACCACCATCGCCGTCAGCAACCACGCCAGCGGCCGGGTGAACAGACGCATCCGCGACTCGAGCATGCCTTCGGTCTTGACCAGCAACCAGGTGCTGCCCAGCAGCGCATAAGCCACCACCAGACCGACGCCGCACACCAGCGGAAACGGCGCCAGCCAGTCCAGGCCGCCACCGGCAAACTGCCGATTCACCACGGGAATGCCCGACACGTAGGCGCCGATCGCCACACCCTGGGAGAACGTCGCCAGCAGCGAACCGCCGATGAACGCCTTGTCCCACCAGTGACGCTTTTGCGCTGACGACTTGAAGCGAAACTCGAACGCCACGCCACGGAAAATCAGCCCGCAGAGCATCAGGATCAGCGGCAGGTACAGCGCCTCCAGAATCACCCCGTAGGCCAGTGGAAAGGCGCCATACAACGCCGCACCACCGAGCACCAGCCAGGTTTCGTTGCCGTCCCACACCGGGGCGACGGTGTTCATCATCACGTCGCGCTCCTGCTCATCCGGGATCAGCGGAAACAGGATCCCCAAGCCCAGATCGAAGCCGTCCATGATCACGTACATCATCACCCCGAAGGCGATGATCACACCCCAGATCAACGAGAGATCGATACCTTGAATACCCATGACTCAGTGCTCCTTCATCGGGGCGGTAGCCGCCGAAATAGGCCGGCGCGGGGTTTGCAACTGATCGCCCCCCGGCGGATGTTCGTGATGCGGCTGCGGGCCCTTGCGCACCAGTTTCATCATGTAGCCGATGCCCACGGTGAACACCGAGCAGTAGATCACCACGAACAGCAGCAGCGAGGTACTCATCTGCGCCACCGAGTGGTGCGACGCGGCGTCATGGGTGCGCATCAAGCCGTAAACCACCCACGGCTGACGCCCGACTTCGGTGGTGATCCAGCCGGCCAGCAACGCGATCAACCCGCTCGGCCCCATCAGCAACACCAGACGCTGGAAGCCGCGATGCTGATAGAGCTTGCCGCCACGACGCAGCGCCAGACCGAGCACACCGACGAGGATCATCAACATGCCCAGCCCGGCCATCACGCGGAAGCTCCAGAAGATGATGGTCGAGTTCGGCCGATCCTCTTTCGGGAAGCTCTTGAGCGCCGGGATCTGCTTGTCGAGGCTGTGGGTCAGGATCAGGCTGCCGAGGTACGGGATTTCCAGCGCGTACTTGGTCTTCTCCGCCTGCATGTCGGGGATGCCGAACAGCACCAGCGGCGTCGGGCCGTTGTCGGCGTTTTCCCAGTGGCCTTCGATGGCGGCGATTTTTGCCGGTTGATGCTCCAGGGTGTTCAAGCCATGGGCGTCACCGACCACCGCCTGAATCGGTGCCACGATCAGCGCCATCCACAACGCCATGGAAAACATCCTGCGCACCGGCGCGGTATTGTTGCCGCGCAGCAAATGCCAGGCCGCCGACGAGCCCACGAAGAAGGCCGTGGCGACGAACGCGGCGATCGCCATGTGCGCCAGACGGAACGGAAACGACGGGTTGAACACGATCGCCAGCCAGTCCAGCGGCATCACCCGACCGTCGACAATTTCAAAGCCCTGCGGCGTCTGCATCCAGCTGTTGGACGCGAGAATCCAGAACGTTGAAATCAGCGTGCCGATAGCGACCATCACCGTGGCGAAGAAGTGCAAGCCACGGCCGACGCGGTTCCAGCCGAACAGCATGACCCCGAGGAAACCGGCCTCAAGGAAGAACGCCGTCAGCACCTCATAGGTCAGCAACGGCCCGGTGATGCTCCCGGCGAAGTCGGAAAACCCGCTCCAGTTAGTGCCGAACTGGTACGCCATGACCAGCCCCGAGACCACGCCCATGCCGAAGTTGACGGCAAAGATCTTCGACCAGAAGTGGTAGAGATCGCGGTAGGTGTCGTCACGGGTTTTCAGCCACAGGCCTTCGAGTACCGCGAGGAAACTCGCCAGGCCGATGGTGATCGCCGGGAAGATAATGTGGAACGAAACCGTGAACGCGAATTGAATTCGCGCCAGGTCCAGTGCCTCCATGTTGAGCATGATGATGTCCTCATCCAGGCTGAAAAGCGGCAGCACGTCGCCGGGCCACCGCCAGGCGCGAACGCCTGCAGCCAGTCAAATTGCCAAGGTTTTTATAAGTAGCGGGTCAGGCCAGCGACGACGGGATCAGGTTGCTGACCTTGGCCGCTTCGAGGCGAATCGCGACGAATTTCGAGGTCGGCGTGTAGGTCCGGTCGCCGTAGCTTTCCAGCGGCACCAGCGGATTGGTTTCCGGGTAGTACGCCGCGGCCTGACCGGGCGGAATGTCGTAGGCGATCAGGGTGAAACCGCTGACCCGACGCTCGCGCTCGTCATCCCACAGCGCCACCAGATCGACCTTCTGCCCCGGTTCGAAACCGAGACGCTGGATGTCCTGTTCGTTGGCGAAGATCACGTCGCGCATGCCATAGACCCCGCGATAACGGTCGTCGAGCCCGTACAGCGTGGTGTTGTACTGGTCGTGGGAGCGCATGGTCTGCAGGATCAGATCCGGCTTGACCGGCAGGTTGCGCACGCCTTCGCTGATCAGGTGTTCCGGCAGCACGCACGGGGTGAACTGGGCTTTGCCCGACTCGGTGTTCCAGACCCGATCCGAGGCGTCGTTGCCAAGGTGGAAGCCACCCGGGGTCAGCAGTTTTTCGTTGAAGTTTTCGAAGCCCGGAATCACGTCGCCGATCAGGTTGCGGATGCGTCCGTAATCGCCCACCGCCCACTCCCAGTCGATTGGATGCTTGCCCAAGGTCGCGGCGGCAATCCCGGCAATGATCGCCGGCTCGGACTTCAAGTGCGCCGACTTCGGTTTCAACTGACCGAACGACAAATGCACCATGCTGAAGGTGTCTTCCACGGTCACGCCTTGCGGGCCTTCGGCCTGAATGTCGATGTCGGTGCGACCGAGGCACGGCAGGATCAATGCGTCGCGTCCGGTGACCAGATGGCTGCGGTTGAGCTTGGTCGAAATGTGCACGGTCAGGTCGAGTTTGCGCATCGCTTCGTGAGTGCGCGGGGTGTCCGGCGTGGCTTGAGCGAAGTTGCCGCCCAGACCGATAAACACTTTGGCTTCGCCACGCTCCATCGCACCGATCGCCATCACCGTGTTGTGGCCGTGCATGCGCGGTACTTTGAAGTTGAAGCGTTTTTCCAGCGCGTCCATCAGCTCCTTCGGCGCCAGTTCGTTGATGCCCATGGTGCGGTCGCCCTGCACGTTACTGTGCCCGCGCACCGGCGACAGACCGGCGCCCGGACGGCCAACGTTGCCGCGCAGCAATTGCAGATTGATGACTTCCTGCAGGGTCGGCACCGAGTGCACGTGTTGGGTCAGGCCCATGGCCCAGCACATGATCACGCTTTTGGCGCGGCCATACATGCGCGCCGCCAGTTCGATGTCGTGCAACGGCACGCCGGACTGCTCGAGGATGTGCTCCCAAGTCGTGGCGTCGACTTCTGCCAGGTAGCTGTCCAGACCCGAGGTGTGCTCGGCGATAAACGCATGGTCGAACACCGGTTCGCCACCGCTGGCCTGGGCTTCACGCTCCCACTGCAGAAGGAATTTGACCATGCCGCGAATCATCGCCATGTCGCCACCCAGCGCCGGGCGGAAGTACGCGGTGTTGGTCGCTTCCCAACCGTTGCTGAGCATCTCGAGCGGGTTCTGCGGGTTCTGGAAACGTTCCAGGCCACGTTCTTTCAGCGGGTTGATGCACACCACCTGCGCGCCGCGTTTCACCGCTTCACGCAGCGGTTCGAGCATGCGTGGGTGGTTGGTGCCGGGGTTCTGGCCGATGACGAAAATCGCGTCGGCATGATGCAGATCCTCGTAGACCACGGTGCCCTTGCCCACGCCCAGCGTCTCGCCCATGCTCACCGCACTGGCTTCGTGGCACATGTTCGAGCAATCGGGAAAGTTGTTGGTGCCGTAGGCGCGGACGAACAACTGATAGAGAAACGCCGCTTCGTTGCTGGCCCGGCCCGAGGTATAGAACTCGGCCTCGTGCGGCGATTTCAGGCCCTTGAGATGTTCGGCGATCAGCGCGAACGCATCTTCCCAGGTGGTTTCCACATAGCGGTCGACCCGCGCGTCGTAACGCATCGGGTGGGTCAGCCGGCCCTGATATTCCAGCCAGTAGTCGCTCTGCTCGGCCAGGCTCGATACCGTGTACTTGTTGAAGAACGCCGGGTCGACCAAACGCCCGGTAGCCTCCCAGTTCACCGCTTTGGCGCCGTTCTCGCAGAACTTGAGCATGCTCGCACCGGGCGCTTCACCCCACGCACAGCCCGGGCAGTCGAAGCCGCCGTTCTGATTGGTCTTGAGCATGGCGCGGATGTTTTTCAGGGCGTTTTCACTGCCCAGCCAGCTTTTGGTCAGGCTGATCACAGCCCCCCAACCGGCAGCGGCGCCCTTGTAAGGTTTGTAACGGTCGACTTGTGACATGGGACATCTCCATGACGATGCACACAGGCATAAACCTGATCTTGGTTAAACAGCGACGGCCGACTTTGCACAGCAATAAAGCGGTCGTTTCAGTTGCCGGAGCAAGGATATGAACCGTTACAAAACATTGTCTAATCGCTATTTATGACCACACTATCGAAACCCTCTATCACGGTTAAAAACCCTTTATTTACGGGGTGTTGCGAAACTAAAGCGGTAACTTTCGAGCAAAAATAATTGATCATCGACGCGCTCAATCAAGCAGTCATAAACAGTGATTGGACGAGATCTGAAGTTGCCCATAATCTGCGCTAACCGGTTCCGTCAATGCGGACTTCCCACTCCTGCGAGGCTGTCATGTCAGAGCGTGTCTTGATCGATGGTTACAACCGCCGCGTCGACTATCTGCGCATGTCGGTCACCGACCGCTGCGACTTTCGCTGCGTGTATTGCATGGCCGAGGACATGCAGTTTCTGCCGCGCCAGCAAGTGCTGACGCTGGAGGAGATCTATCAACTGGCGCAGAGCTTCGTGGCGCTGGGCACGCGCAAGATTCGCCTGACGGGCGGCGAGCCGCTGATTCGTCCGGGCGTGGTCAAGTTGTGCGAGCAGATCGCCGCCCTGCCCGGCCTGCGTGAACTGTGCATGACCACCAATGGCTCGCAGCTGGGCAAACTCGCCGCGCCGTTGTTCGACGCCGGGGTCAAGCGACTGAACATCAGCCTCGACAGCCTCGACCCGGATCGCTTCAGGCAAATGACCCGCACCGGTGATCTGGCGCAGGTGATCAGCGGCATCGATGCGGCGCGCAAGGCCGGTTTCACCCGAACCAAACTCAACGTGGTGGTGATGCAGGGGCGCAACGATCAGGAGATCAACGATCTGGTGAGCTTCGCCATCGACCGCCAGCTCGACGTCTCCTTCATCGAGGAAATGCCGCTGGGGATCATCAGCGAACACAGCCGCGCGGAGTCGTTTTTCTCCAGCGCCCAGGTGCGCGAAAAAATCGCCGAGCGCTACACCCTGATCGACTCCGCCGAGTCGACCCAGGGCCCGTCGCGCTACTGGCGGCTGGCCGAGGCGCCGGATATTCGTCTGGGCTTTATCTCGCCGCACAGCCACAATTTCTGCGGTACTTGCAACCGGGTGCGGCTGACTGTCGAGGGGCGCCTGCTACTGTGTCTGGGTAACGAGCATTCGGTGGATCTCAAAGCCGTGCTGCGCGCTCATCCGGGGCAACCAGAGCGGCTGGAGAAGGCCATCATCGAAGCGATGAAACTCAAGCCGTATCGGCACAATTTCGAAGTGAACGACGACGTTCAGGTCGTGCGCTTCATGAACATGACCGGCGGCTGAGCCGCCCTCACCCTGCGTAACCGGGATCGCCCAGCATGATCATCAGACCCAAGGTCAACCAATTCGCCATCCTCTTCACCCTCAAGGGTTCGATCGCCAAACGTATCGCCCTGCGCACCCTGATGGTCACCCTGCTGGCTTCTGCCATCGTGCTGATTGAAATGCTCCATCCGAGCAACTTCACCAAGGTCAACGCCACGCCGTTCACCCTGCTCGGGCTGTCACTGTCGATCTTCATGAATTTTCGCAACAACGCCTGCTACGACCGCTGGTATGAAGCGCGCAAGGCCTGGGGCGATGTGCTGGTGCACATTCGTTCGGTGATTCGCGAAACCCATGTCATCCGCGAATCGGCGCAGCGCAAGCCGTTGCTGCTCAACCTCTGCGGGTTTGCTCATGCGTTGAACGCGCGGTTGCGCCGGGAAAGCGAAGCGGCGGCCAGCAGCAAGTGGATCACCCCGCAACACGATGCGCAGGTGCCGGACTACAGCGGACGGATTCTGCAGCAGGTCGGCCAGCAATGTTCGGATCTGCATCAAAGCGGTGAACTGAGCGAGTGGCGCTACATGCTGCTGGCCAATCACCTGACCAGCCTGACTCAGGCACAAGCGGTGTGCGAGCGGATCAAAAACACCCCGCTGCCCTTCCCCTACACCTTGCTGCTGCACCGCACGATCTACCTGTTCTGCATCCTGCTGCCGTTCGCCATGGCCGAACCGCTGGGCTGGCTGACCCCGCTGTTCACGGCGATTGTCAGCTACACGTTCTTTGGTCTGGATGCGATTGCCGATGAACTGGAAGACCCGTTCGGCCGCGACGAAAACGATTTGGCGACTGACTCGCTGGTGCGCACCATCGAGCGTGACATTCTCAGCGAACTGGGCGAAACCGACCTGCCGCCGATGTTGCTGCCGGTGGACTATGTGCTGAGCTGAGCTCGCTCCCTCTGTAGGAGTGAGCCTGCTCGCGATAGCGGTCGCCCAGTCAGTAAAGATGTTGACTGTGCCGCCGTCATCGCGAGCAGGCTCACTCCTACAGG